>JASGGG010000079.1:0-13942 GCA_047605165.1 Nocardioidaceae bacterium
TCGGCGTCTCGATACGGCCCTCGGCTGGCGCCTCGGACCACTCGACGACCGAGGGCGGCTCGATACGGGCTCGTGCCTTGCCTTACTCGACCAGCGATCCCCAGACGCCCGAGGAAATCAGTGCTCGGCCCAGGCTCGTGCTTCGAGCAGAGCCGGGCCGTACCAGGTCAGCAGCCGCCCGCTGACCAACCTGGTGTGGGCGTGCCGGAATGCCTCGGGTCCGTCGTCGACGGTGAACTCGTAGGGCTCGTCGGGCAGCAGCACGGTGTAGTCGGCACGGTCGAGGTCGGCCAGGTCGACGTGCGGGTAGCGGTCGGGCGAGTCGGCCAGCACATGCCGGTAGCCCAGCTGCTCGAGCAGGTCACCGGTGAAGGTGTCGCTGCCGACCGCCATCCACGGGTCTCGCCAGATCGGCACCACGACGGGCTCGTCACGCGCGGGCAATGGTGAATGCCAGGCCGCGGCCGCCTTGTCCAGCCACGCGGGGCGCTCCCAGCCGAGGGCGTCGGCGAACAGTCTCCGCATCGAGGCGATCGCCCCGGCGACCGACTCGGTGACGGTGACCCAGACGGAGATGCCCGCGTCGGTGAGCCGGCGCACGTCGAGCTCGCGGTTCTCCTCCTGGTTGGCGATCACCAGGTCGGGGGAGAGGGCGGCGATCGCAGCCAGGTCGGGGTTCTTGGTGCCGCGTACGCGAGCCACGTCGAGATCGGCAGGATGCGTACACCAGTCGGTGGCGCCGACCAGTCGGCTGCGATCGGTTGTCGCGATGGCCTCGGTCAGCGACGGCACCAGCGACACCACGCGCTCGGCAGGGTGTCGCACCTCGACTGCCCGACCGAGGTCGTCGTACGCCTGGACAAAGACCGATGCGCCCATCTGCCAAGCCTGGCAGATGGGCGCATCAGCGCGAAGGTGGCGCCTGGGATCAGGCGTTCTTGGTCGCCGAGATGTCGAAGTTCAAGGTGACCTTCTCCGAGACGAGCACGCCGCCGGCCTCCAGCGGCGCGTTCCAGTTGACGCCCCAGTCCTTGCGGTTGACCACGACCGAGCCCTCGAAGCCCACGCGGTGGTTGCCCCACGGGTCGGTGACGCCACCGGCGAACTCGAACGGCACGGTGATGGACTTGGTGGTGTCCTTGATGGTCAGGTCGCCGGTCACGTTCAGGGTGTCGCCGTCGACCCCCACGCCGGTGGAGACGAAGCGGATCTCCGGGTAGTTCTCCGGGTCGAAGAAGTCGTTGGCGCGCAGGTGACCGTCACGCTGCTCGTTGCCGGTGCTGACGCTGGCGACCTTGATCGTGATCGATGCCTGGGAGTCCTCGAGGTTGTCGGCGACGATCGCCTCGCCCTCGAACTCCGTGAAGCTGCCGTGCACCTTGGTGACCATGGCGTGCCGTGCGGTGAAGCCGATGGTGGTGTGGCTGGCGTCGATCGTGTAAGTGCCGGGCTCGAGGCCGGGCGTGGTGAGGGTGCTCATGAGGTGCCTTCCTTCCGGGAAATACTTGAAGCTTGAAGTGAATCTACTGTCTCACGAAATAGATGAAGCGTCAAGTATCCCCGCGAGCAGGCTCAACGTGTTCTCGCGACCCGGGTTGCGGTCGCTGGGGGAGCCGGCACGGGCACCCGCGACCGGGTGCACCATCACCTCGTCGACGTCGAAGTGTCCGGCGAGCTCGGTGATCTGGCGCCACGCTTGGCCGGGATCACCGACGATCCAACGGGAGCGCATGGTGTCGGCCAGCCGCTGATGGGCGTCGGACAGCTCGACGGCCGCGGCGTCCTCGACGCTGACCTGGGGGCGCAGCTCCTGGCCGGTACGCAGCGCGACCATGGCCAACGCGTACGGCCTGGCTAGTGTCTCCGCCTCGGCGGCGGTCTGGGCCACACAGGCGTTGACGGTCAAGAAGGTCTGTGGCTTCTCGATCACGCCCGGGGTGAACCGGTCGCGATACAACGCGAGTGCTTCCTCGGTGCCGCTGCCGGAGAAATGGTGCGCGAAGACGTACGGCAGTCCCAGCTCGGCGGCCAGCCGGGCCGAGTAGTCCGACGAGCCCAGCAGCCACACCGCGGCCTCGCTGGCCGCCCGCGGGGTGGCGCGCAACTGGAACTGTTGGCCGCGCAGCGACAGGCCGAAGCCGTCGGGTGCCATCATCGCGATCAGGTTCTGGACGTACTCCGGGAATCGGTTGGCCGCGTCGGCCTCCACGTTGCCGCCGTACCGGAGCGCCCAGTTGGTGACGGGATCGCTACCCGGTGCGCGGCCGAGCCCCAGGTCGATACGCCCCGGATAGGCCGCCTCCAGCAGTGCGAACTGCTCCGCGACGACCAGCGGCGCGTGGTTGGGCAGCATCACGCCGCCCGACCCGACCCGCATCCGCGAGGTGGCACCCGCGACCATCGCGATGAGCACGGCGGGGTTGGTGGCCGCGACAGCCGGCATGTTGTGGTGCTCGGCCAGCCAGTAGCGGTGGAACCCGGCCTCCTCGGCAACACGGGCCAGCGCGAGCGTCGCCGCGAGGGCGTCGCCGGAGGTCTGGTCGGCACGGACGGGGACGAGGTCGAGCACAGAGAGGCGAAGGGTCACCTCAACCCAACGGAGAGCGTGGCCCGGTCATTCCATGAGCGGTCCGAACAGGCACGCTGCTAATCCTACTCAGGTAGCATTAAGGTATGAAGATCAGTGCGAGCCTCTCCGAGGATGACGTCCGGTTCCTCGACGAGTACGCGGCCGAACATGAGGAGACTCGATCTGGCGCGTTGCAGCGCGCCGTCGCGCTGCTGCGTCACCGAGACTTGGGCGACCAGTACGAAGCAGCGTGGGACAGTGACAACGCGGCGGACTGGGATGCGACCGTTGCCGATGGCCTAAGCGCCCGGTAGCGCAGTGAGACGCGGGGACGTTTGGCTGGTGGATCTGGAGCCAGTCATCGGCAGCGAGGCCGACAAGATCAGGCCCGGCATTCTGGTCAGCAACGATCATGCAAACTCTCGCGCCGCCGTGCTCGCCCGCGGCACCGTCACAGTTGTCCCCGCTACCCGCACGCTTGAGCCCGCACTCGCGTTCCACGTGCTGTTGCCGGCGGAGATCACCGGGCTTGACCACGACTCGAAGGCACAGGCCGAGCAGGTGCGTTCGATCGATGTCCGGCGCCTCGTGCACCATATCGGCCGCCTCTCGCCATCGCTGCTGCGTGAGCTCGACGTGGCGCTTCGACTGCACCTCGATTTGAGTTAGCGGAGCCGTCACACGTTGCGGCGGTATTGGCCGCCGACCTCGAAGAACGCATCGGTGATCTGGCCGAGGCTACGTAGGGGCGTGCGTCAACCGCAGCACTGGCCGGCAGGTCAGTCGGCCGGCCTCGCCCTTCCAGATCGGCCGCTGCTCTTCGCCCAGGTAAAGAAGGCGACCGCCCAAGCGGCCAGAAGTACCAACCAGATCGTGAGTTCGACCGACCCGATATCACCGAGAAAGAGGACCAGCACGAAGAGTGGCAGGACAGTGAGGAGAGTTCGTCGACGCGGGTTCATTCTGATCCAACCCCTAGCATTCCGTGCTCATCGGCTCCGCTTCGCTCAATTTGGCGGAAGCACACGATGTCGATCTGGATCATCCCTGGCGTCCTTCTCTGTTCCGGGCGGCAACGAAGTGGAGGTTCTCCGCGACAGTGTAGGCAGCGGCGAGTAAGCGGGCGACCAGTTCCTCTGCGCTCGGTGCTGCTGCCTGAAGCGATCCGGTCGCCCCGCCTGAACTCTTCCACCGTGGCGTCGAAGCGAGGTGCTTTCCCGCTCGGAACAGACCGGACTCGCTGGTGAGCACACCCGAACTGGTCGGCGCGGCAACCCGGCTGCTCGCGGAGAGCTTCGACTCTCCGATGCCGTGTCAGACGTTGCGGCGGTATTGGCCACCGACCTCGAAGAACGCGTCGGTGATCTGGCCGAGGCTGCAGACGCGGGCCGCGTCCATCAGCACGGCGAAGACGTTCTCGCCGGCCGTCGCGGCCTGCTTGAGCCGGGCCAGCTGTACGCGGGCCTCGTCGGTGTGCGCGGCGCGGAATTCCTCGACCCGCGCGAGTTGGCCGGATTTCTCGTCCTCGGTGGCGCGGGCGAGCTCGAGGGTGTGGTGTTCTGGTTCGCCGGTGGGGTTGCGGAAGGTGTTGACCCCGATGATCGGCAGGGTGCCGTCGTGCTTGCGCTGCTCGTAGAGCATCGACTCGTCCTGGATCCGGCCGCGCTGGTAGCCGGTCTCCATCGCGCCGAGCACGCCGCCGCGCTCGTTGATCGCGTCGAACTCGCGCAGCACGGCGGCCTCGACCAGGTCGGTGAGCTCGTCGATGACGAACGACCCCTGCAGCGGGTTCTCGTTCATCGCCAGGCCCCACTCCCGGTTGATGATCAGCTGGATCGCCAGCGCGCGGCGCACGGACTCGGCGCTCGGGGTGGTGACCGCCTCGTCGTACGCGTTGGTGTGCAGGCTGTTGGCGTTGTCGTAGATCGCGATCAGCGCCTGCAGCGTGGTGCGGATGTCGTTGAAGTCCATCTCCTGCGCGTGCAGGGAGCGGCCGGACGTCTGGACGTGGTACTTGAGCTTCTGCGAGCGCTCGCCCGCGCCGTACTTCTCCTTCATCGCGACCGCCCAGATCCGGCGTGCGACGCGGCCCAGCACGGAGTACTCCGGGTCCATGCCGTTGGAGAAGAAGAACGACAGGTTCGGCGCGAAGTCGTCGATATGCATGCCGCGGGCGAGGTAGCTCTCGACGTAGGTGAACCCGTTGGCCAGCGTGAACGCGAGTTGGCTGATCGGGTTCGCCCCGGCCTCGGCGATGTGGTACCCGGAGATCGACACGGAGTAGAAGTTCCGCACGCCGTGGTCGATGAAGTACTGCTGGATGTCGCCCATCATCCGCAACGAGAACTCGGTGGAGAACAGGCAGGTGTTCTGTCCCTGGTCCTCTTTGAGGATGTCGGCCTGCACGGTCCCGCGGACGTTCTGCAGCGCGTACGCCGACAGGTCGGCATGCTCTGCCGCTGACGGCTCCCTGCCGTGCTCGGCGACGAACGCGTCGACCTGCTGGTCGATGACGGTGTTGAGGAAGAACGCGAGCACCGTCGGGGCGGGTCCGTTGATCGTCATGGAGACGCTCGTGGACGGCGCGACCAGGTCGAAGCCGTCGTACAGCGCTTTCATGTCCTCCAACGTGGCGACCGAGACGCCGCTGGTGCCGACCTTGCCGTAGATGTCGGGCCGCGGGGCGGGGTCGCGGCCGTAGAGCGTCACCGAGTCGAACGCGGTCGACAGGCGCGTAGCGGGCTGGCCTTCGGACAGCAGCTTGAACCGGCGGTTGGTGCGGAACGGATCGCCCTCGCCGGCGAACATCCGAGCCGGATCCTCGCCGTCGCGCTTGAACGGGAACACGCCGGCGGTGAAGGGGAAATAGCCGGGCAGGTTCTCGCCTCGCCAGAACCGCACCAGCTCACCGTGGTCGGTGAGCCGGGGGAGAGCGACCCGGGGGACGTGGGTACCCGACAGCGATTCGCGGGTCAGCTTGGTGCGCAACTCCTTCTCGCGAACCACGACCACCTGCTCGTCGCCCTCGTAGGACTCGACGATCGCCGGCCACTCCTGGATCTTCTTGTGCATCTCTGCCGGCAGCTCGGCCCTGGCCGCTTCCAGCAGGCCGGCGACGCCGGTGTCGTCGAGACCTGCCTCGCGTAGCTCGTTGGCGACCGCGGCAAGTCGCTGGGCCCGGCTGGCCTGCTCGGCCAAGACGTCGGTGCGCTCGTGGTAACTCCGGATCGCGTCGGTGATCTCCGACAGGTACCGCACCCGGGTCGGCGGCACCACCAGCGCAGGCCCGGACGAGTGGCGTACGCTCACGGCCGGCAGGCGCGGCTCGCCAGTGGGCAGCCCGTGGTCGCGCAGCTGTGACCGCAGCTCCTGGTAGAGCGCCGTGACGCCGTCGTCGTTGAAGCTCGCGGCCGAGGTGCCGAAGACCGGCATGTCCTCGGGCTTCTCGCCGAACGCCTCGCGGTTGCGGACGAGCTGCCGGCCGACGTCGCGCAGCGCGTCCATCGCGCCGCGGCGCTCGAACTTGTTGATCGCGACGGCATCGGCGAAGTCGAGCATGTCGATCTTCTCCAGCTGCGAGGCCGCGCCGAACTCGGGCGTCATCACATAGAGCGCGACATCGACGTGCGGTACGACTGCCGCGTCACCCTGCCCGATACCGGGCGTCTCGACGATCACCAAGTCGTACCCGGCCGCCTTCGGCACCGCGATCACGTCGTCGAGATAGTCCGGCAGCTCCCGGCTGCCCCGCGTCGCCAGCGAGCGGAAGAAGATCCGGTCGCCGTCGAGCGAGTTCATCCGGATCCGGTCGCCGAGCAACGCGCCGCCGCCGCGCCGCCGGGTCGGGTCGACCGCGATCACCGCGATGCGCAGCTTGTCCTCGTGGTCGATGCGGAACCGCCGGACCAGCTCGTCGGTCAGCGAGGACTTGCCCGACCCGCCGGTACCGGTGATGCCGAGCACTGGCACCTTCCTGGCATCGGCAGCCTCGCGTACGCGAGCAAGCAGGTCAGCAGGCAGCCGACCCGCCTCGGCGCCGGTGACCGCGCGGGCCAGACCCGCACGGTCACCGGCGAGGACAGCATCCGCGCGGGCAGGACCTTGCTCCCACAGGTCGAGGTCACACTGCTCGATCAGCTTGTTGATCATCCCGGCCAGGCCCAGCCGCTGGCCGTCCTCGGGGGAGAAGATCACCACCCCGGCATTGCGTAGCCGCTCGATCTCGGCAGGCACGATCACACCGCCACCACCGCCGAACACCTGGACGTGTTCGGCACCTCGCTCGCGCAACGACTCGACGAGGTACTCGAAGAACTCGACGTGTCCGCCCTGGTAGGACGAGACCGCGACGCCTTGGACGTCTTCCTCGATTGCTGCGTCGACGACCTCGTGCACCGAGCGGTTGTGTCCCAGGTGAATCACCTCGGCGCCCTGGCTCTGCAGGATCCGCCGCATGATGTTGATCGAGGCGTCGTGGCCGTCGAACAGCGCCGACGCGGTCACGAACCGCACCGGGTGCCGCGGCTGATGGAGGGCGGAAGTCATGGCAACCTCAATTTAATAGGACGTCCAACTAATTCGATAGTACGGGCTAGACGTCGCTCACGCCAGTCATTGATCGGCGGGCGTGGCTGGGCGTGCACAATGTCGCCATGACCGACACACCGACCGAGCCTCCCGTCCTGCTGACCATCGCCGACGGAGTGGCCCACATCGAGCTCAACCGACCCCAGGCCTTCAACGCGTTCAGCACCGAGCTCGGGGACGCGCTCTACGAGGCAGTACGCACCTCCTACGACGACCCCGACGTGAAGGTGATCCTGCTGTCGGGCCGTGGCCGTGCGTTCTGTGGTGGGGGCGACGTGAAGCTGATGGCGGCGGCGGAGGATCCCGGCGCGGAGGTGCGGGCAATGGCCGACTCCGTGCACCGCGGTGTGCAGGCCTTGGCCGAGTGCGGCAAGACCGTGATCGCGGCCGTGCACGGCTCGGCGGCTGGCGGCGGACTCGGCCTGCTCTGCTCGGCCGACCTCGTACTCGCCGGGGCATCGGCGAAGTTCGTCGCCGCGTACGCCGGCATTGCGGTCACCCCGGACTGCAGCCTCTCGTGGGGCTTGCCGCGCATCGTCGGCGAACGACGGGCGCTGGAGATGGTGCTGCTCAACCGACCCATCGACGCGGCCACGGCCCTCGACTGGGGGCTGGTCAACCAGGTCCACGCCGACGATGGGGTGCTGGCCGAGGGGCTGGCACTCGCGCAGCGGCTCGCCGCGAGCCCGGCCGCCACTGCCCTGGCAGCCTCGCGGCGGCTGATCCGAGACGCCGCGCACCGCAACCTCGCCGAGCACCTCGTGGTCGAGGCGGCATCGATCGCCCACCACGTGAACCTGCCCGAATCGCGCGAACTGGTGCAGGCCTTCGCGCGCAAATGAGCCGGATTGTGGCCGATGGTGGCAATCGTGTCCGGTTTGTGGCCGATGGTGACAAGGGCGCCCGGCGTGTCGCTGTCACCATCGGCCACTTCCGGCCAGGCCCGGCTGCTGACTGCCCGGCGGGAGTTCTTGTTGCGCGGCTACCGACCCGTTGGTCATCGATGGTTGAATCTGTGTCCAAGCCCCACGGCGGGTGCAGACCAGTGCTGGAGGATGAGCGTTGAGTGCCATCGAGTACGACATGTCCGTCATCGAGAACCGGCCGGCGACCGTCGCGCGGCAGTTCTACGACCGGGTCGCCAAGAGCGGCGACCGCGAGGCGTACCGCTATCCGGTGGGGGACGAGTGGAAGTCGATCACCTGGGACGAGACCGCCGACCAGGTCAACCGGATCGCTGCCGGCTTGCTGGCGTTGGGGATCGAGTCGCAACAGCGGGTGGCGATCGCGGCGAGCACTCGGGTCGAGTGGGTGCTCGCTGACCTCGCGGTCATGGCTGTCGGTGCCGCGACGACCACGGTCTACCCGTCGACGATGGCTGAGGACGTCGCTTACATCCTCGGTGACTCCGAGAGTCGCGTGGTCTTCGCCGAGGACGATACTCAGATCGCCAAGCTCACCCGGCACAAGGCCGATCTGCCCGCCCTGGTCAAGGTCGTCACCTTCGACGGCACCGCCGACGGCGACTGGGTGATCACGCTCGCCGACTTGGAGAAGCTCGGCGAGGAACTGCTCGACAAGACCCCGGCCGCCGTCGCCCGCCGGGTCGGCGAGGGTGCGGCCGACGATCTGGCGACCCTGGTCTACACGTCGGGTACGACCGGCAGATCCAAGGGCGTACGCCTGTTGCAGTCCGCGTGGACGTACGAGGGCGCCGCCATCCAGGCGCAGAACATCTTGAGCGAGGACGACCTGCAGTTCCTGTGGCTGCCGCTCGCGCACGTGTTCGGCAAGGTGCTGCTGACCAGCCAGCTCGCTTGTGGCTTCCCGACCGCGGTCGACGGACGCGTCGACAAGATCATCGACAACCTTGCCGTCATCAAGCCGACGTTCATGGGTGCCGCGCCCCGCATCTTCGAGAAGGCGTACGGCCGCATCCAGACCATGCAGGAGGAGGAAGGCGGCCCGAAGAAGAAGATCTTCGACGCCGCCTTCGCCACCGGGATCAAGGTGGAGCGGCTCAAGGCCGCGGGTAAGAAGGTCCCGCCGCATCTGGCCCTCGCACATGGGCTCTTCGACAAGCTGGTGTTCGCCAAGATCCGCGAGCGCTTCGGTGGTCGCGTGCGGTTCTTCATCTCTGGCTCGGCTGCGCTCAACCGAGACGTCGCCGAGTGGTTCGGCGCCGCAGGCATCCTCGTACTCGAGGGCTACGGCCTGACCGAGTCGTCGGCAGGCTCGTCGGTGAACCTGCCGACCAAGAACCGGTTCGGCACCGTCGGACCCCCGCTACCGGGCACCGAGTTCAAGCTCGCCTCCGACGGCGAGGTCCTGATCAAGGGCCCAGGCGTCATGGCCGGCTATCACAACCAGCCCGAGACGACAGCCGAGGTGTTGGTCGACGGCTGGCTGCACACCGGCGACATCGGCGAGATCGACCCCGACGGCATGGTCCGCATCACCGACCGCAAGAAGGATCTGTTCAAGACCTCGGGCGGCAAGTACGTCGCCCCCTCGGCGATCGAGGGCGCCTTCAAGGCACTCTGTCCGCTCGCGAGCAACTTCCTCGTCCACGGCAACGAACGCAACTTCTGCGTCGCGCTGGTCTCGCTCGACCCCGATGCCGTCGCGGACTGGGCCGCGCGTCACGGCATGGAAGGCAGGTCGTACACCGAGGTCGTGCAGTCGCCCGAGATGCGCACGGTCATCGAGGAGCACGTCGCCGAGCTCAACTCTCGGCTCAACCGCTGGGAAACCATCAAGAAGTTCGTCATCCTCGATCACGACCTGACCGTGGAGAGGGGCGAGCTCACCCCGTCGCTCAAGGTCAAACGCAAAGTCGTCGAGGAAGCCAACAAGGAAGCGCTCGACGCGCTCTACAAGTAGTCGCGAGCTAGGTCGTCCGTGCCAGCGGGACGTATCTGCCGCGCTCAGACGGACGACTCGGTGCCTGTGGATAGCCGTTCGCGCGAATCCGGGATTCAAGGCACGCTTCCTGTATGGACGACGGCTGGGTTGCGTTGGCGCGACAGCAGGAAGGCGTGTTGTCGCGTGCGCAGCTCGCCAAGCTGGGGCTCGATCGTCACTACATTCGCACCCAGGTGCGCGCAAAGCGCTGGCAGCGAGTGGGGCCGCTCGCGGTCGTCACTCACACGGGTCCGTTGCTCAGGATCCAACAGATCTGGGCGGGCGTGCTCACCGCCGGCGATGACGCGATGCTCTGCGGCTTGAGTGCCTTGGAACTCGCCGGGCTCAAGGGCTGGGGGCGTGAGCGCGACACGATTCTGGTGGGCAAGTCGCGGCGGGTGCCTGAGCTTCCCGGTATCGTCTTCGTCGAGTCGCGACGGGATCTGGCTCGCTGGCGACGCAAGAGCCGGGGTCTGCCGCTTCTCGATCCTGCGGCGGCAGCCATCCTGTGGTCAGCCTACGAGTCGTCAGAACGATCGGCACTCGGTCTTCTTGCCGCGGTCATCCAGCAGCGGGTAACGGGCGCCCGGCAACTCGAGCAAGCAATCGGCGACCTTACCCCGATCCGCCGAGCCAAACCCATGTTGCAGGCGATCGCCGATTTCCACGGTGGGAGCCAATCGCTGGCCGAGCGCGATGTACTGCGCTTGCTTCGAGCGGCGGGCGTGCCGCCGCCCCAGCGTCAGGTCAAGCGGCAGGCACCTGACGGCCGAGCGCGATTCACCGACCTGGAGTGGATACTTGCCGACGGGCGTACCCTCATCCTCGAGGTCGACGGTGGCTTTCACCTCGACGCCGGGCAATGGGCTGACGACATCGCCCGGGAACGCGAGCTGCTCAGCACCGGAGATGTGATCGTGATGTGGTGCACGACCGTCGAGTTACGACGCGAACCCGGACGCATAGCGCGCGACATCTTGCGGGTCGTCCGTGCCAGCGGGACGTATTTGTCCCGCTCAGACGGACGACCGGAGTCGGTGAGAGGATCGGCGGGTGCCGAGCCAGCTTCCTGAGGGTGATCCGGTCCCGCCGGACGGTTCGTTGCCGGGATCGGCGTTGCGCGGGCTGGGTGAGCGGCCCTTCGGCGTGTACGTCCATGTGCCGTTCTGCTCGGTGCGGTGCGGCTATTGCGACTTCAACACCTATACGGCGGCCGAGCTCGGTGGCGGGGCTTCCCGGGCCGGGTACGCCGACCAGGCGATCGCCGAGGTACGGCTGGCCCGGCGTGTGCTGGGGACGCGGGTGCCGGTGGAGACGGTGTTCTTCGGGGGCGGTACGCCGACGCTGTTGTCACCTGCCGACCTGACGCGCGTACTCGCGGCGATCGACGCCGAGCTCGGCCTCGCCGACGACGCGGAGGTGACGACCGAGTCCAACCCCGACTCGGTGACCGCCGACGATCTGAAACGGCTGCGCGACGGCGGGTTCGACCGGATCTCGTTCGGCATGCAGTCGTCGGTGCCGCACGTCCTACGGGTGCTCGACCGCACCCACGACCCCGAGCGGGTGCCGCTGGCGGTGCAGTGGGCACGCGAGGCAGGGTTCGAGAAGGTGAGTCTCGATCTCATCTACGGCACGGCGGGGGAGAGCATCGAGGACTGGCGGACCTCGTTGGAGGCGGCCCTGGCGTGCGCGCCCGACCATGTGTCGGCGTACTCACTGATCGTCGAGGACGGCACCGCCTTGGCCCGTCAGGTGCGATCCGGCGTCGTGGCGATGCCCGATGACGACGACCTGGCCGACAAGTACGCGCTCGCTGACGAGGTGCTGGGTGCCGCGGGCTTGGGCTGGTACGAGGTCTCCAACTGGGCAACGAATCCGGAGCAGCGGTGCCGGCACAACCTCGGCTACTGGCGAGGCGATGACTGGTGGGGCATTGGGCCGGGCGCCCACTCGCACGTCGGGGGAGTGCGCTGGTGGAACCTCAAGCATCCGTCGGCGTACGCGCCGCGGCTGGCTGCCGGTGAGACTCCGGCACTCGCGCGCGAGGTGCTCGACCGCGAGACCCGTCGCGTGGAGCGAGTCCTGCTGGAGACCCGGTTGGTGGAGGGGCTGTCCGTCGATGTGCTCGACGAGGCGGGCCGTGGCTGGCTGCCCGATCTGCGTGCGGAAGGTCTGATCGAGCCAGACTCCGAGCGGGTACGCCTGACGTTGCGCGGGCGGCTGCTGGCCGATGCCGTCGTCCGCGACCTGATCTGAGCACCAACTCTGGATTCGTCTGCGATCGCTCCGCGCGCGACCGGCGCAACAGCGCAGACGAATCGCACGGTCGACCGCATAGGGTGGGTGGCATGAGTGAGCAACTGCCCCCGCCTGAGGACGCCGAGCCGACCGCGCCGCTGCCGCCGGACCCGCAGCCCGCGCCGCCCTCGTACGAGGCACCTTCGCAGCCGGGCCCGCCGCCTGGGCCTCAGGCGCCCCCGCCGGGCTACCAGGCGTACCCGCCGCAGTACTACGTCGATCCGAACGCGCCCTTCGGCGTGCACCCGCTCACCGGCATCCCGTACTCCGACAAGTCCAAGATCGTCGCCGGCATCCTGCAGATCCTGTTGCCGTTCGGCATCGGCCGCTTCTACATCGGCGACACCAGCACCGGGGTCATCCAGCTCGTCGTCACGCTGGTGACGTGCGGCATCGGCAGCCTCTGGTCGGTCATCGACGGCATCATCATGCTGGTCACCGACAGCAAGGACGCCCACGGGCGAATGCTGCGCTCCTGATCACGGCGCGGTGACGAAGTCGATCAGCTGCTCCACACGGCCGAGGAGCTCGGGTTCGAGGTCGTTGTAGTCACGGACCCCGCCGAGAATGTGCTTCCAGGCGCGCGCGATGTCGGCCTGGTCGCGGTGTGGCCAGCCCCACGCCTGGCAGACGCCCTTCTTCCACTCGACGTTGCGCGGCACCGCCGGCCACGCGGTCTTGCCGAACCGGCCCGGCTTCACGGCCTGCCAGATGTCGACGAACGGGTGCCCGACGATCAGCACGTGTCGCCCGTTCGGACCCTTGCGGACGGCGTCGGCGATGCGGGACTCCTTGGAGCCGGGCACGAGATGGTCGACTAGTACGCCTGCCTTGCGCTCCGGCCCCGGGCCGAAGTCGGCCAGCTGGGCACCGAGGTCGTCGATGCCGTCGAGGTACTCCACGACCACGCCCTCGATCCGCAGGTCGTCGCCCCACACCTTCTCGACCAGCTCGGCGTCGTGCCGGCCTTCGACGAAGATGCGGCTGGCCCGGGCGACCCGCGCCTTGGTGCCGGCCACGGCCACCGAGCCACTTGCCGTACGCGTCGGAGCTGCTGGTCCCTTCCTGGTCGGAGCCGTCAGAATGACCGGGCGTCCCTCCAGCAGGAAACCCGGCCCGAGCTCGAACGTCTTCTGTTTGCCTCGCCGGTCTTCCAGGACGACCGTGCCCAGGTCGCGCTCCACGCGGACGATCTCGCCACACCAGTCGGTGCTCACCTCCTCGACGACCAGCCCGAGGTCGGCGTCGATCTCGACCGCGCGGCCGTTCTTGGGTGCGCGCCAGTCGGTAGCCAGCACATCTGATCCGTAGCGGTCGAAGCTCACCGCACGACCGTAGGCGCTCGGCCAGCCCCGTCGGCGAGGGCGCGCCGATGTGGAGGGTGCGCCGATGTGGAGGGTGCGCCGATATGGATGTGATCGCGGCCCCTGCCGCCCCCACCCGCGAGCCGCGTTGTGGCCGATCCCGACAGCGCGGGCCGCGTTGTGGCCGATCGAGACAACATTGACGCCCGAATCACTGTCGCCATCGGCCACAAGCCGGCGGAACGGTCGCGATCGGCCACAAGCCGGCGGAACGGTC
>JASGGG010000080.1:0-13589 GCA_047605165.1 Nocardioidaceae bacterium
GGGCCGGACACCCCAAAGGTCACGATCGGCCCGAACAGCGGGTCCTCGATGCCCACCAGCGACACCGAGACACCGGGAGGTGCCGTGCGCTGCACGATGAACTCGGGGTCTTCGGCGCCGCCGACCAGGGTCGAGATGCTCGACCAGGCCTCCGTCATCTCCTGCGGTCCTTGGATGCTCCGGAACACGTGGGCGAGATCCGGGCGCTGCCGGACCCGCTCGGTCGTGGCCTTGAGCACCACCTCCCAACCCAGGCTGGCAGCGGCGGCGACGGCTTCCTCCTCGGTGGCGACGGGGCTGCGCGGCCAGAGCTCGATTCCGTACGCGGCCAGCAACTCGGTCGCCTCGGCGTCGGTGAGCTGGCGACCGTCGGGGCTGCTCGCCAGGACCGCGTCGACCACGGCACGGGCGCGGCTTGCCTCGACGTCGGCCGGCAGCACGGGATCGGCCGCCGGCTGGCTGCGCCACTGGGCGTAGTCGCATGCCCGGGCCAGCGCGCGTACCGCGGTCTCGGGGGACTGGTAGCTGGGCACCGAGCCGCGTCCCGCCGACGAACCCTCGGCGTCAGGAACACGCAACAGTTCGGGGATGCCTTCCGCGGCCAGGAAGGTGGAGAGCACCGGCTTGTCGGACTGTTCGCCGACTGCTGCGATGACGCTGGCGAACTCCGTGTTTCCCGACGTCAGCACCGGCACGTACACCACCAGGACCGAGTCCGCATCGGGGCTGTCCAGCGCACGGTCCAGCGCACGTTCGAAGTCGTCCGCCGAGGCGTTGGCGCCGAGCGAGACCGAGACCGTGACGTCCAGTCCGACGCTGGCGGCCGCGTCGGCGGCCAGCAGCAGGATCGCGTCGCTGTTGCCGACCACCGCCACCCGCCGGCCGGCCGGCAGCGGCTGGTGGGCGAGGAGCTGCGCCACGTCGAACATGTCGTCCAGGGTGTCGACCTGGATCACACCTGCCTGCTTGAACATCGCGTCCACCGCAGCTTGACCGGTCGTCGACTCGCGGACGGCGTGGCCGAGCGGCACTCCTTGGGTGGCGCGGCCCGACTTCACCGCGATCACCGGCTTGCGTCGTGACACCCGCCGCGCGATGCGGCTGAACTTCCGCGGGTTGCCCAGCGACTCCAGGTACAGCAGCACCACCTCGGTGGTGTCGTCTTCCTCCCAGTACTGCAGCAGGTCGTTGCCCGACACGTCGGCCCGGTTGCCGGCCGAGACGAACGTGGACAGCCCCAGCCCACGACGAGTGACGTTCTCCAGGATCGTGACGCCCAAGGCGCCCGACTGGCAAAAGAACCCTGCCCGTCCGCGCGGTGGCATCACCGGCGACAGCGAGGCGTTGAGGCGCACGCCCGACCCGGTGTTGATGATCCCCAGCGCGTTCGGTCCGACGACCCGCAGCCCGTAGCCGCGCGCGAGTCCCACGAACCGGCGCTGCTGGCGACGGCCCTCGTCGCCGGTTTCCGCGAAGCCCGACGACACCACCACGATGCCGTGCACGCCCTTGTTCGCGCAGTCCAGCACGACCTCGGGCACCGACTCTGCCGGGACGGCGACCAGGGCGATGTCCACCACGTCCGGGATGTCGCTGACCGCCGCGTATGCCGGCATGCCGGCGACTGCTTCCGCCGCCGAGTTGACCGCATAGACACGTCCTTGGAAGTCGCCGAGGACGAGGTTGCGCACCAGCGTGCGGCCGATCGAGTCGGTCCGCCGCGACGCACCGACCACCGCGACGCTCGACGCGGACAAGAACCTCTCGACCGACGTCGCCTCGGCCCGATGCTCCCGGGCCTGCATGACGTCGAGGGAGGTCTGCGTCTTCTCGATCGAGAAGTGCAGCGACATGACGCCGTCCTCGAACGCGCGACCGATCGTGTACCCGGCATCCTGGAACACCCCGATCATGGCCTGATTCCCGGGCAGGATCTCGGCGCGGAAGAGATCGATGTCCCGCTCGCGCGCGGCCTGGGCGAGGTGTTCGAGCAGCAGCTGACCGATGCCCCTGCCCTGGTGGGCGTCCTGCACCAGGAAGGCGACCTCGGCCTCGACCGGGCCGTCGCACTCCTCACCCTTCGGCACGCCCTCGTACTGGCCGAAGGCGATGATCTGCTCGCCGATCGTGAGCACCAGCCCCACCCGGCGATCGTGGTCGACGTGGGTGAAGCGGTGGACGTCGCGGTCGGAGAGCCTGGGCATCGGCGCGAAGAACCGCAGATAGCGGGACTCGTCGGAGACTCCCTCGTAGAACTCGACCAGCCCCGGCCCGTCGCTCGACCGGATCGGCCGTAGGTGGGCGACCCTGCCGTCCCTCAGCACGACGTCAGCCTCCCAGCGGCGGGGGTAGGGATCGTCGGCGTCGGTCACGGACTGAAATCTACCGGTTGGCGGGCCTCCGGCGTGCCCCCCGAGGGACTTGTCGGACCTGGATGAGAATGTCTCGCATGGCCCGCCGCAGCTCGCGCACTCCCCTTCCCGACGACTTCGAGGAGCACATCGTCGACATCGACGTCGGCGACGAGATGCGGGCCAGCTACCTGGAGTACGCCTACTCGGTGATCTACAGCCGGGCGCTGCCCGACGCCCGTGACGGTCTCAAGCCGGTCCAGCGGCGGATCCTCTACACGATGAACGACATGGGGTTGCGGCCCGACCGCGGTCACGTCAAGAGCGCTCGCGTCGTCGGCGAGGTCATGGGTCGTCTCCACCCGCACGGCGACGGCGCGATCTACGATGCGCTGGTCCGCCAGGTGCAGCCCTGGATGATGCGGGTGCCGATGGTCGACGGGCACGGCAATTTCGGCTCCCCCGACGCCGGTCCGGCCGCGATGCGCTACACCGAGTGCCGGATGGCCGCCCCGGCGCTGGCGATGACCGAGTCGATCGACGAGGACACCGTCGACTTCCGCGCGAACTACGACAGCCGCGAGCTCGAGCCGAGCGTGCTGCCTGCGGCCATCCCGAACCTGCTGGTCAACGGCGCCTCCGGCATCGCGGTCGGGATGGCCACGAACATGGCCCCGCACAACCTGGTCGAAGTCATCCAGGCGCTGCGTCATTTGATCGACGAGCCCGGCGCCGACCTCGACACCCTGATGCGGTTCATCCCCGGCCCCGACCTGCCCACGGGCGGCAAGATCGTCGGCCTGGACGGCATCCGCGACGCGTACGAGACCGGTCGTGGCACGTTCCGGATGCGTGCCACGACCCGGATCGAGTCGGTGACACCGCGGCGCAAGGGCATCGTGGTCACCGAGCTGCCCTACGGGGTCGGGCCCGAGAAGGTGCTCGAGCGGATCAAGGTGCTCGCCCAGAGCAAGAAGCTCCAGGGCGTCTCGGACGCGAAGGATCTCACCGATCTGGAGAAAGGCACCCGCCTGGTCATCGAGGTCAAGAACGGCTTCAACCCCGAGGCGATCCTCGAGCAGCTGTTCAAGCTGACCCCGATGGAGGACTCCTTCGGCATCAACAACGTCACCCTGGTCGACGGCCAGCCACGCACGCTCGGCCTCAAACCGCTGTTGGAGGTGTTCCTGCAGCACCGTTACGACGTCGTACGCCGCCGGTCCGGCTATCGACGTGGCAAGGCCGCCGACCGGCTGCACCTGGTCGAGGGCCTGCTGCTGGCCATCCTCGACATCGACGAGGTGATCCAGCTGATCCGCGCCAGCGAGAACGGCAGCGAGGCCAAGGAGCGGCTGATGACGGTCTTCGACCTCAGCGACGTCCAGGCCACCTACATCCTGGACATGCCGCTGCGACGGCTGACCAAGTACTCCCGCATCGAGCTGGAGGCCGAGCAGGACGAACTGCGCCGCAGCATCGAGGAGCTCGACGCGATCCTCGCCGACGACGCCCGCCTGCGGGCGGTGGTCTCCGACGAGCTGGCCGAGGTGGCGAAGTCCTACGGCACGCCGCGGCGTACGGTGCTGCTGGAGTCGACCGGCGTGGCGGCAGCCCGTGCCGATGTCCCGCTCGAGGTGGCCAACGACCCGTGCCTGGTCTACCTGTCGTCGAGCGGACTGCTCGCGCGTACGCTCGACACCGCGCCTCCCGGCGACGGCGGCGGACGGGCCAAGCACGACGTGGTGGTCTCCACGGTCGCCGCGACCGCACGCGGCCAGGTCGGCGTGCTGACCTCGACCGGCCGGCTGGTCAAGCTCGACGTGCTCGACCTGCCGACCCTGCCTGCGACGGCCAACGCACCCCATCTCCAGGGCGGGGCGCCCCTGGCCGAGTTCCTGTCGCTGGAGGGGGGCGAGACGCCGCTCGCGCTGACCTCGCTCGGCACCGACGGGCCGGGCATCGCCCTGGGCACTCGAGACGGCGTGGTCAAGCGGGTCAACCCGGAGGTGCTGGCCAACAAGGATTCCTGGGACGTCGTCACACTCAAGCCCGGCGACCAGGTCGTCGGGGCGGTCGAGCTGCGTACCGGTGAGGAGGAGCTCTGCTTCATCACCTCCGACGCGCAGCTCCTGCACTTCCCCGCCTCGGGCGTACGGCCGCAGGGCCGCTCGGGCGGCGGCATGGCGGGAGTACGTCTCGCCACAGGTCAGCGGGTCGTGTTCTTCGGTGCCTTCGATCCCGGCGACAGCGCCGTCGTCGTCACCTCGAGCGGCTCGTCGACCGCCCTGCCGGGCACCGAGCCCGGGTCGGTCAAGGTAACCCCGTTCTCGGAGTACCCGGGCAAGGGCCGCGGCACCGGCGGTGTGCGCTGCCATCGTTTCCTCAAGGGCGAGGACACCCTGATCGCTGCCTGGGCAGGCCCCGGCCCAGCTCGGGCAGCGGCTGCCAGCGGAGCGCCCGTCGACCTGCCGGCAGCCGATGGCCGACGAGACGGCTCGGGCGTCCCTGCCGCGCAGCCGATCCGGGCGATCGCCTCGCCGGTGCGTGAAAGGCTGGCTCCATGACCACCCGACGCCTCCCCCTCGTGGGGGCTCTGCTCGTGCCCGTCGTACTTGCCCTGACGGCATGCGGTGGCGACAAGGCGTCCGATGCCGACCCGGCCGAGGCGCTGGCCGCCGCGAAGACCGCATGGGACAAGACCCCCGGCGTGGAGTTCTCCCTGACCACCCCGGAGCTGCCCAAGGGAATCTCCGGCGTCACCAAGGCCGTCGGCACCGGCACTCACCAGCCGGGCTTCGAGGGCAAGATCGAGCTGCTCTATTCGGGAATCTCGGCGAACGTCGCGGTCAAGGCGGTCGACGGCAAGGTCTGGGCAGTGCTGCCGTTCACCAGCAAGTACGCCCGCATCGACCCCTCCGAATACAACGCCCCCGATCCCGCGGTGCTGATGGACCCCGACGAGGGGCTCTCCTCCTGGCTGACCGCGGCGACCGGCGTGAAGAAGGGCGACAAGACCCGCGACGGGCGCGACGTGCTCACGACCTACACCGGCACGGTTCCCGGCGACGTCGTGGCGGGTTCGATCCCCTCAGCCGACAAGTCGGCGAGCTTCGACGCGGTGTTCTCCATCGACGCCGACGGCAAGCTTCGTGTTGCCAGCCTGAAGGGCCCGTTCTATGCCGGCAAGACCCCGCTCACCTATGACGTGACGATCAGCGAGTACGACGTCGACAAGACCGTCGCCGCCCCGTGACCGGGCGGTCCGGCTCGCGGCTTCTGCTGGCGCTCGCCTCGGTCGCGGTCTGCTTCGCCGCGGCCGACACCTATGTCGTGGTGCTGGCCCTGCCCGACATGATGTCGGGCGTCGGGGTGCCGATCGACGACCTCCAGCGCGCCGCTCCCGTGGTGTCCGGGTTCCTCCTCGGCTACGTCGCGGTGCTGCCCCTGATCGGGCGCATCGCCGACCTGAAGGGCCGCCTTCCCGTGCTGACCGGGTCGCTGGTCGTCTTCGCGGCCGGGTCCCTCGTGACCGCGGCCGCCTACGACCTCCCCTCGATGGTGCTGGGCCGCTTCGTCCAGGGGTGTCGGCGGCGGCGGGCTGGTGCCCGCCACCCTGGCACTGGTCGCCGACCTCTACCCCGCCGAGCGGCGCGGATTCCCCCTGGGTGTCGTCGGCGCGGTGCAGGAACTCGGCAGCGTGCTCGGTCCGCTCTACGGCGCGGCCGTCCTCGCCCTCGGCGGCTGGCGGGACATCTTCTGGATCAACCTCGCGGTCGGCCTGGTTCTCGCGGCGGCGCTCCTGGAGGTACGCCGCCGGTCGCGCTCGGGTGCGCCCCCAGGTGTGGCCGCTGGTGTGGCTGTGCGGCTCGATCCGGTGCTCGGGCTTCTGACCTTGCTCAGCGCAGTCGCCGTGGTGCTGGTGATGACCCAGCCCCGCCGGCTGGTCACCGACGTCACCCTCGGCGGGCCGTTCGTGCCTTGGTCCGGCACCAACCGGTGGTGGTCGACTGCGGGTGCCGTCGCACTCGTTCTGCTGCTGCTCCTTCTCTGGCGACTTCACCCGGTGCGCTGGCTCCCGTTGGCACGTGAGGCCGACCTGGCCGGGGCGCTGCTGCTCAGCGTCGCCCTCGGCGGCGTGATCCTGGCGTTCGCGACCGCCGACCCGCAGGTGCAGGTGTTCTCCCCCCTCGGCCCGTGGTTCCTCGCCGTCTCGGTGCTCGCTGCCGTTTGCTTCTGGTGGCACAACCGGCGGACGCGCTATCCGCTGCTGCCCACAGACGCGCTGCGGGCGCGGCCCGCCTGGGGTGCGCTGGTGGTCAGCCTCTTCGTCGGCGCGGGACTCATCGCCGCCCTCGTCGACATCCCGATCGCGGCTCGCGTCACCGTCTTCTCCGACTCACAGCTCGACGCCGCGCTGGTGCTGGTGCGCTTCCTGATCGCGCTGCCCGCCGGCGCGGTCGCCGGCGGCTGGCTGCTGCGCCGGGCACCCAGTGGCGTGATCACGCTGGCGGGCATGGTGTTCGCGGCCGTCGCGTTCGTCTGGATGTCTCAATGGACGCTCACGTCCCTGGAGCATCCGGTCGCCACCGTGCCGCTGGTCGTCGGTGGCTTCGGCTTCGGGCTGGCGCTCGCGCCGGTCAACGCCGCCTTGCTGGCGGCGACCCGCGACAGCGTGCACGGCGTTGCCAGCGCGCTGCTCGTGGTGGCCCGGATGGTCGGGATGCTGGTCGGTATCAGTGCCCTGACGACGATCGGGCTGCGTCGCTTCTACGCCGTCTCGGCCGATATCCCGCCACCGATGCAGGTCTGCCCGGACGGCAAGAGCCGGTGTCCGGCGTACTCCGATCTGCTGCAGTCGGCCGGGCTCGCCCAGCTCGAGGCCGTCTTCGTCGGCGCCGCGGTCTGCACGCTCGTCGCCGGGCTGCTGGCCCTCTGGCTGTTCGCCGCCCCCACGCGCCGGAGCAGCGTGGGGGCGGACTAAGTTCGGCCCATGGGCGACTTCGACGACATCCTGAGAGCCAACCGTGCCTATGCCGAGCGCTTCGAGCTGGCCGGGTTCGACGGCGTCGCGCACGCCGGGGTCGCGGTGGTGACCTGCATGGACAGCCGGATCGACCCGCTGCACATGCTCGGACTGGAGCCGGGTGACGCCAAGATCTTCCGCAACCCGGGTGGCCGCGTCACCAACGCCGCGTTGGAAGCGCTGGTTCTGGGCACGCACCTGCTGGGCGTCAACCGGATCCTCGTCGTGCCGCACACGCAGTGCGCGATGTCGAAGTACAGCGAGGAGGAGTTGCGCCGGCTGATCAGCGAGAAGGCCGGCACTGACGCCTCCTGGCAGGCGTTCAGCGTGGTGCACGACCAGGCCGACGCGCTGCGCGAGGACGTCGCCCGGGTCCGCAGCCACCCACTCATCCCCGACTCGGTCCCGGTCGGCGGCTTCCTCTACGACGTCGACACGGGCTTGATCGACCAGCTCTTCTGAGGCGAGCCCTCGGCCCGCCTCAGAAGTCGAGGTCGTCCATGTCCAGCGCGCTGCTGCCCGCGGTGATGAACTCCTTGCGCGGCGCGACCTCGCTGCCCATCAGCAGCTCGAACACCTCTGCCGCGGCCGCGGCGTCATCGACCGTGATCCGGCGCAGCGTGCGGTGGCGCGGATCCATCGTGGTCTCCGCGAGCTGGTCGGCGTCCATCTCGCCCAGGCCCTTGTAGCGCTGCACCGGATCCTTCCAGCGCAGCCCCTTCTTGGACAGCTCGGCGAGCTTCCGCTGCAGTTCCACGTCGGAGTAGGTGTAGACGTATCTGTCGGTCCCCTTCTTCGGGTTGGTCAGCTCGATCCGGTGCAGCGGCGGCACCGCGGAGAACACCCGGCCGGCCGTGATCAAGTCGGGCATGTACTTGAAGAACAGCGTCGCCAGCAGGCAGCGGATGTGCGCGCCGTCGGAGTCGGCGTCGGCCATGAACACGATCCGGCCGTAGCGCGCCTGCTCGATGTCGAACGTACGCCCCGATCCCGCGCCGACGACCTGGATGATCGAGGCGCACTCGGTGTTCTTGAGCATGTCCCCGACCGACGCCTTCTGCACGTTGAGGATCTTGCCGCGGATCGGCAGCAGCGCCTGGAACTCCGAGTCGCGGGCGAGCTTGGCGGTGCCGAGCGCCGAGTCTCCCTCGACGATGAACAGCTCCGAGCGGTCGTCGGTGGTACGGCAGTCGGCGAGCTTGGCGGGAAGGGACGACGACTCCAGGGCACTCTTACGGCGTTGGGTCTCGCGCTGCTGACGCAACGAGATGCGCGTACGCGACGCGTTGGCGACCTTCTCCAGCACCAGCTTCGCCTGTGCCTTGTCGCCGCGCTTGGACGAGGTCAGGAACCGCTTGAGCTCGGCGGTGACGACCTTGCGCACGATCGTGCGGGCCGCCGGGGTGCCGAGCACCTCCTTGGTCTGGCCCTCGAACTGAGGCTCGGCCAGCCGCACGGTCACGACCGCGGTCAGCCCCTCCAGCACGTCGTCCTTGACGACGTCCGGCTCGGCGACTCTGAGCGTCTTGGTGTCACGCAGGCCGTCGTTGAACGCCTTGGTCAGCGCACTCTCGAAGCCCGCCACGTGGGTGCCGCCCTTGGGAGTGGCGATGACGTTGACGTACGAGCGCATCTCGGTGTCGTATCCGGTGCCCCACCGCACCGCGATGTCGACGGTCAGGTCGCGCTGCACGTCCTGCGGGGTCATGTGTCCCGCGGCGTCGAGCACCGGCACCGTCTCGGTGAACGAGTCCTGGCCTTGCAGGCGAATCACCCCGGTGACCGGCTCGTCGGCCGCCAGGAACTCGCAGTACTCCGAGATGCCACCGTCATGCTTGAACCGCTCGACGACCGGCTTGTCGCCGCGATCGTCGCGGATCACCAGCTCCAGGCCCGGGACGATGAACGAGGTCTGCCGGGCCCGGGTCACCAACTCGTCGAAGACAAACTTCGCGTCCTTGGTGAAGATCTGCCGGTCGGGCCAGAAGCGCACCCGGGTGCCGTGCACGCCCTTGCCCACCCGCTTGCCCTTGTGCAGGCCGCTCTCCGCGGTGAACTCCGCGTCGGGGCCTTCGCCACCGAACACGCCGGGGACGCCGCGCTGGAACGACATGTGCTGAGTGGCGGGCGACCGGTCCACCTCGACGTCGAGACGCACCGACAGCGCGTTGACGACCGACGACCCGACGCCGTGCAGACCGCCGGTCGCGACGTAGGACCCGCCACCGAACTTGCCGCCCGCGTGCAGTTTGGTGAACACGACCTCGACGCCGGTCAGCCCGGTCTTCGGCTCCTTGTCCACGGGGATGCCGCGGCCGTTGTCGACGACCTCGGCCGAGCCGTCCGGGTGCAGGGTGACCTCGATCGTGGTGCATACGCCTACCAGCGCCTCGTCGACCGAGTTGTCGATGATCTCCCACAGGCAGTGCATCAGGCCGCGGGTGTCGGTAGACCCGATGTACATACCCGGACGCTTGCGCACCGCTTCGAGCCCTTCGAGCACGAGCAGATGGTGCGCGTTGTAGCCCTGGTCGATGGTGCTGCCTCCACTCGGTTGAGATCTCTTGGCCGAAATCTACCGGCGGGGTCCGGCGCAACCCGGCTCGCCACGCCTCTTCGCCTGGCCCGTACCCTGTTAACTCGTACTCCGGGAGGGAGACCGCAACACGCGGATCTCATCTTTTGGGGGAATAACGCGACCGGCCCGTCCGGTCGTGTTTGGATGAGGGAGGCGGAGCTGGGGCTGACCGGGAACAATAGAGTTCACCGGGGAGTTGTCAGCAAGGCACCCACAGGAAAGGCAGGCTCCGAAGTGACTACGGCAACTCTCGCACCCAGTGCGCTGACGGCGGCAGATCGATGCGACCGCTGCGGCGCCCAGGCCTACCTCCGCGTCGTCCTCGCCTCCGGCGGCGAGCTCCTCTTCTGCGCACACCACGCGCGGGAGCACGGCGACAAGATCAAGTCGATCGCGGCAAGCGTCCACGACGAGACCGGCAAGCTCGGCTCGACCCCGGCCGCAGCGCCCGACGGTGAGCGCTGACCTACCCAACCCTGAGCAAGACCCCAGCAACGACGAGGCCCCGGGCGAATCCGCCCGGGGCCCGCTTTGACGCCGGGGCTTCATGCCCTGCCCTTCGTGCTGGGTCCTTCGTCCTGAAAAGGTGTACGCCGTGGGCACGCCCGATCTTCTCGCCGGCCTGGTCATCCTGGTCGGCATCGCGGGAATCGTCGTGCCCGTGCTTCCAGGCAGCCTGCTCGTCCTCGCGGCCGTCATCGGCTGGGCGATCGCCGTAGGCGGCCCCACCGCCTGGGCCACGGCCGGAGTCGTGACACTGCTCCTGGCCGTCGGCGGCGTGCTCAAGTACACCGTGCCCGGGAAGCACCTGAGCAACGCGGGCGTGCCCAACCGGTCCATCGTCATCGGCACGCTGGCCGGGTTCGCCGGCTTCTTCGTCATCCCGGTGGTCGGCCTCTTCGTCGGTTTCGTCCTCGGCGTGTACGCCAGTGAGTTCCTGCGGGTCGGTCACCGTCACGCCTGGCCGTCGACGGCGCTCGCCCTCAAGGCGACGGGCTTCTCGGTGCTGATCGAGCTCACCGCCGCGATGCTCGCCGCCACCGTGTTCGTGCTGGGGGCGGTGGCGACCTGATCGCGATCCTGCTCGCGACCCTGGCCGCGGTCTCCTACGGGCTGTCCGACTTCATCGGCGGCCTGCTGTCACGACGCCTCGCACCCTGGTCCGTGGCGGTCGTCGCCCAAGTCAGCTCGGTCGTCGTCACCGCCGCGCTGGCCGCGTTCGTCGCGGGCCGCCCGACAGCGACCGATTTCGTCTGGGCGGCCTTCGCCGGCATCGGCAGCGGGGTCGGCACCGGCTTCCTCTTCCGCGGCTTGGCCGGAGGCCGGATGGGCGTGGTCGCGCCTGTCAGCGCGGTAGGGGCAGCTATCGTGCCCGTGCTCGCCGGTCTCCTGGCCGGCGAACGCCCCGACCTGCCGGTCTGGTTGGGGATCTTGGTCGCGTTCCCGGCGATCTGGCTGGTGGCCAGCGAACCGCCGAGCCACCTCGGTCACCAGCCTGCCGCTTCTGGCGCGGTCGACGGAGTGCTCGCCGGGCTCGGGTTCGGCCTGATGTTCGCCGCGCTCGGCCAGCTCCCGGATTCCGCCGGCATGTGGCCGCTGGCGCTGACGCAGGTCTGTGCCGTGCTCAGCGCGGTCGTGCTCGCGGTCGTTCTTCGTACCGACTGGATCCCGCGTACCCGGGCCACCTGGTGGGCGCTGTGCTCCGGGCCGCTCGGCGCCAGCGCCACCATCCTGTTCTTGCTCGCCGCTCAGCGCGGCTACCTGACCGTCACCGGGGTGATCGCCTCTCTCTATCCCGCCGCCACGATCGTGTTGGCCGCCAGCATTCTGCGTGAGCGGGTGCACCTGCGCCAAGGGCTCGGCCTGCTGCTCTGCGGCGCCGCGGTGACCCTGGTGGCCGTCGGGTAGCGCAGCACGTGCGAGATGATGCCGTCATGGCCACGATTCAGATCGCGCAAGAGCCAGATGCCGACAAGGTGCTCTCCGAGAGCCCGTTCGCCCTGCTGACCGGGATGCTTCTCGACCAGCAGTATCCGATGGAGCATGCCTTCCGTGGCCCCGCGAAGATCCTGGAACGGTTCGGTTCGATCGACGCGAAGAAGATCGCCGACGCCGACCCGGAGCAGTTCGCGGCGCTCTGCTCGGAGCCGCCCGCGATCCATCGGTACCCCGGCTCGATGAGCGCACGCGTGCAGGCGCTCGCCCAGCAGGTCGTCGACGAATACGACGGCCAGGCCGAGCGAATCTGGACCGAGGCGACCAGTGGGGCCGACCTGATGAAGCGGCTCCAGGCGCTGCCCGGTTTCGGCAAGCAGAAGGCGCAGATCTTCACCGCGTTGGTGGCCAAGCAGCTCGGTCTCCGCCCGGAGGGCTGGGAGAAGGCGGCCGGTGACTACGCGGAGGCCGGCTCGTTCCGGTCGGTCGCCGACGTCGTCGACGCGGACTCGCTGGCCCGGGTGCGTGCGTTCAAGCAGCAGAAGAAGGCAGCCCAGAAGCAGCAAGCCCTCAAGAAGTAATGCTTGACCGGACCTGAGGGGCACCTGTCTTGGATCTGTAGGGGGGCATGTCACAATGGTCACGCGGCTCTTGACGACTACGGGCCTTGCCGCGCTCCGAAACTGTTCTGACGACCCTGACGAGAGGTAGTTCGTGTCCTCGAGCACGTCCCCGAAGAAGACTGCGACAGTGCAGGCGTCCGCCACCAAGAAGGCCACCAAAGCGCCGGTGACGAAGAAGACCACAGCCAAGTCGACGACCACCAAGGCAGCCCCGGCCAAGAAGGCGCCCGCCAAGTCGGCCGCCGCCCCCGCGAAGAAGACAACCACCAAGGGTGAAGCCGTCGCCGCCGAGGTCGACCTCGCTACCGAGATCGTCGTCGATGCCGACGGCAAGAAGGTGCTGCCCGACATCTCCGACGCGGAGTTCGAGAGCGACCTGGCCAACGACCCGACGCTGAAGGAGGACGAGGACGAGTCCAAGGGATTCGTCATCTCGGCCGCCGACGACACCGACGAGCCGGTCCAGCAGGTCACCGTCGCCGGTGCGACCGCGGACCCGGTCAAGGACTACCTGAAGCAGATCGGCAAGGTCCCGCTGCTCAATGCCGAGATGGAGGTCGAGCTGGCCAAGCGCATCGAGGCCGGCCTGTTCGCCGAGGAGAAGCTCGCCAAAGGCGGCAAGATCGCGGCCAAGACCCTCGACGAGATGGAGTGGATCGCCGAGGACGGCCGCCGCGCCAAGAACCACCTACTGGAGGCCAACCTGCGTCTGGTCGTGTCACTGGCCAAGCGTTACACCGGCCGCGGCATGCTCTTCCTCGACCTGATCCAGGAGGGCAACCTCGGTCTGATCCGGGCGGTCGAGAAGTTCGACTACACCAAGGGCTACAAGTTCTCGACGTACGCCACCTGGTGGATCCGGCAGGCCATCACCCGGGCCATGGCCGACCAGGCCCGCACCATCCGGATCCCGGTGCACATGGTCGAGGTGATCAACAAGCTGGCCCGGGTGCAGCGTCAGATGCTGCAAGATCTGGGTCGCGAACCAACCCCGGAAGAGTTGGCCAAGGAACTCGACATGACGCCCGAGAAGGTCGTCGAGGTGCAGAAGTACGGCCGCGAGCCGATCTCGCTGCACA
>JASGGG010000081.1:0-13587 GCA_047605165.1 Nocardioidaceae bacterium
AGGACGCCACGATCCGGGAGATCCACCACCGGGTGAAGAACAACCTGCAGACCGTCGCGGCGCTGCTGCGGCTTCAGGCCCGCCGGATCGAGTCCGGCGAGGGGCGCGCCGCGCTCGAGGAGGCCGTCCGCCGGGTCGGCTCGATCGCGATCGTGCACGAGACCCTGTCGACCGGGTACGACGAGCACGTCGAGTTCGACGAGGTAGTCGACCGCTTGCGACTGATGGCCAGCGATGTCAGCTCGGCGGCGGGGATGGTGCGGACCCGGCGGGAAGGCTCCTTCGGGACCCTGCCCTCCGAGATCGCCACGCCGCTGGCGATGGCGCTGACCGAGCTGTTGCAGAACGCGGCGGAACATGGCTTCGGGGGGCGCGGCGGGACGATCCTGATCAGCGCCTCGGGCCTGGCCGGAAGGCTGTCGGTGGTGGTGGAGGACGACGGCCGTGGCCTCCCGGAGGGATTCGACCTCGACTCGAGCACGAGCCTGGGGCTGTCGATCGTCCGTACGCTCGTGGAGAGTGAGCTGGACGGCCGGCTTGTGATCGGGCCTGCGCTCACCGAGCGCGGCACGCGGGTCGCCCTCGACATCCCGCTGCACGGACGGTGATCTCGATACGGCCGCTCGTTCCTCGCGGCCACTCGATCAGAGGTGGCCGGTCGAGTAGTGCCGAGGGACGAGGCGCGTATCGAGCCGCTTTCGGTCGTCGAGTGCGCCGAGCTTGCGAGGCGTGTATCGAGACGCCGGCCGGACGCGAGGCGCCGAAGTCGAGGACTTCTCTTGCAGACCCGTTACGCGTTGCTGCGAACCCGGGCACGAGCGTTGCGGCGCTTGAGGGCGCGGCGCTCGTCTTCGGACATTCCACCCCAGACGCCATGGTCCTGACCGGCTTCGAGAGCCCAGGCCAGACACTGCTCGCGCACCTCACACCGACGACACACCTGCTTGGCCTCCTCGACCTGGAGGAGGGCCGGACCGGTGTTTCCGATCGGGAAGAACAGCTCTGGGTCTTCGTCGAGACACGCAGAACGGTGACGCCAATCCACGGCGGATGTCCTCTTTCTCTTCTTGCCCACATGCCGAGCCGGTCGGCTTGATCACGGGGGTTGTGCACTCAGCGTATCTTGTGAACGCTTTCACGAGCCGGAGTGTTCCCGGGGTGGCGGAATCCGACCTGCCCCATGGTTCCAACTCCCCAACCCGCAATCAACCCCCTGTCCAGGTCGCGTTGGTCACAGGCCGTTGGACAGGACGCTCCCGTCAGGTCACGGCCGGGTCCGGGGCCCCAGCCACCGGGCGGGCTGGGCCGGCGCCGACTACGATCGTTGTTCGTGATCTCGCTGCCCACCCCGTTCTCCAGGCGATTCTCGAGGCCATCGCCTCGGCATCTCCCCGCACCGTTGTGGGTCGCCGTCGTCGTCGTGCTGTTGGAGGCGCTCGGCTTCGCGGTCTACGGCGTGATCGAACTGTTCCACCTCGATTCGAAGCGGCCCGAGGTCGCCCTGACAGCGGGTATCTTCTTCGTCCTCTACGCGGGGTTCCTGGTGTTCTTCGGGTGGCGGCTGGCGCGAGCCGAAGCATGGGCGCGGGCGCCGATCGTGATGGCGCAACTGATCCAGGTCGCGGTGGCGCTCAACTACGGTGGCGTCGCACCGCTGTCGGTGACGTTCGTGGTGACCGCGGCAGTCGTCCTGGTGGGGGTCTTCCACCGGGCATCTATCGAGGCGATCGAGTCTCACGAGTCAGACTGATCACCAGGTGCTCGTCGTCGATGCTGACAGAAGCCGACGACACCAGCGCGGAGAGTACGTTCCACGAGAAGCTGTCACGGCTGGGCGGCGTCGGGTGGTTGCACTCGGCGGCGACATCGACCGACAAGGAGTTGTCGCCCAGCCAGAACCTGCACTCGAGCGCGGATCCGGCCCGTGCCTGGGCCAGCAGGAGCGCGCACGCCTCGTCGACGGCGATGCGCAGGTCTTCGACCTCGTCGAGATCGAAGTCCAGTCGAGCCGCAAGGCCCGCCGTGGCGGTGCGGAGCACGGCCACGAAGCCGCCATCGGCGGGCAGCTTGAGCTCGACGTCAGGCGCGATCACGCCTTCTTGGTCTCCCAGAAAATCTCTGCGATCTCGTCGATCTTGGCGAGCAGCTGATCCGCCACTCCCGCGTCCAGGGAGCCCTTGGTTCCGGTTGCACCGGCGAGCTTGGTGGCCTCGTTGACCAGGGTGTGCAACTGCGGGTACTTCTCGAAGTGCGGCGGCTTGAAGTAGTCGGTCCACAGCACCCACAGGTGGTGCTTGACCAGCTCGGAGCGCTGCTCCTTGATGATCAACGCACGGGTGCGGAAGTCGGGGTCGTCGTTGTCGGCGACCTTGGCGATAACGGCCTTGATCGACTCGGCCTCGATGCGTGCCTGGGCCGGGTCGTACACCCCACAGGGAAGATCGCAGTGGGCGTGTACCTCGATGGTCGGAGCGAACAGTCGCGCGAGCATCTGGAGTCCTTTCGTCGGTGTTGAGCAGACGACTGCGACACTACTCCCGCGAGAGAGACCTACCGACGAGGAGGTATACCCGATGCAGCGGCGGCGTCTGGGGATAGCCGTCGTGCGCGGCCGGTCGATGCTGCCGGCGCTGCGCGACGGTGATCGGCTGCTGGTGCTGCACGGCGCGAACCCGAGGTTGGGCCGGTTGGCTGTCGTACGCCTCGGCGGCGTGATCGCGGTCAAGCGCGTCACCCGCCGTGAGCCCGGCGGGTGGTGGGTGGAACGGGACAACCCGGCCGAGGGCATCGACTCGTGGAGCCATGGTGCGGTGCCCGACGAGGACGTGGTCGCGCGGGTAGTGCTGCGAGTGTGGCCGCCGCGGCTGCCTCGGACGAGCTGATTGGGGCCGGTGTGCGAGACTGGGACCCTTGGGTGACCCCCAGGCGCCAGGTCAGTCGGCCCATGAGGCCCGACCGCACCCAACCTTCGTGACCATCCCACTGCGCGTCAGCGCTGCACGAGAAAGCTCCTGCATGTCCGCCGAACTGTCCGGCCAGCCGCCTCGCCAGGCTCCATCCTCGACGCATCCCGGGCCCGCACGTTCGCGGCCGCATCCCCGGCCCCATCCTCGGCTGGGTGACCCGGTCTTCGACCTGCACGTGGGCGGCAAGATGGTCATTGCGTCGGCGGTCCCGCTGGCCGATCGTGACGACCTGTCCCTCGCCTACACCCCCGGGGTGGCCGAGGTATGTCAGGCGATCGCGGCCGAGCCGACCCTGGCCGACGACTACACCTGGGTCTCGAACACCGTCGCGGTCGTCACCGACGGCACCGCGGTACTCGGTCTGGGCGACATCGGGCCTGCCGCGGCGATGCCGGTGATGGAGGGCAAGGCCGTGCTGTTCAAGCAGTTCGGTGGCGTCGACGCGGTGCCGATCTGCCTGGGCACGACCGACGCCGACGAGATCGTGGAGACCGTCATCCGGCTCGCGCCGAGCTTCGGCGGGGTCAACCTGGAGGACATCTCCGCACCACGCTGTTTCGAGATCGAGGACCGGCTCAAGGCGGCTCTGTCGATCCCGGTCTTCCACGACGACCAGCACGGTACGGCGGTCGTCGTGGCGGCGGCGCTGGAGAATGCGCTGCAAATCACCGGGCGCGACCACGCGACGACCCGGGTCGTGATCCAGGGTGCGGGCGCTGCCGGCGTGGCCGTCGCGCGCATCCTGCTTGCCGCGGGCGTCAAGGACCTGGCGGTGCTCGACCGCCAAGGCGTCCTGCACGGCTCCCGTGCCGATCTCACCCCCGTCAAGCGGGCTCTTGCTCTCGACACCACCGAGGCCACCGGCCGGCGCGGCACTCTTGCTGACGCGATGGACGGCGCCGACGTCTACATCGGAGTCTCGGGTGGCACGGTCCCGGAGGAGATCGTGGCCTCGATGGCCGACGAGGCGATCATCTTCGGCCTGGCGAACCCGAACCCAGAGGTGCACCCCGAGGTCGCCCACCAGCACGCCCGCGTCGTGGCGACCGGGAGATCGGACTTCCCCAACCAGATCAACAACGTGCTGGCGTTCCCGGGCATCTTCCGCGGTGCCTTCGACGTGCGGGCGACCGCCATCACCGAGGGTATGAAGCTTGCCGCCGCGAAGGCGATTGCGGGTCTGGTCGGTTCGGAGCTGCGGGAGGACTACATCGTGCCCTCGCCGTTCGACCCGCGCGTCGGACCGGCGGTCTCCGCAGCGGTCAGCGCAGCTGCGCGACGCGACGGGGTCGCTCGCCTGCGGTGATCGGGTAGGCCCCGAGCGGCCGTATCGAGCCGCTTCCGGTCGTCGAGTGCGCCGAGCTTGCGAGGCGTGTATCGAGACGCCGGCCGGGCGCGAGGCGCCGAAGTCGAGGACTTCTCTTACAGATCTCTCGTCTCGACGCGCCGTCGTGGGCTCGGCCGCGGGCTTGCTCGACCTGCCGACCCACGTCGTCGCTCCTTCGTCGCGCCCCATGGGTTTGCGAAATCGCGGCAGCGGCAGTGTTCGCACCGCGGAGCAGGCGACCACGTACCGACCGCTCCGAGGCGCTGTTGGCACGCCGCTGCTGGTGCGTCAGCCTACCGAAGGTAGGTTGACGCACATGTTCGCTGTGTACGCAGAGAAGTTCTCCGCCGATGATCCGCTCTCAGGTTTGATGCTGGGGGAGCGGCCCGACCCGGTCGCGCCCGAAGGCTGGACGACCGTCACCGTGAAGGCGGCCTCGATCAACCACCACGACCTGTGGTCGCTGCGCGGGGTCGGGCTCAGGGCCGAGGCGCTGCCGATGATCCTGGGCTGCGACGCTGCGGGCATCGACGCGGACGGCAACGAGGTCGTCGTCCACGCGGTGGTGTCCGACCCGGGCTGGAGCGGTGACGAGACGCTGGACCCCAAGCGCTCGCTGCTCTCGGAGCGCTACCAGGGCACCCTGGCCGACCAGGTCGTCGTACCCACTCGCAACGTCGTGCCCAAGCCCGCGTCACTGTCGTTCGAGGAGGCCGCCTGCCTGCCCACGGCTTGGTTGACGGCGTACCGGATGCTGTTCGTCCGAGGTGGTCTCAAGGCCGGCGACACCGTGCTCGTGCAGGGCGCAGGCGGCGGGGTGGCGACTGCCTTGATCGTGCTCGGCCGAGCGGGAGGCCTGAAGGTGCTGGCGACCAGCCGTGACGAGGGCAAGCGAGCACGGGCGCTGGACATCGGTGCGCACGAGGTGTACGAGACGGGCGCCCGGCTTCCGGCGAAGGTCGACGCGGTGATGGAGACTGTCGGCAAGGCCACTTGGGCCCACTCGGTCCGCTCTCTCAAGCCGGGAGGCACCCTGGTGACCAGCGGCACCACCAGCGGTGCCGACCTCGACGACGCGTTGCTGACCAACATCTTCTTCCTGCAGTTGTCGGTGGTCGGGTCCACGATGGGCACTCGGGCCGAGCTCGCGTCGCTGCTCCAACTGCTCGACGCCACCGGCACCAGACCGCTGATCGACCGGGTGCTCCCGATGGAGCAAGCACGCGACGGGTTCGTCGCGATGGCTGCGGGCGACCTGTTCGGCAAGATCGTGCTGACCCGCTGATACCGCTGCCATGTACTTCACGGATCGCGGTATCGAGGAACTGGTGAGTCGCCGCGGCGACGAGGAGGTCTCGCTGGCCTGGCTCGCCGATCGCCTTCAGGAGTTCGTCGACCTCAACCCCGACTTCGAGATCCCCGTCGAGCGGCTCGCCACCTGGTTGGCCCGCCTGGACGACGATGAGTAGAACGCCGAGTTGGCACGAATCCTCGACGATTCGTGCCAACTCGCCGACGATTCGCGCCAACTCGGCGTTACGAGAACGCGGAGGCGAGGAGTGCCTTCTGCTCCTCGACGTGGCGTGAGTGCTGGCCGACGGCCGGCGAGGTCGACTCGGGCCGCGAGACGCGGTAGAACGGCACCGGCAGCTCGGAGGTGAGGTGGAGCGCCATGTGCGGCCACGGGCCCATGTTCGCCGGCTCGTCCTGCACCCAGCGCACCTCACGCAGGTTGGGGAACCGAGCGATCTCGGTCCTGATCTCCGCGGTCGGGCGCGGGTAGAGCTGCTCGACTCGCGCGATCGCGGTGGTCGGGTTGTCGCCCTCCAGTCGCTTCCGCTCGACCATGAGGTCCCAGGTGATCCGGCCGCTGCACAACAGCAGCTTCTCGACCCCGACCGGGTCGACCTGGTCGTCGCCGATGACCGGGCGGAACGTGCCTTCGGTGAAGTCGCGCGGCTGCGAGGCCGCCTCCTTGCGCTTGAGCATCGACTTCGGGGTGAACACCACCAGCGGCCGGTGCTCCTCGCCCAGCGAGTGCTGACGGAGCAGATGGAAGTGGCTGGCCGGCGTGGACGGCTGGGCGATCACGAAGGCGTCGTCGGCGGCCATCGTCAGGAACCGCTCGATCCGCGCCGAGGAGTGGTCGGGGCCTTGGCCTTCGTACCCGTGCGGGAGGAGGAGGACGACGCCCGACTGCTGACCCCATTTGGTCTGGCTCGAGGTGACGTACTCGTCGATGACGATCTGGGCGCCGTTGACGAAGTCGCCGAACTGGGCCTCCCACAGCACCAGCGCGTCGGGCCGCGCCACCGAGTAGCCGTACTCGAAGCCCATCGCGGCGTACTCCGACAGCAGCGAGTCGTACACGTAGAACTGGCCCTGGTCCTCGCTGAGGTTGGCCAGCGGGGTCCATTCGTCGGCGTTGATCCGGTCGATGATCGTGGCGAAGCGCTGCACGAAGGTGCCGCGTCGCGAGTCCTGGCCTGACAGGCGTACCGGACGGCCTTCCATCAGCAGCGACGCGAACGCGATGATCTCGCCGGTGCCCCAGTCGATCGGGCCCTCGGTGATCGCGGCGGCCCGGCGCTGGAGCTGGGGCAGCACCTTCGGGTGAACCGTGAAGCCCTCAGGCGCGTTGAGGTGGGCATCCGCGATGCGCTTCATGGCTTCGGGGGTGATCGCGGTGGTGGCCTGGCCGCCGAGCTTCTCCGGGTAGTCGGGCACCGTCAGCCATTCGTCCGGCTTGGCGTCTGCCTCGCGTACTTCGGTGAACACCTGCTCGAGCTTCTTCTGGTAGTCGCGCAGCACCTGCTCGGCCTCGTCGAGGGTGATGTCGCCACGCCCGACGAGCGATTCGGTGTAGAGCTTGCGCACCGAGCGCTTCTGCTCGATCAGGTCGTACATCAGCGGCTGCGTGTACGAGGGGTCGTCACCTTCGTTGTGGCCCCGGCGCCGGTAGCAGACCAGGTCGATCACGACGTCCTTGTTGAAGGCCTGCCGATACTCGAACGCCAGCCGCGCGACCCGGATGCACGCCTCCGGGTCGTCGCCGTTGACGTGGAAGATCGGCGCCTGCACCATGCGAGCGACGTCGGTGCAGTAGAGCGAGGAGCGTGACGAGGCCGGGGAGGTGGTGAAGCCGACCTGGTTGTTGACGATCACGTGGATGGTGCCGCCGGTGCGGTAACCCCGCAGCTGGGACAGGTTGAGGGTCTCCGCGACCACGCCTTGTCCGGCGAAGGCCGCGTCGCCGTGGACGAGCAAGGGCAGCACTGGGAACTCGGCGCCGCGGTTGAGCACGTCCTGCTTGGCCCGTGCGATGCCCTCCAACACCGGGTCGACGGTCTCCAGGTGCGAGGGGTTGGCGGCGATCGACACCGCGATGCGCGATCCTGAACCGGAGACGAACTCGCCCTCGGCGCCGAGGTGGTACTTCACGTCGCCGGAGCCCTGCACCGTGCGCGGGTCGATGTTGCCCTCGAACTCACGGAAGATCTGGTTGTAGCTCTTCCCCACGATGTTGGCCAGCATGTTGAGCCGACCGCGGTGGGCCATGCCGATGCTGACCTCGACGAGCCCGGCCTCGGCCGCCGCCTCGCAGATCTCGTCGACCACCGGGATGGTCGTCTCCCCGCCTTCCAGAGAGAAGCGCTTCTGCCCGACGAACTTGGTCTGCAGGAAGGTCTCGAAGGCCTCGGCCTCGTTGAGCTTGAGCAAGATCCGCAGCTGCTCTTCGCGGGGCGGTTTCACGTGTGGCTGCTCGACGCGCTCCTGGATCCAGCGGCGTTGTTCGGGGTCTTGGATATGCATGTACTCGATGCCGATGGTGCGGCAGTAGGAGTCGCGCAGGATGCCGAGCACGTGGCGCAGCTTCATGAAGCGGCGGCTTTCGCCGCCGAACGATCCGGTGGCGAACTCGCGGTCGAGGTCCCACAGCGTCAGGCCGTGCGACTCGATCTCGAGGTCGGGGTGGCTGCGCTGACGGTACTCCAGCGGGTCGGTGTCGGCCATCATGTGACCGCGGACGCGATAGGCGTGGATCAGCTCGAGGATGCGAGCCTGCTTGCTGATCTCGTCGTCGTGCGACGCCGACACGTCGGTCGACCAGCGGATCGGCTCGTAGGGGATCCGCAGCGCACGGAAGATCTCGTCGTAGAAGCCCTCCTCGCCGAGCAGCAGGCCGTGGACCTTCTTGAGGAACTCACCGGACTGGGCGCCCTGGATCACCCGGTGGTCGTAGGTGGAGGTCAGCGTCATGATCCGGCTCACCGCGTTGCGGTTGAGCGTGTCCTCCGAGGCGCCCTGGTATTCCGGCGGGAACTCCATCGAGCCGACGCCGATGATGCAGCCCTGGCCCTTCATCAAGCGGGGCACCGAGTGGTTGGTGCCGATGCCGCCGGGGTTGGTAAGGCTGAACGTGGTGCCCTGGAAGTCCGGGACCTCGAGCTTGTTGTTGCGCGCCTTGCGCACGAGGTCCTCGTACGCCGTCCAGAAGGCGGCGAAGTCCATGGTCTCGGCGGCCTTGACGGAGGGCACGAGCAACTGCCGGGTGCCGTCGGGCTTGGGTAGGTCGATCGCGAGGCCCATGTTGATGTGTGCGGGCTCGATCAGCGTGGGCTTGCCGTCGACGATGTCGAAGCCGTTGTTCATGGCGGGCATCGCCTTGATCGCCTTGACCAGGGCGTAGCCGATGATGTGGGTGAACGACACCTTGCCGCCACGCGCACGGGCGAGGTGGTTGTTGATCACGATCCGGTTGTCCCACAGCAGCTTGACCGGAATCGTGCGGACGCTGGTCGCCGTCGGCACGGTCAGGCTGACGTCCATGTTCTGCGCCGTGCGGGCCGTCGCTCCGCGCAGCGTCGTGAGCGTGGGCTCGTCGGTGGGCTCGGCGGGCGCGGTCTTCGGCTGCTCCTTGGGTACGGGCGCGCTGGTGGTCGCGACCGGCACCGACGGCGCGGGGTCGGGGCGCTTGCTGAGGTCGGCAGCAGGCGTGGTCTTGATCGGTGTGGTCTTGGCCGGCGTGGTCTTCATCGGTGCGGGAGACGCTGCCGGTGTCGCCGGTGCGGGTTCGGCCGGCTTGGGCGCGGTCGGAGCAGGGGATAGGCCCCCGGCGGTTGCGGTGGTGCCGTTCGCCGGCGTGGCACTCGGCTGGTAGGTCTTGAAGAACTCCAGCCAGGCGTCGTCGACGCTGCTGGGATCAGCCTTCCACTGGTCGTACATGTCCTCGACGAGCCACTCGTTGGCACCGAAGTCGGAGGATGGGTTGACAGGATTGTCCTGGGCAGACTCAGCCACGATGCGGATCGCCTCTTCCGGCACTTCTCGATGGTCATGTTCACACCCATCGTGGGCGTGCTCACAAGAACCGAGGGTATCTCAGAGGCTGTCGTGTGGCCTATTGGTGGAGGGGTTTGCGGCGTGGTGAGTCGCACCTGCGACCACCCACCCCACACACTGGTCTTCATGTCATCATCAACTGCTCCGACAGGGCTGCGTGCGAGACGGCATCGGGTGGTTGCCCGGCACGCCGTCTCGGTCCTCGCACTCGCGACCGCGCTAGGCGTACTCGCCGGTTGTGGAGGCGGGGACGACGACAAGAAGCCGGCAGCCGAGGGGTCAGAGGCCGCGACCTGGCAGATCAAGATCACCGACGTCGCCGGGAGGCTCCCGAACGCCGCTCGGACCAAGCTGGCCGATCAGGCGGAGACCACGCTGCAGGCCTATGTCGCCGATGCACTCGTGGCTTCGCCGCCGGCGGCCGACGCGTTCGCTGCCTTCACCAAGGGCGGTGCCAAGCAGGCCGAGGGTGACCGGGCGCTCCTCACCTCCGAGGGGTTCACCGGCGCAGACCAGATCGTGCCCACCAAGCTGACCGCCGACCTGTCGGTGCTCGCGCCGCATGCGAAGCCGGCGGGGGCGACGGCTCGAGTCGACATCGGTCTGGACGTCGACGGCAAACCGGTCACGGTCGCGGGGAAGCTGTTGCTGACGCCGACCGCCGCTGGCTGGAAGATCTTCGGCTATGACCTGCAGCGAGAGGGAGTGAACTGATGAAGGGGCGGATCTTCCGCAGGCTGGCCCTGTTCGGCGTACTGGCCGCGACGCTGATCGTCGTACCGAACGCCTCGGTGCGCCAGTTCGACACCGCGCTGGTCAAGATCGACTACGCCCAGGGTGTCGACCACCCGAAGAACATCATCTGGGTGCTCGCGATGGGGTCGGACGCTCGCCCGGGTGAGACGATCACCCGTACTCGCGCCGATGCCATCCAGTTGGTCGGGATCAACCTCAAGACCGGCACCGGTGTGATCCTCGGCACCCCGCGCGACTCCTGGGTCTCCATCGACGGAGTCGGCTCCAACCGGGTCAACGCCGCGCTCTACTACGGCGGCCCCCAGTTGATGGCCAAGACGGTAGGCCAGATCTACGGCATCGACGTCGACTACGCGTTGATCACCGGGTTCGGCGGGTTCGAGCGGATGGTCAAGACCATCGGCGGCGTCGTCGTGGACTCCGACATGGACTTCAGCGACGACAACCTGGCTTTCCGCTACCACAAGGGCAAGAACTATGTGAACGGTACGAAGGCGCTGAACTTCGGCCGGATGCGCCACTACCTGCCCCGCGGCGACTTCGACCGGTCGGCTCACCAGGGCGAGCTGATCAAGGCGATCGCTCGCAAGGTCAAGCAGAAGCAGGACGTGCCGGGCTTCTTCGAGGCGGGCATGCTCTCGGCCCTCACCGAGTTGCGCACTGATCTCAATCCCGCCGAGCTCTACCGCATCGCGCAAGCGGCGATCACGGTGAACCCAGCCAAGATCAAGGACTGTGTGCTGCCCGGAGGCATCGGCGATATCGGGGGGGCCAGCGTGGTGATCCCCAACCTCACCGAGGCCAAACGCATCGGCAACGACGTGCGTACCGACGCCAAGCTCGACTCTGGCTGCTGACCGACCCCGGACGTCATGCGACCCGAGGCTATAGGCCACGATTCGTATGACGTCCCGGTGTCGCACTGGTCCAGCCGAGATGGTGAAGGCCTTCAATCCCCCACACCTCACGTCCCATGCTAAAGGCGGTGTGCTGGTCCTGACTCGAAGAAGTCGTTTCCTCCGCGCCGCCCCTCGAAGACGATGCCTACGCCCACGAGAAACGACGCCCAGGCTGCTGGCGCCAGTCGTACTCCATCGCAGGCGTGGGCCCGCCAATCGGACTACCGCCGCGGGTCACGTCCCGGCTCGGCACGTTACCCGGAGGCATCGGCCAGAGGGCCGAGGGCTTGGGTCGTCCGTCTCAGCGGGACATATATGCCCCGCTGGACTCGGAAGTGCGCTCCCCGCTGGACTCAAACCGAACGTGCAGCAGCGGTTTGAACGGCTCGAGCAGTGTGGACCCCGGCGAGGATGGGCATCCGCGATAGCGGAGTGTCCCAGCGGGAGGATGACTTTGAGGTCGTCACAGAGCCGAGCAGACCGCCTAGAACGCCTCCACGCCAGAGAAGTGGACGCTATTAGAACGGCGAAGGCCAGCGGCGAGAGCGTCCGCTCCATCGCCGAGCGCTTCAACAAGCATCGGAGCACGGTGTGGCGGTACACGAAGGACATCCGATAGGCGGCTCAAGTCGCGCACATGTAGGTGTATGGAGCCGTACCGCCGCTATAGATCTCACTTCTTATAGCTCTTGATCCGGCTGACCCATTCTTTGAACCGGACCAGCTCCGCTTCGAGTTCGTCGGGCTCAGGCGCGATGAAGTTGGTCTCTGGTGCCTGATCGTGGCGGGGTGCCCACTCGGATGCCTTGGCGTAGCCGGATTGGTAGTCGTTGTCGTCCTGTGCGGTGATTCCCACGAGCATTTTGAACATGCGTGGTCGCACCTCGTTGGTACCGCGATCCACCAGCTCGTTCACAACGTCGAGGTTGACTGCGCGTTCCCATGCTTGAGACAACCGACCACCCCACTCCTGAGCGCGCCACGTGTACTCGTCGGAGTCGAGCTGACCACGGTCCTTCTTGAGGCGTGCGATCTCGGCTTCCAGGTCGTTGATCCGCGACGGGATGTCTTTGACGCTCCAGGGATGCTTGTCGGCAGTGAGCCCTGGACGCTCACCCTGTCGCATGATCGCGCGTTCAGTGACGCCGACCTGGAGACGAGGGCTGCCTTGTTGAGGGCGTCGAAGGTCGCCTCGTGGGTGAATACGATGACTTGTCTGGACTGTGCCAGTTCTGCGAGGCGGCGTGCTACGCGGGAACGGCGGCCGGCGTGGAGGGAGAAGACAGGGGCGTCGAACACAACGGCTGACTTCGACTCGTGAACTCGACTTCGGTGAGGAATCCGGCCAGTCCGAGGGCATGTCTCTCCCCTCGCTCAGCACGTCGTCGATATCGGCGTCCAAGGTGGCTCCGAGTAGACGGGGCCGATGCTCAAGCGTGACGTTGCGACGTCCTCCAGGTGATCGAGTGTGACCGGCGCAAGTAGAGTTGCTCGGTTTCGCGAGTGAACTGGTCGCGAACGACGCTCGTCACGTAAGCAGTGATTTTCCCGGCGTTGCCTTGCGGGTGATGCCGGTAGTGTCAGTGAGTCGTCGAGCTTGTTCGATCTTCACTATCGCCTGGAGCCGCAGTACTTCTTTGACGAGATTGTCTTTGGCACTTGCAAGTTGCCCTGCCGCCTGGAGATTGGCTACCTCGGCTTTCAGCACTCGGACAGCGTCATTGAAACTCGTTGAATCGATGTCCGCGCTGGCGGTGGCCAGCGTTTGTCGCCGCTCGCTGATGGCGATGCTGGGCGACGTCCGAGATCGTCGGATGCTGTTCTCTGGTGCCGTGAACCCATGCAACGATCTCAGCGGCGACCGTCGCTGCGGCGGTCATCCATGTCTGACTCGTGGTGGCGTCCTCACCACCAGCCTGCAACTGGCTCAACGCGGTAGTCACAGCCGCTGGCGCGGACTGGAGATGAACAATCTCATCGCGACGCTGACCAACGCGACGCTCGGCAGCATCGGCGTCACGCGAGGTGGTGTCCTTGATGAAGGCATCGAACCGCGTCAATCGGTCTGATCCATCCGGGCTCAGCGGTTGCTGGCATAGCACGCACACGGCGTCATCGGTAGTGACCGGGAAGTCGTGCTCGTGATACGCCTCGGTCGTCGAATACTGACGTGCCGCCTCCCAGAGGGCTCGCCACGTCGCCGACCCGACACCCGGCAATGGCTCGGCGTCGAAGTCCTTCGCTGATGCGATTTTTGCGGCTTCTCGAAGGTCAACTGCACTCTTCGCGAGAGCGG
>JASGGG010000082.1:0-13271 GCA_047605165.1 Nocardioidaceae bacterium
TCGAACTTCGCCAGCCGCTCGATCGAGGACGTCACCGCCACCGGGGCGACCACGCTGTTCCAGATGTACTGGACCGGCAACCGCGATCAGATGATCCAACGGATGACCCGCGCCCACGAGGCCGGCGCCGCCGGGCTGATCGCCACCCTGGACTGGTCCTTCTCGATGGGGCGCGACTGGGGCAGCCCGGAGATCCCGGAGAAGGTCGACCTCAAGACCATGGTCCGGCTGGCGCCCAAGGTCGTCACCAAGCCACGCTGGGCGACCTCCTTCGCCCGCGCGGGCGGGTTCCCCGACCTGACCGCGCCCAATCTCGCGCCGCCCGGCGGGCAGGCGCCGACCTTCTTCGCCGCGTACTACGAGTGGATGACCACCCCGCCACCGTCGTGGGAGGACGTCGCCTGGATGCGCGAGCAATGGGCCCAGCTCTCGGGCACACCGTTCCTGCTCAAGGGCGTCTGCCGCATCGACGACGCGCTCCGCGCGGTCGACGCCGGGGTGAGCGGGATCTCGGTGTCCAACCACGGCGGCAACAACCTGGACGGCACTCCGGCGCCGATCCGGATGGTCCACCCGATCGCGACCAGGGTCGGCGACCAGCTCGACGTGCTCATGGACGGCGGCGTCCGGCGCGGCTCCGACGTGGTCAAGGCCGTCGCGCTGGGCGCGAAGGCGGTCATGATCGGCCGTGCGTACCTCTGGGGCCTAGCTGCCAACGGGCAGGCCGGGGTGGAGAACGTGCTCGACATCCTCCGCAGTGGCGTTGACTCCGCGCTGCTCGGGCTCGGCCGATCTTCGGTCGGTGACCTCACCCCGGAAGATCTCCTCGTCCCCGAGAGCTTCTACCGCACGCTCGGCGCGGACACCCAGCCGAGCTGAGGCCCCATGCGCCCGCTGGCCGACTGCACCTGGACCGACCTGGAGGATCGGCCCGTCGTGCTGGTCCCGGTCGGGTCGATCGAGCAGCACGGCCCGCATCTGCCGCTGGACACCGACACCGTGATCGCCGAGGCCACCGCGCGCGGCATCACGGAGCGACTGCCCGGTGCCGTGGTGGCGCCGCCGCTGACCTACACCGCCAGCGGGGAGCATCAGGGATTCGCCGGGACCAGCTCGATCGGCAGTGCGGCCCTGGTGACCGTCGTGGTCGAGCTGGTGCGATCGCTCTCGCTGTGGGCCGGTCGCACGGTGTTCGTCAATGCCCACGGCGGGAACACAGCCGCGCTGACGACCGCGGTCGGCCGGCTGGTCGAGGAAGGCCACGCCGTCTCGTGGGTCGCGTGCGCGACCGAGGGCGTCGACCTGCACGCCGGGCGTACGGAGACCTCGCTGATGCTGCATCTGCGACCCGAGAGCGTACGCCTGGACCGGGCCGAGCCGGGCAACCGAGCCCCCCTTGCCGAGCTGTGGCCGGCCATGCGGGAAGGTGGTGTCGGCGCGGTCTCGGCCAACGGCGTCCTCGGCGACCCCACCGGGGCCTCGGCAGTTGAAGGACAACAGATTCTCCAGGAGCTCATCGATGGCGCCCTCCAACGACTCTGACCGTCACCCGGGCCGGGTTGCCCTGGTCACCGGCGCCGGCCGCGGCATCGGCGCCGCGACCGTCGACCGGCTCGTCGCCGACGGCTACTACGTCTGTGCCCTCGACATCTGCCGCGGCGGCGACGTGCTGTCCGGGATGGGCTACCCCTTCGCCACGCCCGACGACCTGCGTGCCCTCGCCCACCGGCACGGCGACCGCGTACTCGCCCTGGAGGCCGACGTACGGGACCGGGAGGCTCTCGACCTCGCGGTCAACCAAACCCTGGACCGATTCGGCCGCCTCGACGCGGTCGTCGCCGCGGCCGGTGTGATGGTCGGCGGCCAGCCTCAGTGGGACACCCCCGCCGAACACCTCGACACCCTGCTCGACGTCAACGTCCACGGCGTCTGGAACACCGCCGCGGCCACGATCCCGCACTTCCTGGTCGGCCCGGACCCGGCCGGCTGCCGGTTCGTGGCCGTCGCGTCGGCCTCCGGGGAACGTGGCCTGTTCCACCTCACCGCGTACGCCGCCAGCAAGCATGCGGTCATCGGCATCGTCCGCGGACTCGCCGCCGACCTCACCGGTACCGGCGTCACCGCCGTCGCCATCTCGCCGGGATCCACCAATACTCCGATGCTGCGGGCGACCGCCGACCTCTACGGCACCACCCCGGCCGAGCTGGCCAGCCACCAATCCCTGCACCGTCTCCTGAATCCAGCGGAGATCGCGGCCACCATCGCCCTGGCCTGTTCGCCCGACGGCGCCGCGCTCAACGGGTCGGTGATCCGAGCCGACGGTGGCTTCGGTCGATGACCCCCGCGCGCGGGCCGTTGACCGCCGGGCTTCCCGCGGGCTTCACCGTCCGGCTGTCCCCTGAGCTGCACCGGGCAGATCACGGTCGGTTGCTCGTCGGTGGCAGCCCACTCACGGCGCTGCGCATCACCGATGCCGCCTCCGAACTGCTCGCCGGGGGGACTCTGACCGTCACTGACCCGGCCGCCCAGAGGCTCGCCCGGCGGCTGCTCGACGCCAACCTCGCGTACCCGGACCTCGCCGGTCTCGACCGGGCATCCCCCGCCGACCTCACCGTGGTGATCCCGGCCCGCGACCGGGCCGACCAGCTCGACCGCACCCTGGCGGCGCTCCGGCCGCTCCGTTGCATCGTGGTCGACGACGCCTCCGTGGAGCCGCGTGCCGTCGCCGCCGTCGCGGGCCGACACTCGGCTGAGCTGGTTGCGCTCACCCGCAACCTCGGTCCGGCCGGAGCCCGGAACGCGGGACTGGCCAGCGTCACCACGCCGCTGGTCGCGTTCGTCGACTCCGATGTCACCGTCGCCAGCGACGCCCTGCTCGGCCTGACCCGTCACCTCGCCGACCCGGCTGTCGCTCTCGTCGGGCCGCGAGTCCGGGGAAAGAGCCGGGCGACCCGGCCGCGGTGGTTCGAGCGGTACGACGAGCTCGCGTCCTCGCTCGACCGCGGCACGATGCCCGCCTCCGTACGCCCCTTCGGCAAGGTCGCCTATCTCCCCAGCGCCTGCCTCGTCGGGCGGACCGCCGACCTGGTTCTCGATGGCGATCACCCTGCCCCGGCGACCCGGCGACCGCTACGGCCTCGCCCAGCCAGGACAACCCCCGGCTCGGCCCATGCCGACACGCCACCCTGGCGAGGAGACGGTTTCGATCCCACGCTCCGCGTCGGCGAGGACGTCGACCTGGTCTGGCGCCTGGTCGCGCGCGGCCGCACCGTCCGCTACGACCCCGGGTTGCGCGCCGAGCACGACACCCGCGGCACGCTTCGCGCGTGGCTGGGCCGCACCTACGTCTACGGCACCAGCAGCGCCGAGCTCGCCGCGCGCCACCGGAGCAACGTGGCGCCCGCGGTCTTGACCCCTGCCTACGCCGTCTGCGCGGCCACGCTCCTCGGGCGTACTCGTTGGTCTGTCCCGGCTGGGGTCGTGGGAATCGCGATCGGAGCACGCGCGATCCGCCGGGGCCTCCCGCGGGCGCCGGCACCGCTCACCACTCGACTCGCGGTCAGCGGGCTGACCTCTGCGGTGCGCCAGGAAGCAGCGCTGGTCCTTCGACATGGGTGGCCGCTGATTTTCGTCGCCGCACCCGCCAGCAGACTCGTTCGCCGAGCGATCCTCAGCGCCGTCGTCGTCGACACCTTTGCCGCCTTCCACGAGCACCGGCCCTCGTCGTTTCGAGATGCCCTCGTCGTGACGGTGGGCCGCCGGCTGGACGACGCGGCTTACGGAGCAGGACTCTGGGCCGGCGCGGGGTCCGCCCGCTCCTGGGCCTGCCTGCTGCCCCTGCGACAAAAGAGCACCGGCAGCCACCTGCCGAAGAACATGCGGTAGCCGCGTTTCACCCGCGTTTTCACCCGTCTGGCGCTCTACTGCATGTTCGTTGGCATCTTCCCTGCGCCGGAATCAGGCGATGAGCGACGCCGGCGTGAAGCTCACCGAGAACGGCGAAGCGACCTCGAACAGCTCAGCTCCGGCGGCGCGCGCGACCTGCCGATAGGCGCCGTCGACCAGGTCCCAGGCGATCACCGACGGCTCATCCGGGTCCACCACCCAATAGTGCGCACAACCAGCCCGCTCCAACCGATCCTTCTTCAGCAGCAGGTCGATGCCCCGCGTCGAAGGCGACAGCACCTCCACCGCGAGCAACGGCGCCACCGGCAGGTCGGTCTCGGTAAAGTCCTCAGTCCGCGCCACCAACAAGTCCGGCTGGATCACCGTGTCGTCAGCCAGCACCACATCGACAGGGGCGACCATCACCTTGAGGCCGTCCGGCAGCGCCGCTCGCAGGATCACGGCGAGATTGAGCACGGCGTCCTGATGCCGGATCCGCGGTGCCGGAGTCACGACCAACACCCCGTCGACGAGCTCGTACCGATGCCCGTCATCAGGCACCACTCCCAGGTCCGCGCGCGTCAACTCCCGCCCATACGGCAAGAACCCACGCTCGGTCGTCACAACCGCCATCGTAATCGCCCCCTCTATCCATGCCTCCGCATCCAACCTGCTCAGATGGAATGTCGCCAGGGTCGATTTCTCAAGCTGTGGATAAGAGCGAGCTCTCAGCGCTCAAAGCGATTCGACGACGACCTGAGGATGCGCGCTGGTGAGCGCCTTGATGTCATCCGGATCAGAAGTGAGAATGACGACCCTGCCGGATATCGCGACAGCAGTCGCGCAGACCATCGCGTCCAGCGCCGCCTCGTGCCCGTGGCGACCAGCCTCCTGCAGCAGCACCGTCGACAGTCTGGCCAGGCCCTTGGTCAATGGCTCGACTCTGAGTCGCGAAAGGGTCCAGTCCAGCGCTGCTCTCTTCGTCGTGGGGTTCGCGGCTTCCACGATCGTCGCGGCGCTGACCACGACCGGCAGGTCCGCGCGACGGGCGGCCTCGATCCACTCGATGACATCCGCGTCACGATCCGCGGCACGCGAGAGTCCCTCGCTGTCGAGAACGACAGCGCTGCTCACGCGGCGCCTGTTGCGCGATCATCGGCCAGGATCGCCAGCTTGCGCGCCACGGCCGCCTCGTCCAGCGGACCGTTCTCCTTCTCGTACGCCGCCACGATCTCAGCGAGATTGTCCCGCTCGATCTGACGTAGCGCGGCCGCCTCTAGGTAGGCCGAGACGCCTCGGCCTCCGACCCGATCCCGGATCGCCTGGAGCGTCCCGGCGGTCAGGCTCACCGAGAGTCCCTGGGCAGGGCCCTCCCCAGGAAGCAACGCCTCATCGACATTCACCCGGCGAGTTTAGCATTCCAAATAGCAAACATTGCCGTCCGCGCAGCCCCTGACGACTGGTCGGGTGCGGGTCAACTGACGAGCGACGCCGGAGTGAAGCTCACCGGGAACGGCGAGGCGACCTCGAACAGCTCAGCTCCGGCGGCGCGCGCGACCTGCCGATAGGCGCCGTCGACCAGGTCCCAGGCGATCACCGACGGCTCATCCGGGTCCACCACCCAATAGTGCGCACAACCAGCCCGCTCCAACCGATCCTTCTTCAGCAGCAGGTCGATGCCCCGCGTCGAAGGCGACAGCACCTCCACCGCGAGCAACGGCGCCACCGGCAGGTCGGTCTCGGTAAAGTCCTCAGTCCGCGCCACCAACAAGTCCGGCTGGATCACCGTGTCGTCAGCCAGCACCACATCGACAGGGGCGACCATCACCTTGAGGCCGTCCGGCAGCGCCGCTCGCAGGATCACGGCGAGATTGAGCACGGCGTCCTGATGCCGGATCCGCGGTGCCGGAGTCACGACCAACACCCCGTCGACGAGCTCGTACCGATGCCCGTCATCAGGCACCACTCCCAGGTCCGCGCGCGTCAACTCCCGCCCATACGGCAAGAACCCACGCTCGGTCGTCACAACCGCCATCGTAATCGCCCCCTCTATCCATGCCTCCGCATCCAACCTGCGGCCCGGGGACGCCGCCAGGGCGAATCTCCAGCCTGTGGACAACTGCCGGTCGCTCGACGTTGACGCGCGGCGTGGGTCCCTGGTCGACTTGCGCCGTGCTGCATCTCACCGCTGCCACGGCCCGCCGGATGCGTTGGCAGGCGCACCTGCTCGGCGGCTCGAACCTCGAGCCGACCGCCGTGGTGGAGCGTGCGGTGGCGCTGCAAGGGCAGGATCTGCGCGCCGTGGTCCGGGCGATCGCGATTCGCTCCCGGCCGGGGACGACTGTCGCCGACGTACGGGCTGCCTTCGACGCGGGTCTGCTCGTACGGTCCTGGCCGATGCGGGGAACCCTCTTCGCGACGACACCGGCGCACCTGTCCACGCTGTTGCACTTCACCGCGGAGCGTACGCACCGCGCAACAGCCAGGCGCCGCGCCGAGCTCGGCCTCGACGCCGGCGTACTCCTGCGAGCGCGGGACGTGCTCGCAGAGGCGCTCGCCGAGCGAGGGCTTCGACGCGCAGAAGCCCTCGCGCTCTGGGAAGCAGCCGGGATCGAGACGAGAGCCGGGCGGGGCTATCACTTGCTCATGCACCTGTGCGTCGACGGGCTTGCCCACTGGGGCCCCTTCGACGACACCGGGTCGGAGCAACTCCTGACTCGGTTCCTGACCCCGGCGGCGACACCACCGCCGGATCCTGAGCCCGCGGTCGCCTCGCTGGCAGCCGTCGTGCGCGACTTCGTCGCCGCCCGGGGGCCGGTCACCGAAGCCGACCTGGCGTGGTGGACCAAACTCCCGAAGACCGCGCTGCGCCGCGCCGCCGGCGCGGTCGAGGACCTGGTGGTCGTGGATGTGGAGGGTACGCCGGCATGGCTGGCCGGTGAGCCCGACCGGCCCCAGCCGAGCGGGGTGACCCTGGTCCCTGGCTTCGACGAATGGATCCTCGGCTACGCCGACCGCTCGCTGGTAGCGAGCCAGCCGATGCTCGACGCGCTCGTCCCGGGTCGTAACGGCGTCTTCCGGCCGGCAATCCTGGTCGACGGTGTCGTGGTCGGAACCTGGCGGCTTCCCCGCTCTATCCGCCCTGTGCCCGGGCCTGCTGTCGACTTGGTGGAATCGGTTTCCGCGCGGACCCGCCGGGCGATCGACCGTGCTGTCGCTGCCTGGCCACACAGCTGACCGGGACCACGCTCGACGACTCAGCCTTGGGCCATGTCCACGAAGCGTGAGTAGTGGCCCTGGAAGGCGACGACGACGTCGCGGGTGGGGCCGTTGCGGTGCTTGGCCACGATCAGGTCGGCCTCGCCGGGGCGGGCTGACTCCTTCTCGTACACGTCGTCGCGGTGTAGCAGGATCACCATGTCGGCATCCTGCTCGATGCTGTTGTGCAGGTTGATCCCGTTGGCCACGAAGTTGTGGACGCCCAGGACGGTCGCGTCGTACACCTCCTGCTGTCCGACGTGCTCGACCGAGGCGACTGAGTCCCAGAAGACATCGTTGGTCGCCATCACCTCGAGGTCGACGTCTCCCAGCAACTCCGCGATGCGCTGCATTCGCTGCCGACCCGGTGCTACCCGCGCCATCGTGCTCACGCTTGACGGGGTGCCCCATGCTGCGGCGAACTCGCGCTGGGTAAGACGCGAGGTATTGAGTACCTCGCGTACGCGATCCCAGACCTGGGTCGGGATGGTGTCGAGGTTGGTATTGGGCTGTACGTCGCGCAGCCGCTCGGCGAGCGCAGTCACGTTGGTGGACCGCTCACCATGGGCGCCGATGTCCTCCAAGAACCGCAATTGGTTCTCGGCACCCGTGATGTCCAGGGTCCAGCCATCGCGATACCCAGTCTTGCGGACCCTGCGGATGCGAGTGAAGACGTTGAACCGCAGCAACAGCTTGGCGACATCGTCGATGAGCCGACGACTCGTCGAGGCGTAGTAGATCCGGCCGCCCCCATGCTTGTTCAACGTCACCTCGCCATCGGTCGCCCACAAGTTGCGCAGGAACAGCGAGACCTGTTCCTTCGGGAGGGCGAACACCCAATCAGGGAGAGATTCCGGGACGGAGCGCGCCAACAGGGCGACCTCATGGTTGTCGCGCGACGTGATTTCCAGCGGGGGCGGTACGTGACGGGCAACCCCGATGCGGGCACCCTCGGTCAACTCGGCAAGGGGGATCCAGCCGTCGTAGGTGAGGAACGGATGATTGGCCGTAGCCGTGACCCGGCGGCCCGAGGCGAGCGTCACCTCGTACACATCTTTGGTGCCACTCGGGAACGCGTGGGTCAGCGTGCGCGGCACCAACTTGAGGCGGTCGTCGAGTGCCCACACCGGAATGTCTCGGGCGCCGGACCGCATCAGCTCCCCGATGGTGATCTCGGCGTTGGTATCCGCGCGCATCAGGCGCGTATCTGCGGTGAGGCATCCCGACTCACGAAGGTCGGACAGCATGGGGCGCTTGTCGGAGCGCTGCTCAGGGCCGCGGTTGAGCTGGGAGAGCGCGACGACGGGGACGTCGAGCTCCTTGGCGAGCAGCTTGATCTGGCGGCTGAACTCGGAGACCTCGACCTGCCGGGACTCGACCTTCTTGCCCGAGGTCATCAACTGGAGATAGTCGATGACGATCAGGCGCAGGTCATGGCGCTGCTTGAGGCGGCGGGCCTTCGCGCGGATCTCCATCATCGTCATGTTGGGGCTGTCGTCGATGAACAACGGCGCGCTGGACACCTCGGCCATCCTCGGGGCGAGGCGCTCCCAGTCCTGGTCGCTCATGTTTCCGTTGCGGATGTGGTTCAGCGGCACCTTCGCCTCGGCCGACAGCAACCGCATCGTGATCTCGTTGCGACTCATCTCCAGGCTGAAGATGACACTGGTCAGGTTGTTGTGGATCGAGGCCGCGCGACACAGGTCGAGGGCGAGTGTTGACTTGCCCAAGGCAGGACGCGCCGCAATGATCACCATTTGTCCGCCGTGCAGGCCGTTGGTGAGGTCGTCGAGGTCCATGAACCCGGTAGGGACGCCGGACAGGCCGCTCTCCCGGTTCTGGATCGCCTCGATCTCGTCCAGGGTCCCCTGGATGATGTCGGACAGAGGTGCATAGTCCTCGGTGGTCCGCCGCTCGCTGACGCTGTAGACCTCTTGCTGGGCGCGGTCGACGACGTCGTCCACCTCGCCTTCGCCGGCATACCCCATCTGGGTGATCCGGGTGCCCGCCTCGACCAGCCGGCGCAGGATCGCCTTCTCCTTGACGATCGACGCGTAGTAGGCGGCGTTGGACGCGATCGGCACCGACGCAGACAGGGTGTGCAGGTAGGGAGCGCCGCCGACCCGCATCAGCTCGCCCATCCGGCCGAGCTCGGCGGCGACCGTGACCGGGTCGACCGGCTCGTTGCGGGCATACAACTCGGTGATCGCGCCGAACACCGTCTCGTGCACCGGGCGGTAGAAGTCGGGGCCCTGGACGACCTCCAGCGCGTCGGCGATGGCGTCTTTCGCCAGCAGCATCGCGCCGAGCACACACATCTCCGCGTCGATGTCCTGCGGCGGCATTCGATCGCCGTACGCGCCGGAGTAGCCGCTCGGGTCGTACGGCTCCTGCGCAGGAACCGCGGCCGAGGAAGCGGCGATGCTCACGAACAATCTCCCTGGTGCTGGTGAGTGGGTGACGCTGGGTAGTCGGGCACGAACCACCCTGCCGAGAGGGTCCGACACAATGGACGCGCCCGTCGGTTGTGCCAGTTGGACGGTCTCGGTTCAGCGCTGGTGACTGGGGTCGACGCCTGAGCCTAAGAGACTTCACAGGCAACCCACCAGCGGGTCATCCACAGGGGCTGTGCATAACTACGCCCAAGGTGTGGAACACGCCGTGACCGATGTGCACAGGGTGTTTACACATCTGTGGACGCACCAGTCACATCCGTCACAAAACATGGTCTGACCTGCGGGAATGTGCTTCCACTGGTGTGGACCACAGAAATCTGCCGGTCCCATCTCGTTCACCGAGATGTCTATAAGTCGACACGAATACGTCTCCGCCGCGACACCACGGCGCCAGCGCATCAGCCGTGCAATCCCCAGAAAAGCTCGGATTTCCACAGCCGGAAATGTTCGAAATGCGGTCGCGGGACTGCGGCAGCCTCAGCTAACCGCACCGCGAAGCAGGTAGCCACACGTCGGCCGCAACCGAGAAGCCCGGCGTTGTCGGGCACTGCCTCATTCCCGGCTCACAACGGGTGCCCGACCGGACACCCTGGCTCGTTGGCGCATTCTGGAGCTACTCCAGAATGCGCCAACTCGGGCTCAGCGGATCCCCGCCTACGGACGAGACGGAGACCGGTCAGGCAGATATGACGTTGAGGTTGACCAGTGCGTCGACCTCGTCGTGCACCTTCACGGTCACCTGGTGGGTTCCCAGGGACTTGATCGGGTTGCCGAGGACGATCTTGCGTTTGTCGACCGAGGCGTCGCCGGCGGCCCCGTTGATCGCATCGGCGATGTCACCGACGGTCACGGCGCCGAACAGGCGACCGCCCTCACCGGCACGCACCGGCACATCGACGGGTGCGCCCTCGAGCTTGTCCTTGATCTCGTTGGCCTTGTCGAGGTCACGGACCTCACGCGAGGAGCGCGCGGCCTTGATCGACTCGACGGTCTTCTCGCCACCGCGGGTCCAGCGGATCGCGAAGCCGCGGGGGACGAGGTAGTTGCGGCCGTAGCCGTCCTTGACCTCGACCACGTCGCCCGGGGAACCGAGGCCGGAGACCTCCTGGGTCAAGATGAGCTTCATCTCGGGGGTGCTCCTCTCAGCGAGCGGTGGACGTGTACGGCAGCAGCGCGACCTCACGGGCGTTCTTCACCGCGATAGCGATGTCACGCTGGTGCTGCACGCAGTTGCCGGTGACCCGACGCGCGCGGATCTTGCCGCGGTCGGAGATGAACTTGCGCAGGAGGGTCGTGTCCTTGTAGTCGACGTAGCCGACCTTCTCCTTGCAGAACTGGCAGACCTTCTTCTTCGGCTTGCGCAGGACTGGTTTCGCCATTGTGGTGCTCCTTCATACTGAGCCCGGACGCGCAGCGGCGTGCTGCCGGCCGGAATGACTGGTGTCTGGTTGTCAGATCAGATTCGAGTCTCGGTCGAAGCCACCCGTCAGAACGGGGGCTCCTCGGAGGCGGCCCCCGGAGACGCCCACGGGTCGGCCGCCGGAGCAGCGGATCCGCCGCCGGAACTCCCCCCCTGGTTGCCGCCGTAGCTACCGCCGGATCCTCCTGGGCCACCGGCGGCGCCGGAGTTCCACGAGTCGTTGCCACTGAAGCCGGAGCCACGGGTGGTCTTGGTGACCTTCGCGGAGGCGTACTTCAGGCTCGGCCCGACCTCCTCGACCTCGATCTCGAAGACCGTGCGCTTCTCGCCCTCGCGGGTCTCGTAGCTACGCGCCTTGAGCCGGCCGTTGACGATCACCCGCATCCCCTTGACGAGGGACTCCGCAGCGTTCTCAGCCGCCTGCCGCCACACCGAGCAGTTGAGAAACAGCGCCTCGCCGTCGCGCCACTCGTTGGTCTGACGGTCGAACTGCCGGGGCGTGGACGCCACGGTGAAGTTGGCGACGGCCGCACCCGAGGGGGTGAAGCGCAGCTCCGGGTCGGCGGTGAGGTTGCCGATAACGGTGATAGGGGTTTCGCCTGCCATGTCAGGACTCCAGTCTCAAGCTGAGGATCGACGAATCTGAACGTGTCCCTGAAACGTATCCTCGGCCGCCGACACAATCGAGGGCCAGAGGGAAACGAATCGGGGGCAACGGAGCAGCGGATCGGTCGGGACCGGTCAGTTGCCCCTGGTCAGTTCGCATCCGGTCGGATGACCTTGGTGCGCATGACCGACTCGTTCAGGGTGAGCTGACGGTCGAGCTCCTTCACCGTGGCCGGCTCGGCCTGCAACGTGATCACCGCGTAGATCCCCTCGGGGTTCTTGTTGATCTCGTACGCCAGGCGTCGCTTGCCCCACACGTCGACGTTCTCCACCACGCCGCCGTCCTGACGGACGACGTTGAGGTAGGTGTCGAGAGACGGTGCGACAGTGCGCTCTTCGAGGCTGGGGTCGAGGATGACCATGACTTCATAGGCACGCAAAGCAGTCTCCACCTCCTTCGGACTGAAAGCGGCCACGGTCCTTCCGCGGCAGGAGGGCTGTTGCGTTCCCACCCACGTGCGCTGCACGTCTCGGTGGGCCGTTCCCGGGCGTACGCGCCTCGGTGGCCGACGCAAGGGAACGCCCAAGGCTACCGTGACCTGGCGCTCCGAAGGAAATCGACCCGAGCCTAGGCTGGCCGGGTGACCACACTCGTCCTCGGCGCCCACGTCGACCAGACCGACCCCGTCGCGGAGGCGACCGCCCGCGGCGCCGGCATCGTGCAGATCTTCCTGGGCAACCCGCAGAGCTACAAGGGACCCGTGATCGCGTACGAGGGTGGTGCGGCCGCGCTCGCCGAGGCTGCGGCGGAGGCGGGCGTGGGCATCTACGTGCACGCCCCGTACCTGGTCAACGTCGCGGCCACCAACAACCGCATCCGGATCCCCTCGCGCAAGCTCCTGCAGCAGCACGTGGACGCTGCCGCGTCGATCGGCGCGCGCGGCCTGGTCGTGCACGGTGGTCACGTCGGGGCCGACGACGACCCCGAGAAAGGCTTCGACAACTGGCGCAAGGCGGTCGAGGCCACCGACCTCAAGCTGCCGCTGCTGATCGAGAACACCGCCGGCGGGGAGAACGCGATGACCCGCGAGCTCGACCGGATCGGGCGTGTATGGGAGGCGATCTCGGCGGCCGAGGGCTTCGAGCAGGTCGGCTTCTGCCTCGACACCTGCCACGCCCATGCCAGCGGCATCGAGCTGGCGACCGCGGTGGAGAGGGTGCGCGCGATCACCGGCCGCATCGATCTCGTACACGCCAACGACAGCCGCGACGCGTTCGGCTCCGGCGCCGACCGGCACGCCAACTACGGCACCGGCCAGGTCGATCCCGAGGGCTTCCTGCACGTGATCCGCTCCGCCGGAGCCCCGGTCATCGCCGAGACGCCCGGCGGCGTCGAAGAGCACCGGGCCGACTTCGCCTGGCTGCGTGAGCGGGTCTGACCTCTCCACTTCGGGCCGACTCCGCTCCTTGCCTTCTCGGAGGCTTTCAGTCACCTGGTGACTGAAAGCCTCCGGTCTGATGCCAGGAACCGCTCCACGCAGCAATCCGCCGACTCCGTGGGGCCGAGCACGTCTGCAGGCCGGCGCGGCTGGATCTGTAAAGAGAAGTCCTCGACTTCGGCGCCTCGCGTCCGGCCGGCGTCTCGA
>JASGGG010000083.1:0-12817 GCA_047605165.1 Nocardioidaceae bacterium
TCAACGAGTGCCGCCGGATGAAGATCGCGGTGCTGCCGCCCGACGTCAACGAGTCCGACGCCAACTTCACCCCGGTGGGCGGCGACATCCGCTTCGGGCTCTCCGCGATCCGCAACGTCGGCGTCAACGTGGTCGACGGCATCGTCTCGGCCAGGCGCGAGCAGGGCCGGTTCGCCGACTTCGCCGACTTCCTGGCCAAGGTCCCTCAGGTCGTCTGCAACAAGCGAGTCGTGGAGTCGTTGGTCAAGGCGGGTGCCTTCGACTCCCTCAAGCATCACCGGCGGTCTCTGGTGGCGATCCACGAGCAGGCGGTCGATCAGGCCGTGGAGGTCAAGCGCAACGAGGCGATCGGCCAGGACTCCCTGTTCGCGGGGCTCGACGACGAGGTCGCCGGCTTCGGCATGACGGTCGCCGTGCCCGATATCGACGAGTGGGACAAGGCCACGTTGCTGGCCCACGAGCGCGAGATGATCGGGCTTTACGTCTCCGACCACCCGTTGCTGGGGCTGGAGCACATTTTGTCCGGACACGCCGACGTGACGATCGGGCAACTGCTCGTCGACGAGGACCGTCCCGACGGCGCGCACGTGACGATCGCCGGCCTGATCACCTCGGTGCAGCGCAAGATCACCAAGCGCGGTGACCCCTGGGCGATGGTCACGGTCGAGGACCTCGAAGGTGCCGTCGACGTGCTGCTCTTCCCGTCGGCCTACAACCTGTCCAGCACCCTCCTCCAGACCGACACCGTGGTCGCGGTCAAGGGCCGGCTGTCGCGTTCGAAGGACGTTCCCGAGCTGCACGGCCTCGAGGTCAGCGCACCCGATCTCACCGCCGGCAGCGATTCAGGTCCTGTCGTGATCAGCATGCCCGCGACGCGGTGCACCCCACCGGTGATCACCCAGCTCAAGGAGGTGCTCGCCAGCCACCCTGGGGGGACCGAAGTACGGTTGCGGTTGATGAGCAAGGACAAGACCACCACGATGCGGTTGCCCGACCAGCTGCGGGTGACCTCGGCCGGCCCACTGTATGCCGACCTCAAGGCGCTGCTCGGCCCACACTGTCTGACCGGGAGTTGAGCGTGGCCAACCTGCTGCCCGACGAACCAGGCAGTATTCGTGACGTGCCCGAGATCTCCACGGGCCGTCGTCGAGCCAGCACCGCCGGCACCGCGATCGTGCGTGACCTGGGGTGGACGGCCGCCAGCTTCCTGCTCGCCGGCATCGCCGGGGGAGTGCTCTGGGTCGTGCTGGTGACCCCGACTCAGGTGACGCGCTTCCCCGACAGCGTCTGCGAAGGATCGTCCCCGTGCATCGCTGCCGACACCATTCAGATGACCACCATCTTCCCGATCGACGGCTGGTATGCCCTGATCGCCGGCGTACTCGGTCTGGCGGCCGGTCTGGGCCTGACCCTGGTGCGCCGCCGCGACCCGGTGCTGATGGTCGTACTCGTGACGCTCGGCGCCGTCCTCGCTGCCTACGTGATGGCCTGGGTCGGGGGCATCCTCGGCCCCGGGGACCCGATCCAGGCGCTGGCCAAGGCCGCAGTGGGGACCGTCGCCGACGACCGGCTGCACATCACCGCGTGGGTGGTCCGGCTGGTCTGGCCACTGAGTGCGGCCGCGGGCGCGCTGATGGTGCTGTTGGCCATTTCTCCGGAACAATCGGACGAACTCTCCTACAGTTCTTTACATGACACACCTCCAGCCACCCACCCCTGAGCCCGAATTCCTCGAAAGCGGCACCGCCGCGGCGGGACCGGCGAGGTCGGGCCGCGGCAAGGCTGTCGGCCTCGGCATCGGAGCCGTCGTCGCTGCCGGCGCGGTCGCGGCCGGAGCGTGGGGCGTCAGCAAGCTCACCGGCGGTGGCCCCGGAGCCGCGGAAGTGCTGCCCGCCAGCGCACTGGCGTACGTGAGTGTCGACCTCGATCCCGCGGCGGGTCAGAAGATCGAAGCGTTCAAGACGATGAAGAAGTTCCCCGCCCTGCGTACCGAGCTCAATCTCGACAGCCAGGACGACCTGCGCAAGATGCTGGTCGAGGCGATCGTCGAGGACGACGACTGCGAGCTGAGCTATGCCGACGACGTCGAGCCGTGGCTGGGCAACAAGCTCGGCGTGGCCGTCCTCACGGGAGACGAGTATCCCGAGCCGGTCGTCGCGCTGCAGAGCACCGACGAGGACAAGGCGATCGACGGTGTCAAGCGCGCCGTCGAGGAGTGCTCGCCCGGCGAGGAGGTCGGCGTCACCAGCTTGGACGGGTACGTGCTCATCGGCTCGTCGCAGCAGGTCGTCGACGATGCGCGCAAGGCCGCGAGCGAGAAGCCGCTGTCGGAAGACGACGCGTTCAACGACCAGCTCGACAAGGTCGGCGGTCAGGGCATCGTGTCCTTCTACGTGGCCAAAGCAGCCGCGATCGAGCTCACCAAGGTGGCCGAGGAAGGTTTGGGCGTCGACGACCTCGGCGGCTCTCAGCCGTCCTTGGACCAGCTCGACGACTTCGCCGACGACTTCGAGGGTGCGGCCGGTACGCTGCGTTTCTCCGACGGTGGCGTCGAACTCGAAGCGGTCGTCACCTCGCCCGACGTGTCCGCCGAAGGGGCTACCACCGATGTCGGCAACCTGCCCGACACCACGGTGGCCGCGCTCGGCTTCGGGGTCAGCACGGATCAGCTCGACCAGCTGTCCGAGAATCTCTCCAAGAGCGGCCTGGACGAGGCCGGCAAGGAGTTCGAGCAACAGACCGGCGTCTCGATCGACGAGGCGATCCGTACTCTGCTCGGCAACGGTCTGGTACTGGCGGTGGACGGCACCAGCGACTTCAGCAGCCTGGAAAGCGGGCCCGACGGCATCAAGGCGGGCATCCGGATCAACGGCGACCCCGACAAGATCACCGACCTGCTGGACAAGACGCTCGGGATGGCCGGCGGACTGCCCGCGCCGCTCACCACCGAGAAGTCCGACGACGGAGTTGCGATCGGCGTGGGCGAGGACTACCTCAAGCAGTTGCTCGAGGGCGGCGACCTCGGCTCCAGCGCCGGCTTCGAGAGCGCCGTTCCTCACGCCGACGAGGCCAGCGGGGTGCTCTACCTCGATGCCGACGGCCCGAACGATTGGCTGGTCGATCTGGCCACGTCGGGCGGGGGAACCGACACGGATACGATCGAGAACCTCAGGCCGCTGAACACCTTCGGCGCCAGCACCTGGACCGAGGGCGGCGACGGTCACTTCCTGTTGAAGCTGACGACCGACTGAGTCCGCTCCCCGCTGGGGCCGGGTCTTCTCCCCGCTGGGGCCGGATTGTGGCCGATCCTGACGGTGATTGCCGGGTTGTGGCCGATGCCGACAACGTTTGCGTCGAAATCCCGGTCGCCATCGGCCACTTTCCGGCGGGATCGGTCGCCATCGGCCACAACGCGGCGGAGAGTTGGTCCGAGGCTCCGTACGAGCTCGCCGCCGGATCGCGCTCGTCACGGTGTTCGGTGAAGCCGATCCCGGCACGGGTCAGCGCGACCGTCGCGGGCGTATCCCCGGGGCCTTGCCGCTCGACTTGCTCACGACAGCAGGCTCAGTTCGGGCTCCAGCCGGTGCGGGCGACTTCGGTCGCGGGCAGTGAGGGGACGGCCCGCATCGCCCGGATCTCCTCGACCAGTCGGTGCCGCACCAGCACCAGCCGCTCGTACGCCGACGCGGACTCCAGCAGCGACTGGCGGTCGCGCAGCGACAGCAGAGCGGTCGCGGACAACGCGTACGACAGCAGCTCGGGGTCGCCAGGCATGGCGCCGGCGAGCACCTCGCCACCCCGCAGCTCGGTCAGCAGCGCCCGGTAGTCCTCGAACGTGGCCAACGTCCGACGAGCCTGGGCGGCGGTCAGCTCCGGGTCCAGGTCGGCCGGCGGCTCGTCGTGCAGCTGCACCACCTCGGCCGTGAGGTAGGCGCGGCTCGGATCGATCGCGTCGACCCGCATCCGATGCCGGCCGACGGTCTCGACATGGAAGCGCCCGTCCTCGTACGGATGGACCTCGATCAGCTGCACCACGGTCCCGATGCGGTACATCGACCGCGCCTCGTGGGTGCCGACCTCGTACCCCTCGCGGATCGCGACCACCCCGAACAGTCGCGCTGCCGGGTCCTGGATCGCGATCAGGTCGCGCACCATCGCCCGGTAGCGCTGCTCGAAGATGTGCAGCGGCGTGGTCACGCCCGGGAACACCACCGTGTTGAGCGGGAAGATCGGCAACTGTCCAGGAGGCTGAGCCACAAGGTCAACCTACGCGTGATCTGTGAGGGAAGCCCGCGACTTCGGCGCACGCGTCCGGGCTGGGCCTCGATATACCCGGCCCAGACATCTCGGCCTGCCCTCGCCGGGCACTCGACGACCGGCGGCGTCTCGATACACGCCTCGCAAGCTCGCCGAGCGAACGTTGCTCGATAGAATCGGCGTCATGATGCGCCGGATCGATGTACGGGATCTCGCCGACGGCACCGCGGACTATCGCAGCGTGGTGCCGCGTGCCGAGGTCGACGTCGACGCCACCCTGGCGGTGGTGCGACCGATCTGCGAGGACGTACGCCATCGGGGCGTCGAGGCCGTGCTGGAGTACTCCGCGCGTTTCGACGGAGTCGAGCAGACCGGCATCGCGGTCCCACAGGCAGCCATCGACCAGGCGCTGGCAGCCCTCGACGCGGACGTGCTCGCCGGCCTGCGGGAGTCGATCTCCCGGTTGCGCGCCACCTGCGAGGCCGAGCTCGAACACGACATCGTGACCGAGCTCGCGGCGGGTGGCACGGTCACCCAGCGGATGGTGCCGGTGCAGCGCGTCGGCCTCTACGTGCCTGGCGGTGTCGCTCCGCTGGTGTCCAGCGTGGTGATGAACGTCGTGCCCGCGCAGGTCGCGGGCGTGCCCGGCATCGCGTTGACCAGCAGCCCGCAGAAGGACAACGACGGCCTGCCGCACCCGACGATCCTGGCTGCCTGCGGTCTCCTCGGGATCTCCGAGGTGTACGCGGTGGGCGGGGCCCAGGCGATCGCCATGTTCGCCTACGGCGCCGGCCCCTGCCGGCCGGTCGACCTGGTCACCGGCCCGGGCAACATCTACACGGTCTCGGCCAAGCGCCTGGTCAAGGGCACCGTCGGCATCGACGCCGAGGCCGGGCCCACCGAGATCGCGATCCTGGCCGACGACTCCGCCGACCCCGCCTTCGTCGCCGCCGATCTGATCTCCCAGGCCGAGCACGACCCGATGGCCGCCAGCGTCCTGGTGACCGACTCCGAGGCGCTCGCCGACGAGGTCGCGGCCGAGCTGGACAAACAGGTCTCGGCGACCAAGCACGTCGACCGCATCCGCACCGCGCTCGCCGGACAGCAGTCCGGCATCGTCTTGGTGACCGGCATCGACCAGGGGCTCGATGTCGTCAACGCGTACGCCGCCGAGCACCTGGAGATCCAGACCCGTGACGCCGCCGCTGTCGCTGCGCGAGTCGTCAACGCGGGCGCCGTCTTCGTCGGCGCGTACGCCCCGGTGTCGCTGGGCGACTACTGTGCCGGCTCCAATCACGTGCTGCCGACGGCCGGGTGTGCCTGCCACTCGTCCGGACTCTCGGTGCGAGCGTTCACCAAGGCCGTGCACGTCGTCGACTACTCCGAGTCGGCGCTGCGCGAGGTGGCCGGCCACGTCACGACCCTCGCGCTGGCTGAAGACCTGCCCGGTCACGGGGCCGCGGTGTCGGTGAGGTTCTCGTGACCCTCCCACTTCGTGAGGAGCTGCGGGGGGTCGAGCCCTACGGCGCTCCGCAGCTCGACGTGCCTGTCCAGCTCAACGTCAACGAGAACCCGTACCCACCCTCGGACGAGGTCGCGCGCGATGCGGCCGCGGCCGTGCTGGGGGTCACCCGCACGCTCAACCGCTACCCCGACCGCGAGTTCACCGAGCTCCGCGAGGCCCTCGCCGCCTACCTCGGGCACGGGATCACTCCGGCTCAGGTGTGGGCGGCCAACGGCTCCAACGAGGTGATGCTGCACCTGCTGCAGGCCTTCGGCGGGCCGGGACGGACGGCGGTGTCGTTCGCGCCGACGTACTCGATGTATCCCGAGTACGCCCGCGACACCCACACCCGCTGGGTCGTCGGTCACCGGGAGGGCGACTTCTCGCTGTCGCTCGACCACGCGGTGTCGGTGATCGCGACCGAGCAGCCGTCGGTCGTGCTGCTGCCGTCGCCCAACAACCCGACGGGGACCGCGCTCCCGCTCGACACCGTACGCGCAATATCCGCCGCCGCGTCGGAGGTCGCGGGCGGGTGCGTGGTGGTGATCGACGAGGCGTACGCCGAGTTCCGCCGGGAGGGCACCCCGAGCGCGCTGGAGCTGCTCGGCAGCACGCCGAACCTGGTGGTCTCCCGCACGATGAGCAAGGCCTTCGCGCTGGCGGGCGGCCGTCTCGGCTACCTGGCCGCGAGCACCGAGATCTGCGACGCGCTCCGCGTCGTACGGCTGCCGTACCACCTCTCGGCGGTGACCCAGGCGGTCGCCCTGGTGGCGCTGCGGCACGCCGACGAGCTGCTCGGCAAGGTCGGGGAACTGCGCGCCGAACGCGACCGCACCGTCGCGTGGTTGCGTGCCCACGATCACCAGGTTGCCGACAGCGACGCGAATTTCTGCTTGTTCGGGACGTTCCCCGACCGGCATGCTGTCTGGGCGGGTCTGCTGCGCCGCGGCGTGCTGATCCGGGAGACTGGACCCGACGGATGGTTGCGCGTGTCGATCGGCACCGCAGAGGAGATGGCGGCGTTCCGGGCCGCACTCGTGGAGACGCTGGAGGAAGTGAGATGACCCCGGAGCGAAGCGACCGAACAAGAATTGGGGACTGGTTCCGCGCGGACCGCACCGCGGAGCAGCCGCCTGGCACCCAGCCGCGCCTGTCCGGCCCACTCGACCCGATCCTGATCGAGGTCGCGAACATGGAGGTCACAACATGAGTCGAAGCGCTCGCGTCGAGCGTCAGACGAGCGAGTCGAAGATCCTCGTCGAGGTGAACCTCGACGGCACGGGTCGCCACGACATCAGCACCGGCGTCGGCTTCTACGACCACATGCTCACCGCGCTCGCCCGGCACTCGCTGATCGACCTCAAGGTGCTCGCCGAGGGCGATCTGCACATCGATGCCCACCACACCGTCGAGGACACCGCGATCGCGCTCGGTCAGGCGCTGCGCGAGGCGCTCGGCGACAAGACCGGCATCCGCCGTTTCGGCGACGCCACCGTGCCGCTGGACGAAGCGCTCGTCCAGGCCGTCGTCGACGTGTCCGGCCGGCCCTACTGCGTACACACCGGCGAGCCCGACGGGCAGGAGCGGGTGCTGATCGGCGACCAGTACATCGGCTCGCTGACCCGGCACGTCTTCGAGACCCTCGCGTTCCACGGTCAACTGGCCCTGCACGTACGCGTGCTCGCCGGGCGCGACCCACACCACATCGTGGAGACCCAGTTCAAGGCGGTAGCCCGGGCGCTGCGCGACGCGATCGCGATCGACCCGCGCGAGCCTGGTGTCCCCTCGACCAAAGGCACGCTCTGACCACGCCACAGGTCGCCATCCTCGACTACGGATTCGGCAACGTCCGGTCCGCCGTCCGTGCCTTGGAACGGGCCGGAGCCACGGCCGTACTCACCGCTGACCGCGCCGTGGCCGAAGGGGCCGACGGCCTGGTCGTCCCCGGAGTCGGCGCGTTCGCGGCGTGCGTCGAAGGGATCCGCGCGGTGCGCGGACACGAGATGATCGGCCGGCGGCTGGCCGGAGGACGACCGGTGCTCGGCATCTGCGTGGGCATGCAGGTGATGTTCGCTCACGGCGTCGAGCACGGCCACGACGCACCGGGGCTCGACGAGTGGCCAGGCGTCGTCGAGCGGCTGCAGGCACCGGTCGTGCCGCACATGGGCTGGAACACCGTCTCAGTGCCGGCCGGCTCGACCCTGTTCGCGGGCGTCGAGGGGGAGCGCTTCTACTTCGTGCACTCGTACGCCGCACGCAGCTGGGAGCTGCGGACCAACGGCCGCACCCGCGAGCCGTCGGTGACCTGGGCGGAGTACGCCGGTGACCGGTTCGTCGCGGCGGTCGAGAACGGCCCGCTGTCGGCGACCCAGTTCCACCCCGAGAAGTCCGGCGACGCCGGCGCGCGCCTGCTCCGGAACTGGGTCGAAGCCCTGTAGCCGGGACCAATAGGCTTGCGCACATGACCGTGCTTGATTGGCCATGCTCTGCCCCGTCCCTGTGCCGGTTCTTGGGGGCCTCGCTCCCCTTGTCGCCGGACTCCTGTCCTCGGGAGGGGGTCGCATGACCACTTTGTCTTGGTCATGCTCTGCCCCGTCCCTGCGGGCCTTGTCGCTCGTGTCCTCGGGAGGGGGTCGCATGACCGGCTACCTCGAGTTGCTGCCTGCTGTCGATGTGCAGGGCGGCAAGGCCGTCCAGCTGGTGCAGGGCGTCGCCGGCTCGGAGAAGACGTTCGGCGACCCGGTCGAGGCGGCGCTTGCCTGGCAGGCGGCGGGCGCGGAGTGGATCCATCTGGTCGACCTCGACGCCGCCTTCGGGCGCGGCAACAACCGGGAGCTGCTGGCCCAGATCGTCGGCCGGCTCGACCTCAAAGTCGAGATGAGCGGCGGGATCCGCGACGACGAGTCGCTCGAGGCGGCGATGGCGACCGGCTGCCGGCGGGTCAACATCGGCACTGCCGCGCTGGAGCAGCCCGAGTGGTGCGCGAAGGCGATCGCGAGCTACGGCGACCGCGTCGCGGTCGGGCTGGACGTCCGGGGGCGTACGCTCGCCGCACGTGGCTGGACCAAGGAGGGCGGCGACCTGTACGAGGTGCTCGCCCGCCTCGACTCCGAGGGCTGTGCGCGCTACGTCGTCACCGACGTCAACAAGGACGGGATGCTCCAGGGCCCGAACCTCCAGTTGCTCGCCGACGTCTGCGCCGCCACCGACCGTCCCGTGGTGGCCTCCGGAGGCATCACAGAACTCGACGACCTGCGGGCGCTGATGGGCATGGTCGAGCCCGGCCGGGAGGGTGGGGTGGAGGGCGCCATCGTCGGTACCGCGCTGTACGAAGGCCGGTTCACCCTCACCGACGCGCTGGCCCTCACGTTGCCCCAGGCTCCGGCATGAGCTTGGCGATCCGGGTGATCCCGTGCCTCGACGTCGACGGCGGGCGGGTGGTGCCCGCGAGCGGAGCGAGCAATCAAGGATCGCGGAATTGCCTCCCGCAGACCGCACCGCGGCGCTCTCGACTACGCAGGGAGGTGAGCTGGTGAGCTTGGCGATCCGGGTGATCCCGTGCCTCGACGTTGACGGCGGACGGGTGGTGAAGGGCGTCAACTTCAAGGAGCTTCGTGACGCGGGCGACCCGGTCGAACTGGCCCAAGCGTACGACGCCGAAGGTGCCGACGAGCTGACCTTCCTCGACATCTCCGCCAGCCACGAGGGCCGCGCCACCACGCTGGACATCGTGTCGCGTACGGCCGAGCAGGTGTTCATCCCGCTGACGGTCGGCGGCGGCATCGGGTCGGTCCAGGACGTGGACCGGATGCTGCGCGCGGGCGCGGACAAGGTCTCGGTCAACACCGCGGCCATCCGCAGGCCCGAGTTGATCTCCGAGATCGCCGACCGGTTCGGCAGCCAGGTGCTGGTGCTGTCGGTGGACGCACGCCGGGCACCCGGGACCGATTCCGGGTACGAGGTCACCACCCACGGCGGTCGCCAGTCGGCGGGCATCGACGCCGTCGAGTGGGCAGCGCGCGGCGCGGCGCTCGGTGCCGGCGAGATCCTGCTGAACTCGATGGACGCCGACGGCACCCGCGACGGGTTCGACCTCGAGATGCTGCGTGCCGTGCGAGCCGTGGTCGACATCCCCGTGATCGCGTCCGGGGGAGCCGGCGCCGTCGAGCACTTCCCGCCCGCGGTCGAGGCCGGTGCCGACGCCGTACTCGCCGCCAGCGTCTTCCACTTCGGCACGCTCCGCATTGCCGACGTCAAACAAGCACTCGCAGCCGCGGGCCACCCCGTCCGCTGACACTGTTTGGTCAGTCGTCGCGGAGCGCTGACTCCCAGTCCTGGCCACCGTGGAATACGCCGATGACATTGACGACGAGCTCGTCATGAACGGGCGGCCCACTTCGCTTCGAACCGGGCGCGCACGTCCTCCGCCGGGATTCCACGAGACGGGTCGGCCTTCAGGGCGTCGTAGGCAGCGGCGGCCTCCGTGCGGAGCCAGCTCTCAGCTGTGGTGTCGAACGCGTCGTCAGAGTCGACTGACTCGAGCAAGCGCAGAGCCACATGCTTACGCACGTCAGGAGGCAAGGACATCCCCGCCTCGTAGAGCTCCGACTCGGTCAGCGACATGCACCCAGTCTATGCGGGACAGTTCACAGCCCGCGCGCGTTCGAGTGCCTAGCGCGCCAGTGGGCTGTAGAAGACCAGGCCGTTTCCCTTGTGGTCGAAGACGACGGCGCGGCGCTCGTGGGCGTCGTCGTAGGGCCCCTTGACGATGCCGCCGCCGGCCTCCTCGACGGCCTTCGCGGCCGCGTCGACGTCGACGGTCTTGATGCCGACGACGACCTGGCCCGGGATCGGGTGGTCGACCGCGGTGGCCAGCGCGAGCGTGACCGAGCCGCCGTCGAGGGCCGCGAAGTGGGCTCCGTCGCGGAACTTCAGCGGCATGCCCAGGGTCTCGCTGTAGAACTTGATGGACTCGTCGAGGTCGTCGGTCGAGAGGACGATCATCCGGACGTCGTGGTCGCTCACAGGGTGCTCCTTCGTGGGGTTCTGATCCAGAGCCAGGGTAGGCCCGTCAACGAGCAGAGCCACGGGACAGGAATCAATCGAGCCCGGCTACGGTTGGACGGCTCGGGACGAGCAGGACCAGTGACAGACCAGGAGGCGTACGAGGTGACGGCGGCACGGCGGCCACGCGCCACCCTCGTCGACGGCTTCCGCGTGGTCGGTCACGGCATCCGCGTCGAGCCCGGGATGTTCACGATCGCGTGCATCGGGAGCCTGATCTTCGGCGCGCTGACCGTCGCGGACGCCTGGGTGCTCGGCTGGGCGACCGACCACGTGATCCTCCCGGCGTTCGAGTCCGGTCACGTCGGCACCGGCTCGCTCGTCACCGTTGGCGCACTCTTCATCGGGGTCGCCGTCGTCCGAGCCGTCGGCATCGTGGCCCGTCGAGTCGGCGCCGGCATCATGCAGTACCGGCTGATGGCCCACGACCGGCGTGCGGTCACCCGCCAGTACCTGGACCTGCCGATGGCCTGGCACCAGCAGCACCCCACCGGCCAGCTGTTGTCGATCGCCAACTCCGACACCGAGGCCACCTGGGCGCCGATCGCTCCGCTGCCGATGGCGATCGGCACCGCGGCGATGATGGTGATCGCCGCCGTCCAGATGGTGCTCGCCGACGCCGTCGTCGGCACCCTCGCGTTGATCGTGTTCCCGCTCGTGCTGCTCGTGGTCACCGCCTACCAGCGCATCCAGTCCCCGCTGATGACCCGCGCCCAGTCGCTGCGGGCCGAGGTCAGCGAGGTCGCGCACGAGTCCTTCGAGGGCGCCCTGGTGGTCAAGGCCCTCGGCCGTGAGACGGAGGAGACCGAGCGGTTCGCCGTCAAGGCCCACCAGTTGCGCGACGTGAACATCCGGGTCGGCACGATCAGGGCTGTCTTCGATCCGCTGGTCGAAGCCCTGCCCGGGTTGACGATCATGCTGGTGCTCGCCGCCGGCACCTACCGGGTGCTGCACGGCCAGAGCAACGCCGGCGACATCGTGGTGGTCGCGTACGTCCTGACCACGGTCTCGTTCTACGTCCGCTCGCTGGGCTGGCTGATCGGCGAGTTCCCGCGCAGCGTCGTCGGCTACCACCGGGTCCGGGCCGTGCTCGCCGAGCGCGCGACGATGCGGTACGGCGACCAGTCTCCTCCGCGTCGCGACGAGGGTGCCGCTCTCGAACTGGCGCAGGTCGCCTACGCGTACGAGCCAGGCCGGCCGGTGCTCGACGGCGTCAGCTTCGCCGTGGCACCGGGACACACCGTCGCGCTCGTCGGCGCCACCGCCTCGGGCAAGAGCACGCTCGCGAACTTGGTCGTACGGCTGGTAGACCCCGACTCCGGCGCGATCACCGTCGACCGATGCGACCTCACCACGCTGCAACGAGGCGCCCTGGCCGAGCACGCCGCGCTCGTGCCTCAGCAGGCATTCCTCTTCGACGACACCGTGCGCGGCAACGTGGCGCTGGGCGGTGACCACTCCGACGACGCCGTCTGGGACGCCCTGCGGGTCGCCCAGGCCGACGGGTTCGTACGCCAGCTTCCCGAGGGCCTCGACGCGCGGCTGGGGGAGCGCGGCACCACTCTCTCCGGCGGTCAGCGACAGCGGCTCTCGCTCGCTCGGGCTCTGGTCCGCGAGCCACGGCTGCTCGTCCTCGACGACGCCACCTCCGCGGTCGACCCGGAGGTGGAGGCGCGCATCCTCTCGGCGCTGCGCACCCAGACCGACGCCACCGTCGTGGTCGTCGCCTACCGCAAGGCCACGATCGCTCTCGCCGACGAGGTCGTATTCCTCGTCGACGGGCGCATCGGGGACCAGGGCACCCACGCCGAGCTGATCGCCCGCAATCCCGCCTACGCCGAGCTGGTCAACGCCTACGAGCGCGAGGAGGCCGAGGCATGACGAGCGACCCGCCTTCGGTCGTCGAGTGCGCCGAGCCTGCGAGGCGTGTATCGACCCGCCTTCGGTCGTCGAGTGCCCGGCGAGGAACGAGCCGGGCGTATCGAGACGCCG
>JASGGG010000084.1:0-12756 GCA_047605165.1 Nocardioidaceae bacterium
CCCATCGTGTCGAGCTTGGAGGCGGTGTCATCGGAGATCAGCCCCATGGCGGCCAGGGAGCCGCCGACGTCGCCGAACGCGCCCGCGATCTGGCTGGAGGTCGAGGCGGCGTCTCCGGCGGCCTCGCCCACTTCGCCGGCCGAGCGGCGCACGCTGCGGGCCGCGTCGTCATACGCCGAGTCGATCTGCCTGGAGGCCGCCTTGGCGGAGTCCCCGGTGGCTCCCATGGCCTTCTCGGCGGCCTTGAGCTGCTGGCGCAGGTCCCCGGTGTCGGCGACGTAGGCGATGCGTACCGGCTTGGCTGCCATCTATCTCCTCTTCCTCTCCTTGATCTCGTCGAGTTCGTCGAGGTAGGCCTGTCGCTCCAGGCGGGTCAGCGCCTTGGCCTCGCTGGGCGGGATCCCGGTGGCGAGCCCGAACGAGGCGAGCTGTCGTGCCCTCACGTTGAGGGCGTGTCGCCTTTTCCCGCGTCGCTGTCCAGGCCGGGCTGGTCCTCGGCGAAGGGGTCCAGGTCGGACTCGGGCCTGGGGAAGTAGTCGGAGACCCCGGCGGCGGTCATGCCCATCGCAGTCTTGTAGGCCTCGCCGTCCTTGGCTCCACTGCGGCGTGCGAGCACGAACAACGCTGCGCGGTGCATCCGCATGGGGGGCATCTCGCTGATGTCCTGGCCGAACGCGCGGGCCACGGCAATCTCGTCGAAGCCGGTGAAGGAGTTGATCACGTCGGCGGCCGAGTCCTCGCTGACCGTGGGTATCTGTGTCTGGGTGGTCTGCTCGGTCATCAGGTGATTCCGTTCCTCTCGGCGATGCGGTTCCAGCCCTCGGTGAGGATCTGGGGGATGCGCTGCTCCATGGCGTCATCGGTCTTCTGCGGGGCGTAGGAGGGCTTGATGTGACGTTTGGGCCAGCCCCACACGATCGGTCCGGCGTAGGGCACCCGGGCGCCGCCGATCTGGACGCGGGCGGTCGCCTTGGCACGGTTGGGTCGGGCCGAGCGCCGCAGCTTGCCGGTGCGCATGGGAAGCTTGGGGGTGATGACCGCAGTCGCCTCGGACGCGATCTCGTTCATCACGTCCTTGAGGTCTTCGAGGTCGGCGCCGGCCTTCTCCATGCCGCGGGTGATCTCGCGGAGGCCTTCGATATAGACGGGCATCGTCGGGCCTACCAGCCGGCTGGGACGATGCCGGGGTAGTCCCCAGTCGTCAGTTCGGTGACCTCGCCGTCGATGAGCCAGGACAGCTCGACGGTCAGCACGCGCCGGATCGAGGGGTCGGCTTGCCCGCCGAGGAAGTCCCCGTCGGGGAAAGCGACCAGCGCTGTGCCGGTGTAGTGGGGCTCGGCGTCAGACGCAACCGAGTTGCCGTGCGGAGCGAGGTGGAACTCCACCCACTCCCCATCGCGGAGCCAGGCCAGGCGCCACAGGGAGGACGAGCCGGTGTCCTGGGGAGTGATCAGGTCCAGGACGTGGCGGCGGACCTTGCCTAGCGGCCGCGGACCCCATGCCTCCTGTTCGCTTCCGGCCGCGGTGATGAGGGCACGTGAGACGTCGTCGGAGTAGTCGATGCCTTCGACGGCCAGCAGGGTGGAGCGTCCTCCGAGGCGACCCATGTCAGCTGGTGATCTTCGTTGGCTTGCCGGTCAGCGGCCAGATCACCTCGATGGTGGCCACGGCCGCGGTGGAGGTGTTGGCCTCCCCGCCGAGGAAGTCCCCGTCGGGCTCGGAGACCACGGCAGTGAAGCCGTAGTGGGGCTCGGCGTCCGATGGCGTCTCGTTGCCGTAGGGGGCGTAGACGCCGCTCACTTCGGTGCCGGCTCCGGTCCACACCAGATCCCACAGAGTTCCGGTGCCGTGGTCCTGGGCGATGATCATGTCCAAGGCGTAGGCGCGGTCCCCGCCGGAACGGGCGGCCAGGAAGCTCAGGAAGCCGGAGTCGGCGTCATCGGCGCTGATGATCGCCTTGGCGACTTCGTCGGAGCGGTCGATCTCGTCGACGTAGATGGCGATCAGGCGGGGTACGACTCGTGCCATGGTGTTCTCCTCGGGCTTTTCACAGGGCTTCAGGCTTCTCGGGCGCCCACGACGAGCACGGCATTGACCGAGCTCGCCGACGGCAGGGCCAACTCGGTGGGCGTGACGGTGGTGATGACGAGTTCGGGCTCCAGCGCGGCGAGCAGTTCCGAGAGGCGGACGTCGAGCCACTTCTCGGCGGCCACCAGGTCCTGAGGCAGCACCACCACGACCTGCCAGGTGTCGACGTAACCGAAGCCGGTCGAACCGGGAGCGCGTGAGGCGAGGTGGACCCAGGCATCCCCGGTCTTGGTCGACTGCCGGTAGTAGGGCGTGCAGGTGACGCCATCAAGGCTGCTCGCCGCGGCGGCGAGGGCTTCGCGGACCTCGACGCTCATCCGAACACCAGCCGCTTGTAGGGGGCCTCCAGGCGCCGCACCTCGGCATCGGTGCCGCCGACCTGGGTCGCCACCGCAGCAGCCTCCGAGACGGTCGGCTGGAAGCCGAGCGGGAGACTGCGCACGGCCAGGTTGTGCGCGACCCGGCGGCACAGCGCCTCGGTCAAGGCGGCGTTGTAGAACGGGACTGCACCGCCCGGGAACCGCAACCTGGCGACCTGGTCCTCGACCTCGGCAGCGATCGCCGCCGCGACCTGATCCGAGGGCCAGGATGCACCGGCCTCTCCCAGATACTCCATGACCTGGGAAAGGGGCGGGGCGACAGGTGTCATCGGTGGTGGCTCTCGTCTTCGGGGTCGTGCAGGGGCCAGCGGCCGTCGGCGGGACGCACGTTGCCGTGCTCGTCGTAGGCGCGCTTGCCCTGCGTCTCCTCCGGGACCTGCTCGGTCTCGGAGGAGACGGCCTCGGCCTTGGCGCGGCGAGCCATCAGGCGTCCGCAGTGGTGTAGTCGATGGGCTTGACGTCGGAGTCGCGAGTGATCGCAGTCGCGGCGTACCCCCAGATGGCCATGTCGATCGACTTGACCTGGTACTCGAAGGTGAACTTCTTCGGCGCGCTGGCCCAGCAGTAGACGCTGGAGGGGACGAAGGAGTAGGAATTCGAGGCGTTGGTCGCGCCGAGCGCCCAGGCCGCGCGGATGGCCTGATTGCCGAGCTGGACGGTGTCGAACCCGCCCGAGACGGTTCCCTCGGCGTTCGCGGGGCCGACGACCGGGAGCAGGTTCCGGCCGGCGTCGTCCTTGGCGGCCACCAGGGCGGGGAAGAGCATGCCGTCGGCGACGAAGCCGGTGAACCGGTTCCCGCCGCGCTCGAACTGTAGGCCGGCGAAGTAGGCCGTCAGGGCGTCGACCAGAGCACCGTCGACCGCGCTGGCGAGGTTGAGTTCGGTGGTGGTGATCGCGTTCAGTGCGGTGGCGATCTTGGTCTCGATGGCCTCGAAGTAGCCGCCGACCATTTCGTTCCAGATGATCTGGTCGGCCTGCGGGGTGCCGCCGGCGTCCCACACCTCGCGGTTGATCTCGATCTTGCCCGACATCGCCGACGGGGTGATCGTCTGGGCGGTGGCGGTGAAGGTGCCCGGCGTGGGCTCGGTGCCCTGGGTGTGGTCGCCAACCAGGCCGGCGGCAGAGGAGAACTTCGGCACCGTGAATGGGGTGACGTCGTCGACCGTGCCCGTGGTGACCGCGTCCCACAGCGGCCGGGAGTATTGGAGGTTCGGCACGTACAGCTCGGGCCGGTTCTGGGTCGGGTTCAACGCCGTGGTGTTGCCCGTGGTGACCGCGAAGGCCTCCTCCAGGAACCCGTTGAGCCGGCCCATTGCCTCGGCGTCGTGGGAGAAGTAGGCGTCCTTGATGTCCTGGGAGAAGGAGTGCTCGGCCCGGCCGCCGTCGAAGCGGTAGGGCAGCTCCTCCCGGGTCACGACGGCGCCGCCGGCAGCGGCGGAGACAACCTCGCGGCCGGGGAGCTGGATGCTGGAGAAGCCCTCTGCGATGGCGTCCTTCAGGGTCGTGGTCAGGGCGGAGAAGTCGACACCCTCGGGGGTGGTGACCTCGGCGGTGTCAGTCGTCATGGTGGTTCCTTCCTGCGCGGCAGACGCCGCGACGCTGGTGATCCGTGCCGACTCGAACGAGGGCATCGGAGTGATCGAGATCTCGCGCATCGGTGCCGCGGTCGCGTGGTTCACGCCGCCGCGGCGAGTAGCCTTGATGCCCTCGCCCAGGCCGATGCTCAGGCCGTCCCACACGCCCTCGGCGGCCATGGAGAGGGCTTCGTCCCCGGCGGCGCCCCTGGCGATCCTGGCAGTGACGTACAGGCCCTGGTCGGTGTCCTCGAATGAGGTGGCGACCCCGACCGCGCGGGTGAAGTCGTGGCCGATGAGGATCTTGACCCGCGAGGGGTCCGACGGGATCGCCAGGGCGCCCTTGGAGAACTGCCACATCTGGCCCCGGCTCGAGCCCGCGACGCCGTAGGGCACCGCAAGGCCCTTAATGGTCCGTTTGGCCTCGTCGACCTCGAAGGCCGCAGTCACGGGTGAGTCGAAGGTGGTAAGCACGTCAGGCAACCTCGGTCTCCTCAGGCTCGGGCCGGTCTGCTCCGGTCCCGGCCGGGGTGGGTAGCGCGGCCGGGACCGGGGACGGTGGGGTGATCGGCTCGGGGTCCTCGAGCGGGGGCTTGCCCTCGGCGTCGCGGACCTCGTTCTTGTCCGCATACGCCCCGACCTCGAGGCCGAGCTGGTAGGCTTTGAACCGCGTCTTGTCATCGGAGCGCAGCAGGTCGGAGAAGTTCACGGCCGCGGTATAGCCACGCGGCGTCACGTCGGGCATCGAGAGCCGCTGCTCGACCGCCGCCGCATATCCCCGCAGAGTGCGCTGGATGAACTGCTGAGCCCGGTCGACGGAGTTGAAGTAGGTCCTGCTCGTCGTTGAGACGCCGAGATCCTCGGGGTCGATGCCGGCGACGCGGGCGATCTCCAGTACCGCGTGCTGACGGGCGTCGGCCATCTGGAGCTGCTCGGGACTCCAGCCGGGCAGCTCCAGGTTGAGCGCGGCGGGCACGTAGGGCCAGGCCCGGGCCTTGAGACTGGTGTGCCAGGCGTCCAGGGCCTCGGTGACCGCGGCAGCGTCAGCGGGGTCCACGCCGTCCGCAGGCCGGAAGTATCCCAGCGGCGGAGTGCCCTCGGCGTAGCGGCGGGCGGCGTCATCCAGCATCAGGCACGTGCGGATCGCCCGGGAGCCGGCGACCAGCAGCGGCTCGTTGGGCGACTCGAAGTGGATCAGCTGCTCGTCGGGAACCCACTCGGTGTACTGGCCGTGATGCCCGGCCCGGGTGACGAAGACCTTGTTGTCCTGCTGGACCGTGATCGCACGCGGGTCGAGGCGGCGCACATAGCGCGGGTAGCCGTTCCACTCGAACTCCGTGATGAACCACCAGGCATGCTTCTCGTGCAGCAGGTCGGCGTAGGTCTCCGCCAGCGTCACCGACCGGGGCCGGTCCTTCTCGGGCTGGTCGAACAGGGTGCGGCTGACCTTGTGCCGGTCCGGGGCGAGCAGGTCGATCGGCAGCGTCGAGAGCGTGGTCGCGATCAGGTCCTGCGATCGCTTCACCGCCGGCACCTGCAACGCCGAACGCCGGTCGATCCGAGGCGAGAACGCCACCGGCGAGGAGTACGACGACAGCCCGAATACCGACGGCGGGATGGCGCTCTCGTCGACCGCGAACGTCGGGGGGCGATGCTCCGGCAGGATCTCAGGCACGACGGGACGCCCGGTCACGAGTCGCGTCAGAACACCCACAGGACAACTCTGTGTCGCAGGGTGTCGGAATCCCGCCAGGTCAGTGACGCACGTTCAGCGTCACCCGGTCTGGCGCAGGTGGCTCGGCAGGATCACCTTGTGCCCCAGCCCGGCCGGCTTCCTCGCCTCTGTCGCAACCCACACGGCGGCCTTGACCGCGTCGGCCCGATGCTTCGACGTGACCCGCATGCCGTCCGCCGAGGGCAGGGTCCGCACCGCCAGCACCTGCGCAGCCAGCACCGCCGAGCCGTCGTGACGTAGCGCGTCCTCGGCCAGCAGCCGCGACAGATCCTCCACCGCCGCCGGAGTCCGACCCGACGCCTTCCGCGTCCGCACGCCCTTGAGTGCCGGGTCGTCGAGCAGCGAGGCGCCCACCAGCAGCGGACGCTTGCAGCCGGTCGCCTGAGAACTGGCCACGGCCGTGGCCAGTTCGGCGTGGTCCGACACCGACACCAGCACCTTGCCGTCAGGCAGCAGCCACGCCGAGGCCAGCGAGTAGCCAGCCTCGAACCACGACTCCAGCGCCACGGCGTCAGGCGGCGCGTAACTGTGCATCGCCGTGCACAGTTGACCCCAGGCGTCCTCGGAGAGCAGCGGGTTGCCGCGGGCCACGGCACGCTCGGAGAGCAGCCACGAGTTGAGGTACTGACTACGGAAGCCGGCGACGGGATCTGGATCGTCTAGCTCGGGATCGCCCTCGCCGCGCCGCGCCTTGGCGAACTTCTTCGCGATCATCTGCGCCCGGTCCTGCGACCAGTACGGAGAGGCTGCACGCCACACCGCCGGATCGCCGGTGTCGTCCTGCGGCAGCGCACCCCACCACAGCAGCAGCGTCTCGCCGTCGTCCTCGGCCAGCACCGCGGAGATCCGGCCACGCATCAGCGACGTGGCTCGCCGGTGCGCCGTGCTGGTGAGCAACAGCTGGGGCGACTGCCGCTCCAGCATCGAGGGCTCCAGGTCGTCATCGATCGTCTCGGGCTTCACGTCCCACGACTCATCCACCACGGCCAGGCATGCGTCGTACCCGGTCAGGGAGTCCTTGCTGCGAGCCACCCACCGGTTCAGGCCGTGGGAGACCTCGGGCTCGGTCATGCCCTTCTTCAGGTCCCAGTCATCGCGGACGGCCGCCCAGGGCCAGGCTTTGCGCAGGACCTCGCGCACGATCGCCAGATCCTTGCCGGTGTGCACCACGAGCTGCTCCGGCTCGAACAGATCCTCGCCGTGCTCCAGCCGCCACAGCGCCATCGCCCGCAGCCGCGTGGACTTCCCCGACCGCCGCGGCGTCGACTCCAGCACCACCCGCCAGCACAGCGACCCATCAGCCCGATGCTCCAACTGGCGGTACGTGGCCAGCTTCTGCCACCAGCGCAGACGCACCGGCCGGCCCCGCTCCCGCAGGTTCGCCTCCATCCACGCCACCGCCTCGGGACCGTAGGTGCCCACCGCCTCGGAGTGAACCGCCGAAGTAGCCAGCGGAGGAGACGCATCCTCCGGCAGCACGAGGACGTCGCTGAGCCACGCTGGCGCCGAGCGGATGAAGCTGGCCCACGAGAGGTCAACGCGGACCTCCAGATGTTGAGAATGGTTCCCGTGTGTGTGCGCGGGGAGGGGCGCGCTGCTCTGGCCCCCAACCTCACGGGAAAATGCGGCATCAGCGAGCGCCTTCTCAGCGAAGGCTTCGTTGGCCGACCTGTTCGAGCAGTCGCGGCACTCGACCTGCCAGTTGTCCATCGCCCACGTTAGTTCGGGTCTGGCCAAGCGACTGACCTTGTGCCCGACCACCCAGTTGTCGGTCACGGTCAGCGGCTTGCCGCAGCGTGCGCATGGACAGGGCAGGCGCTGGGCCATCACTGCACGGGCACGGGTGGCACGCCTGCCTGACCATTCGGGGATCACGAGCTCTCGTTCCGTGGAGGCTGCTCGCCAGTCCTGAGAAGCTCGTCGATGGAGCTGATCAGCTGGTCAGCGCCGTCGGCGTGGATGCGCTTGTTCATGACCATCTCCACCAGGTTCTTGGTGATGTTGAGCATCTGATCGACTGTCTCGTTCCGAGACTTCAGCAGAGCCAGTACCTCTGCCTGCCGATCCATCAATTCCTGAAGATGCTCGCCATGAGCCAGGAGCACCTGGTCGTGGCGCATGAGTTGGGCGCCGTGGGTCTCGAGCTGCTGGTGCTGCTGCTCGGCGAGCATGGTCAGCATGAGCGGTGTGAGTTCTGTCGTCATCGGACTGCCTCCTGAGTGGGGGTTGGGGTGCTCACCGTGTCCTCGCGCGCGACCACCAGGCAGGTGGGCGTGGACTCGGGCCTGAGCATGTGTGCCTTGACGGCACGATGGATGGCGCGTGAGATCTCGGAGGCGCGGACGGTGCCCTCGGGGTCGACCGCATCCCGGAGCTGGCGGTGCTGCAACGGCAGCCCGTCGTGGTCGAGCGCGAAGAGTACGCAGCGCCACCACAACGGCAGCTGGGCGTTGCTGTAGTGACTGCGGAAGTTCGCCATTTACGCCGCCGGGAGCAGGAAGCCAAGCCGGACCAGCAGCTCCTCGGCTCGGGCCTGGTCGGTGGCCTCCATGCGGGCGATGCCCTCGCTGATGGTCTCCCCTGTGGCCGGGTCGTAGTACTTCTCCAGCAGCGCATGGAGTTCCTTGAGCAGCGCGAGCCTCTCCGCGGCGGCCGCGTACTCAGCTTTGGCTTGCTCGACCTGTGCCTTGAGGGTGGCTGCTGCTGCGGCGTGGTGGATGCGGTGGGAGGAGGTCACGAGCGCTCGGTCGGCGGGTCCGAGAGGGTAGCCCTTCCAGTCGCGTGGGACCTCCTCGTAGAGCGTGGCCGGGTCGGTCCTGGTGAGTGCGTCGACGACAGCGGCGAAGCCGGGGGTGACTGAGGTGTGGCCGCTCATCGGGCCAGCTCGCATCGGGCGATGGCCATCTCGTCGAGGAGGCCTCTCTGGACCAGCGTCAGCACGGTGTCGTAGCGGCAGCGACCACATCCGGCGGAGTGCCCGAAGTAGTCCTCCTCGCAGGCGATGCGAAGAGCAAGCACCTCGTCGCGGCTCGGGGCGTCTCCCTGCTGAACCTCCTTGAGGTCCCTGAGGAACTCGCGCCGGTTCCACAGTGGCAGGTCGTTGATGAGGTCGTCGTACTGCTCGGGCTTGGTCATGTTGCTTCCTTCTCGGTGGGTAGTTTCCAGCCGGTTCCCTCTTCGAGTTCGGTCCGGCCTAGATGCCTGTTTGTCTGTCTGTCTGTCTGCGTCTTGGCGACGTCACGCGTGACATCTGCCGTGACGTTGCTACTGGCTTGGTCGCGACGTCGCCGGCGTTGACGTTCCTTGTCGCCGTTCCGCTTCTTGAGCTGAGCAGCGATCGAAGACCGGATCACGTCGCCGTGGTGGACAACCTCGTAGCCCTGCTTCTGGATGCGCCACCAGCCGAGGTTGACCAGCTCGGTGATGGCGGCCTCGTGGTGCGGTGAGCCGGCGAATCGACGGATCACGCGCGCTGGGATGAGGCAGTCGTTCTGCTCGATGCCGTAGAGCCACTGGATGGCCTCGACGTGGGTGCGGTAGGCCGCGTCGGAGAGGTCCACGCTCGCGGCTTCGTCGGAGAGTTCGGACCCCAACTTCGTCCATGTCATCCGCTCACCACAGCCTCCCGTGGTCGGCGGTGATCTCGTCGAGCTCGATCTTGTCGCGCAGGGTGACGGCTTCCTCGCGGGTCACGACGATGTCGTAGCCGCGGGCCTCGGCGAGCGCGATGACGTCCCTGGCTGTCTTGGCTTGGACGCACCACGCGCGGGCGATCGTGCCCCACACCGGCGCGCGGCCCTTGAGGTCGATCAGCAACTCGCGGGCGCCATGACCCCGGACGTAGGCGCACGACTCGGTCTCGAAGGTGACCATGATCTGACGGCTCAACAGGGCCACCTCGCGATCCACAGCAGGATCCACCCCGTCTGGGCATTGCGCGAACAGCGCGTCACGGGCGGCGTCGTAGTCCTCGGCAGTGGCCTGTAGATCGAGCCGGCGTCCATCGTCGTCTCTGGTCCGGGCTCGGGAGTAGAGGGTCATCAGGCGATCTCCTCGGCGTCGTGGCGGCAGGCGAGCAGCCCGGCAGCGTTGGCCGCCCGCAGGTCGGCCAACGTCTCGGAGACGCCGGCCAGGTGACCGTCCAGCCAGCCGTCATCGAACCCGGCTTCGTAGCTCAGGATCCGCAGCCGTTCGGCTTGGGACATCCGCCACCACTCACGGTGCCGGCCCCTCTCGTTGGACCAGGCGGCCTCCTGCGGATCCTCGGGCTTCCCCATCAACGTCCACCGAGCTTGCGGTGCTCCAGGTCCATCATCGTGATGACGGGGACGAGTTGCTCGGGCGAGTCGACCCGGCCCAGCATCTCCCCGGCCGCCTGGGTCGTCAGGCCGTTGGCGACGATCTCGCCGCAGACCCGAGCCGTCTGGCGGTCGATCTCGACCTTGGCCCGTTTGCCGGCCGCGTCGAGTTCGGCCTTGGCGAGCTTCCGCAGATCGTCGAGCTGGCCGCGGTTGAGGATGCTCCTGCCGCCAGGGGTGAATCCGATGGCCATCCGGGGCCGGAGCGCCTCGCGGATGCCGAGCTCGTCGCACTGCTTGGTGATGAGCTCGTTGATCTCCTCGATCTTGCGGTTCGCCTCGATTACGAGCCCGTCGACCTGGAGCTCCTGGGTGGTCCAGGTCTTGTCGATCTCCTGCTCCAGTTCCATGAGCCGCTGGGAGACCACGGCGTCGACGTCAGACTTCGCGACGCGGGCGTTCATCCTGGCGAGCTGCTGGAGGTCGCTGCGCTCGCGGGCAGTCATCAACTCTGACATCAGGCGTCCGCCGGTCCGCCGTCGAGATCTACCTCACCGCGGCGCCGCAGCCGCTCGCTGCGGGCGAGCCGGTCGCCCTCGATGGCATGGGCCCGGGCCTGCATCCTGAGGGCGGTCGGGCTGAGCCGGCTCTCGTTCTTCTCGGGGTCGACGCGGCCAATCGCTTCTCTGGCCGTGCGATCACTGCGCGCGTAGTATCGCCGCCTTGTCATGCGCCGGCCTCGAACTGCTCGTCACCTTGTGGTTCTTGCTTCGGCGCCCTCTTCTTCTTGTAGAAGTAGCCGGTGAGGATCATCTTCATCACGCCACCTCGCCGGACTGGCGGGCGACGAACGCCTCAATCGAGGACCAGGTGACGAGTCGTTTGCGGCCGATCTTGACGCCGGTCAGCTCGCCATTGTCGAGCAGCTCGTAGACCTTGGTTCGACCGCAGCGGAGCGCGGTCTGCGCCTCGGGAATGTCCACCACGAGCGGCGGAATCGAGAACTGGGGTGGGGCGGTTGATACCGTCTGCATGACGCTCCTTCGGGAGGGTTCGGGAGACGGGGGGCCTCAGTCCGGCAAGATCGCGGCTCCCCGTCTCTGCTTTGTTCGTGTGAATCACAACGATGTGCTTCACATCTTGCCGGACGACACCGACGCGGAGCAGGTTCGAGTGGCCACGTGTTCTACGTCTGGCGCTGGGTCGAATCCGGTCAACCGGCGCCAACAGTCGGCCATAGGCAAGCCATGGCATGTCAACGTCCCGCAACCGCTCGAACAAGGCCCGAGGGCGACAGCGTCAAAGTTTTACCTTTTAAGGACCCTGCGCTGATGGATCAGGGGGTCTAGTCTGATGACATGGCCGTCAAGAACACCGCAGCCCGCCGCCCCAAGGGCGGCGGCTCCATCTTCCAGCGCGCCGACGGGAGATGGATAGGCCGCACCACTTACACCGACCCGAAGACCGGTCTGACGAGACGCGCCCAGGTCTCGGGGGAGACGAAGAAGGCGGTCAACGACGAACTGAAGAAGCTCCGCGACCGCATCGAGGCGGGCAAGCCCATCCGGGACGGCGCGCAACCGTTCGGTGAGTACGCGGTGGCTTGGATCGACCTCACCTTGAAGGTCTCGGACCGGAAGCCGTCGACAAAGGCCCTGTACGCGGGCCTGACCCGCAGGCACATCGTTCCGTCGAACCTCGGCAAGACGCCGGTCGGGAGGTTGCGCGCGCGCCACGTCGAGCAGTTCGTACAGGACATGAGGGGGCGCGGCCTCTCGGAGTCGACCGTTCGACAGGTCTACACCGTGGCCCGCGCCATCGCGGAAGCCGCCGTACGCGACTCGGCCATGTCCGCGAATCCGTTCAGCCAGGTCCGCCGGCCGAAGGTGACCAGGCGTGAGGCCGAATTCCTGACGGCCGCCGAGGTCGACAAGTTGCTAGAGGCGGCGAAGGGAAGCCGCTATGCCCTGCTGTTCGAGTTCCTCGTGTGCACGGCCCTGCGTCGCGGCGAGGCTCTCGCGCTTCGGTGGCTAGACGTGAACATGACGGCCCAACCGAAGGAACGGCCTCGGGTTCCGGCTGAGAGTGCCCGGATTAAGGGGACGCTCGCTCGGGTCGACGGCAAGCTCGTGGTGGGTCCACCGAAGACGGAGTCGTCGGTTCGCACTATCCCGCTCTCGCCGGACGCCCTCGACGTCTTGCGGCGTCTGCGGGCACGTCAGGCGGCCGACAAGCTGGCGCTTGGCTCGAAGTGGGTCGACTCGGGGTTCGTGTTCACGACCGAGTTCGGGGAGCCGTGCGACCCGCGCAATGCCCTGCGTGCTCTCGTGGCGGCGGGGGAGCGGGCGGGGCTGCCTCGCATCGGCCTCCACACACTGAGGCACTCGGCGGCGACGATGATGTTGAACAACGGCGCGGCGCTTGCGGTGGTGTCACGGCTGCTGGGGCACTCTTCGATCCAGGTGACGGTCGACATCTACGGCCACGAGGACGAGGCCTCTGCGCGCCAGGCGCTCGCGGTGATCGGCAAGGCCCGAGCGGCGTCCCGGTCGATAGGGTGACTTATAAGGTGACTTGAGCATCAGAGGCCAGCCTCTGAAACTCAGAAACTGGCCTCTGACCTGCTGTCGGGCTGACAGGATTTGAACCTGCGACCCCTTGACCCCCAGTCAAGTGCGCT
>JASGGG010000085.1:0-12443 GCA_047605165.1 Nocardioidaceae bacterium
CTATTGGCGGAATCTCTCAGCCGCGGCGGGCTCGGGCCGCGGCCTTGGCCCGCTCGTTCTGGTCGAGGACCACCTTGCGGATCCGGACGGCGTCGGGGGTCACCTCGACGCACTCGTCCTCGCGGCAGAACTCCAGCGACTGCTCCAGCGACAGCTTGCGCGGCGGGATCAGCTTCTCGAAGTTGTCGGCGGTCGACGAGCGGACGTTGGTCTGCTTCTTCTCCTTGGTGATGTTGACGTCCATGTCGTCGTCGCGGGAGTTCTCACCGACGATCATGCCCTCGTACACCTCGGTCGTCGGCTCCACGAACATCACGCCGCGCTCCTGGAGGTTGGTCATCGCGTACGAGGTCGCGGCGCCCGCGCGGTCGGCGACCAGCGAGCCGGAGGCGCGGGAGCGGATCTCGCCGGCCCACGGCTCGTAGGCCTCGAAGACGTGGTGGGCGATGCCGGTGCCGCGAGTGTCGGTGAGGAACTCGGTGCGGAAGCCGATCAATCCACGCGAGGGCACCAGGAACTCCAGCCGCACCCATCCCGTGCCGTGGTTGACCATCTGCTCCATGCGGCCCTTGCGCTGGGCGAGCATCTGGGTGATCGTGCCGAGATACTCCTCGGGAGTGTCCACGGTCAGCCGCTCCACCGGCTCGTGCAGCTTGCCGTTGACCTCGCGGGTGACCACCTGGGGCTTGCCGACGGTCAGCTCGTACCCCTCGCGGCGCATCTGCTCGACCAGGATCGCCAGCGCCAACTCCCCGCGGCCCTGCACCTCCCAGGCGTCGGGTCGCTCGGTGGGCAGCACCCGGATCGAGACGTTGCCGACCAGCTCGGCATCGAGCCGGTCCTTGACCAGCCGTGCCGTCACCTTGGTGCCCTTGGTCGGGCCACGGCCCGCAAGTGGTGAGGTATTCGTGCCGATCGTCATCGAGATCGCCGGCTCGTCCACGGTGATCAGCGGCAGCGCGATCGGGTTCTCGGGATCGGCCAGCGTCTCCCCGATCATGATCTGGGGGATGCCCGCGATCGCGACGATGTCGCCGGGGCCGGCCTTCTCGCCGGGCTTGCGTTCCAGGGCCTCGGTGACGAGCAGCTCGGTGACCTTGACGTTCTGCACGCTGCCGTCGCGTTTCATCCAGGCAGCCTGCTGGCCCTTGCGCAGCTCACCCTCGTGCACGCGGACGAGTGCCAGCCGGCCCAGGAACGGCGACGCGTCGAGGTTGGTCACGTGCGCCTGCAGCGGCGCGCCCTCGGTGTAGGTCGGGGCCGGGATCGTCTTCAGGATCGTCCGGAACAGCGGCTCCAGGTCCTCGGAGTCCGGAACCTGCCCGTCCGGCGGCTGGGTCGTGGATGCCTTGCCTGCCTTGGCGCTGGCGTACACGACCGGGAAGTCCAGCGCGTCCTGGTTGTGGTTCTCGTCGAGCAGGTCGAGGAACAGCTCGTAGGTCTCGTCGACGACCTCGGCGATGCGCGCGTCGGAGCGGTCGGTCTTGTTCACGACGAGCACGACGGGCATGTCGCGGTTGAGCGCCTTGCGCAGTACGAACCGCGTCTGCGGCAGCGGTCCCTCCGAGGCGTCGACGAGCAGCACGATGCCGTCGACCATCGACAGGCCGCGCTCGACCTCGCCGCCGAAGTCGGCGTGACCGGGGGTGTCGATGATGTTGATCGTCATCGGCTTGCCCTCGTTGAGCTCTTGAGCAGCAGGGCCCGAGTACCGCACCGCGGTGTTCTTCGCGAGGATCGTGATGCCCTTCTCTCGCTCGAGCTCACCGGAGTCCATCGCTCGTTCGTCGACGTGCTGGTGCTCGCCGAACGCCCCGGCCTGCCACAGCATCGCGTCGACGAGGGTGGTCTTGCCGTGGTCGACGTGCGCCACGATGGCGACATTGCGCAGGTCGGATCGGGTGGTGGTCACGAGGTCAGTCCTTGGATTGGGAGGAGAGTACGAGGGCGGGTCAGGCGAGGGCGCGGTCGAGCGTCGCTTCGACGTGCAAGGTGGTGCAGGGGAACACCGGCAGCTCGGAGTCGGCCTGCTTGACCAGCAGCTCGAATTCGGTGCAGCCGAGGATCACGCCCTGGGCGCCGGCGTCCCACAACTGCTCGATCTGGGAGACGACGAAGCGCCGCGACGAGTCGAGCACGCGGCCGTGCACCAGCTCCTCGTACACGATCCGGTTGAGCTCGGCGTGCTCCGACGTCGGGGGTACCAGCACGGTCAGCCCATGGCTCTCCAGCCGGTCGACGAAGAATCGGCGGCTCATGGTGAACTCGGTGCCGATCAGCGCGACCGTGCTCAGCCCTTGCTGCTTCACGCGATCCGCCACCACGTCGGCCAGGTGGAGAAGCGGGATGCCGATCACTGCCTCGACCTGTTCGGCGACCCGGTGGAACGCGGTCGTGCACATGATCAGGAAGTCGGCGCCAGCGGCCTCGACGCCCTTGGCGGCGGCCGCGAGAATGTCCGCGACGCGATCCCACTGTTCGGTGGCCTGGAGCTCGGTGAGCTCCGCGAATTCGACCGAGCTCAGCACGCACCGCGCCGAGTGCAGCCCGCCCAGGCGTGCTTCGACCCCCTGGTTGAGGAGCTGGTAGTAGACCGAGCTGCTTTCCCAGCCCATGCCGCCGAGGAGTCCGATGGTTTGCACGAGTCCATTATGGGGCCGGGCGCGTCTCCGGCCACCGCGCGGCCTTCAAACGCTGGTCGAGTGGGGCGAGGTACCAGCCCGTATCGAGACCCGGCGCCGGGGTGATCTCGATACGCCCGACTCGTTCCTCGCCGGGCACTCGATCACCGGAGAGGGCCGTATCGAGCCACAATCGCTCGTCGAGTGGTCCGAGGCGCTAGCCGAGGTCCGTATCGAGACGTCGGCCAGACGCGAGCAGAGCTCGATGGCCTGGTGATGGGTGCTTGTACCTGTGCGGGATGATGCAGGGGTGCCCTTGACCGTCCCGCGGCTCGACCGGATCGCGATGATCAGCCTGCACACCTCGCCGCTCGACCAGCCGGGCGTGGGGGACGCGGGCGGCATGAACGTCTACGTGCTCGAGCTCTCCAAGCAGCTTGCCGCTCGCGATGTCGAGGTCGAGATCTACACCCGGGCCACCTCTTCCGAGCTGCCGCCGGTGGCGGAGGCCGCCCCAGGCGTACGCGTGCATCACGTGCAAGCAGGGCCGTTCGAGGGCCTGGACAAGTTCGAACTGCCCGGTCAGTTGTGTACGTTCGCTCGCGAGCTGTTGCGCGCCGAGGCCGGGCACGCCGAGGGTTGGTTCGACCTGGTGCACTCGCACTACTGGTTGTCCGGCCAGGTCGGGGCACTCGTACGCGACCGATGGGCGGTGCCGCTCGCGCACACGATGCACACGATGGCCCGGGTCAAGAACGCCGCGCTTGCCGACGGCGACGCACCGGAGCCGTCGGCGCGGCTGATCGGCGAGGAGCAAGTGGTCCAGGCAGCCGACATGCTGATCGCCAATACCGACCTCGAGGCCAAGCAGCTGATCAACCTCTACGAGGCGGATCCGGCACGGGTCGAGGTCGTGCACCCCGGGGTCGACCTCTCGCTGTTCACGCCGCTCGACCAGACCGAAGCGCGGCGACGGCTCGGCCTGCCCGAGCACGCGTTGGTGCCGCTGTTCGTCGGCCGGATCCAGCCGCTGAAGGCGCCCGACATCCTGATCCGCGCGATCGCGGTGCTGCTCGAGCGCCGCCCCGACCTGCGCGGTCGGCTGGTGGTGCCGATCGTCGGCGGCCCGTCGGGCACCGGCCTCGAACGGCCTGAGACGTTGGAGCAGCTGGCCGGCGAGCTGGGCGTACGCGACGTGGTGCGGTTCGTGCCGCCGGTGCCGCAGGCGAAGCTACGGGAGTGGTACGCGGCCGCGTCGGTGGTGGTGGTGCCGTCGTACAACGAGTCGTTCGGGCTGGTCGCGATCGAGGCGCAGGCGACTGGGACTCCGGTGATCGCGGCTGCGGTCGGTGGCTTGACCACGGTCGTACGCGACCGAGTCTCGGGCCTCCTGGTCGAGGGCCACGACCCGGTCGACTACGCGATCGCGCTGGAGCGGGTGCTCCTCGACACCGACCTGCGTGCGGCCATGGCGCAGGCCGCGCTGGCGCAGGCCCGGGAGTTCGCCTGGGACCGTACCGCCGACCACATGCTCGAGGTCTATCGGTCGGCTGCGCTCGCGATGCGGGAGGGACGCCGATGAGTACCCAGGAGACCACGCAGACGGCGACGGTCGTGCGCGACTACCTGGCTACCCAGGACCTGGAGTGGGACGAGATCGCGCCCGGGGTGTTCACCGCCGAGCTGCCGGGGGAGCGCAAGCTCAAGACGCCCGTACGCCTCGATGTCGGCCCGCACTCGTTCGGCGTACACGCGTTCGTGTGCCGCCGCCCCGACGAGAACCACGAGCGGGTCTACCGCTGGTTGCTGGAGCGCAACCTGAAGATGTACGCGGTCGCGTTCGCCGTCGACCACCTCGGCGACATCTATCTCGATGCCCGGCTGCCGCTGGCCGCGGTCACACCCGACGAGCTCGACCGGTTGCTCGGCTCGGTGCTCACCTACGCCGACGAGTCCTTCAACACGATCCTCGAGCTCGGCTTCGCCACCTCCATCCGCAAGGAGTGGGAGTGGCGCCTCTCCCGGGGCGAGTCGACCGCGAACCTCGAGGCGTTCCGCGGCTGGCTGGAAGCGGAGTCCGACCCGGAGTAGGCGGTCGGCACTCGATCAGCGGCCGGCGCGGGCTGGTTTGTGGCCGATCGTGACAACGTGAGCCGGCTTGTGGCCGATGATGACAGTCGCGCTCGGCGCGTCGCGGTCGTCATCGGCCACAAACCGGGCCGCCAGCCGCACCGCGGAAGCGAGCCCGGCCCAGCCGTACTCATCGCCCGTCCTCGCCACCGCGGACTCGGTCAAGCAGGAAGCCTGCCGGCTGCCACGCGATCTCACACCTCCAGCTTGTAGCCCAGCCCTCGCACCGTCAGCAGGTAGACGGGCGCGGCCGGGTCGGGCTCGATCTTGGCGCGCAGCCGCTTGACGTGCACGTCCAGCGTCTTGGTGTCGCCGACGTAGTCCGAGCCCCACACCCGGTCGATCAACTGGCCGCGGGTCAGCACGCGGCCAGGGTTGCGCAGGAACATCTCCAGCAGCTCGAACTCCTTGAGTGGCAGCCGGGTCTCGGCGCCGTTGACGGTGACGAGGTGCCGCTCGACGTCCATCCGCACGGGTCCGGCCTCCAGCGTCGGAGGCGCGGCATCGACGTCCGTGCCACGGCGCAGTACGGCCCGGATCCGGGCGACCAGCTCACGTGGCGAGTACGGCTTGGTGACGTAGTCGTCGGCACCGAGCTCCAGCCCGACGACCTTGTCGACCTCGGTGTCCTTGGCGCTGACCATGATTACCGGGACATTGGAGACTTGCCGGATCTGGCGGCAGACCTCGGTGCCGGGCAATCCGGGCAGCATCAGGTCGAGCAGCACGATGTCAGCGCCGGCGCGATCGAACTCGGCGAGCGCCTCGGGCCCGGTGCCGGCGATCGCGACCTCGTACCCCTCCTTGCGCAGCATGTAGGCAAGCGCATCGCTGTAGCTCTCTTCGTCCTCGACGACGAGTACGCGGGTCATCGGTTCTCCTGGTTTGTACGAGGGATCGCAGAATCGCGGCAGCGGTGGCAGACCGCACCGCGGAACGGGTGACCGCGCAGCTGCGGCCGCCATGAGCCCGGCTCACGTGGCTGGGCGCCATGCCCGGGACGGGACGGACGCCACGCTCTAGCCGGACACATGTGCTGGGGAAGGCTCGTTGCGGGCGGTACGGCGGGGGAGGGTGAGCGTGAACGTCGAGCCCTGGCCCTCGACCGACCACACCCGGACCTCGCCGCCGTGCGACGCGGCGACGTGCTTGACGATCGAGAGACCGAGGCCGGTGCCGCCCGTGGACCGGTGCCGGGCCGGGTCCACGCGGTAGAAGCGCTCGAAGATCCGGTCGATCTCCGCGGCGGGAATGCCGATGCCCTGGTCGCTGACAGAGAGGTCGACCATGTGCCCGGCTGGCAGCCCGGCGGCCTTGGCGCCGACGACCACCGTGCTCTTCTCGGGCGAGTAGTTGACCGCATTGCTGACCAGGTTCGACAGCGCCAGCGCGATCTGGTCGGCGTTGCCCAGCACAGTCAGGCCGTGCTCGCCGTTGCCGACCAGCTCGATCTGCTTGGTCCTGGCTTCGATCGCTGCGTGGTCGATGGCTCGTTCGACGAGCTTGTCGACGTCGACCTCGGTCGGCTCGTCGAGGGGGTCGTCGCCCTGTAGGCGGGACAGCTCGATGATCTGCTGCACCAGGTTCGACAGCCGCTGGGACTCGGTCTGCATCCGTCCGGCGAAGCGGGTGACCGCCTCGGCGTCGTCGGCTGCCTCGCGCACGGCCTCGGCCAGCAGGTTGAGTGCGCCGACGGGGGTCTTCAGCTCGTGGGAGACGTTGGCCACGAAATCGCGGCGAATCGCCTCCACCCGCCGCTCGCGGGTGCGGTCCTCGACGAGCGCCAGCGTCAGCCGGCTCGACAGCGGGGCGACGCGAGCGGTCACGGTGAGTGGTGCCGTGCCCGGTCCCTGCCCTGGCTTCCGGGCGATGCTCAGCTCGGTCTCGCGGATCTGCCCGTCACGGCGCACTTGCCGGACTGCCGTGGCGAGTTCGTCGATGGTCAGCCGGTCGTCGCGGACCAGACCCAGGGCGTACGCCGGCGCGGATGCCTGCACGACTTCGTCGTTCTCGTTCACGACCACCGCGCTGGACCGCAGCACGCTGAGCACGGTCGCGACCCCGGGCGGGATCGCGCGAGAGTCGTCGGGAGCAGGGGTGTGGCCGTGGAACTGACGCTCGCTGAACAGCCACGCGAACGTGACCCCGGCCCCGCAGGCGGCTCCCAGGAGGGCCAGCACGACGGCCTGCGTCGTTTGCTCCATGATCATGATGGTACGAGGAGTCGCCGGATGCCGCCGACCAGAAAGGGCTTGCTGACCTGCCTCGTTGACGACTGTTCACCCGGCGTTCATTCCGTGCCCTCATCTGGACACCTTGGCCTCCTACGGTGACGGACATGCGTGATGCGTACTTCGACCAGCTCGATGCGATCGTCGACGACCTGGTGGCAATGACCCGCCTGGTCGAGACAGCGGTCTCGAACGCGAGCAGGGCTCTGCTGCAAGTCGACATCGAGACCGCCGAGCAGGTGATCTCCGGCGACGCGAACATCGATGCCGCCCGGGAGAAGATCGAGGACAAATCCTTCGAGCTCCTAGCCCTGCAGCAACCGGTCGCCAGTGATCTGCGGATGCTCGTCGCCGGGCTACGCATGGTCGACGACCTCGAGCGGATGGGCGATCTGTCCGTGCATGTCGCCAAGGTGGCACGGCTGCGGATGCCTGATCTCGCCGTACCCGAACCCCTCGTCGGCACGATCACCCACATGTCCGAGGTCGCCAAGGACATGGTCGCGCAGGTCGGCCAGATCATCGCCGACCGTGACGTCGAGGCCGCGCTCCAGCTCGAGCGGGACGACGAGGAGATGGACCGGCTGCGCAAGCACGAGTTCCAGATCATGCTCTCCGACGACTGGGGCCAAGGCGTCGAGGCAGCGGTCGACATGGCCCTGCTCGGGCGGTACTACGAGCGCATCGCCGACCACGCGGTCTCGATCGCCCGCCGACTCGTCTACCTGGTCACCGGGGAGAAACCGTCGGGCGACGTCTGACGCATGCCACGATGGGGGAGTGACCTCTCCCGTCGATGCGGTGCCTGCCTCAGTGCAGCTGCGCCGCTTCGTCACGGCCGCCGAGCAGTTCGTTGTCGGCATCGAGCGGTGCGACCTGAGCGCCCGCGTACCCGCCTGCCCGGAGTGGACGGCGTACGACCTGATCACACATCTGGGCAACGTGCACGCCTGGGCGGCAACCATCGTCGAGACCGGGCTGCCGGCAGGTGAGCAGGACGACGCGCCCCGCCGCAAGCCCAAGGCGGCGGCCCAGTGGTACGCCGGCAAGGCGGAGGATCTGTACGAGGTGCTGCGCGCCGCCGACGTCGACGCCCCGTGCTGGAACTTCGCCTTCGGCAACGACGGCGTCAAAGGCTTCTGGCATCGCCGCCAACTCCACGAGACCACGGTCCACGCCCTGGATCTGTATCAGGCTGCCCGTCTCCCGGACGTCGAACTGTCCGCCGACCTCGCGGCCGACGGCGTCGACGAGGTGCTCACGGTGTTCCTGCGCCGGATGCACAGCCGGGGCTTCCCGGCCCAGCTGACCGCCCCGGTCGTGGTCGAGGCCCGCGACGTGGGCCGCAGCTGGACGGTCCGCCCCGATGCCTCTGGGCCTCCTCTGGTGACCCCCGGGAGCGTTGCCGGCGCCGACGTCCTCCGCGGCCCCGCGGCCGACCTCTACCCGCTGTTGTGGAAGCGCGTACGCCTCGACCAGACCGGCGTGGAACTCGTCGGCGACCGAGGCCGACTCGCCGCCTTCCTCGGCTCCCGGCTCACTGCCTAGCGCCGAGTTGGCACGAATCCTCGGCTTGGGGGAGGCCCTGTGCGTTACGTGACCGCAACGAAGGTGTCGCTACTGAGGAGGCCGACGCACGTGCTGCTACCTGCGTACCTGTTCCAAATGGTTGTGATTCCGGCTGTGGAGCAGCCATCTTGAACGGGTTTGCGCCCAGGCGGGTGCTCCGTCGCCGACGGTCCTGAACAAGCCGATATCGATGGTGGTGACCACAACGCCTCCCATCCATGTGCATAGGAATATCAGCGATTCTATGTATGAGCGGCGGGAGCTTCGAGGCGTTGGACGGCAACGGCCGACCCGGTCCCGCTTGCGCGTGCTAACGCCCTTGGTTGGCTACGGCGGCTGCGGCTGCCGCGGCGGCTTCGGGGTCGAGGTATTCCCCGCCGGCGACCACGGGACGCAGGTCGTCGCCCAGCCGGTAGACCAGCGGCATGCCGGTGGGGATGTTGAGGCCCGCGATGTCGTCGTCGCTGATCTGGTCGAGGTGCTTGACCAGGGCTCGCAGGGAGTTGCCGTGGGCGGCGACGAGCACTGTCTTGCCGGCCTGGAGGTCGGGCACGATCTCGGTTTCCCAGTGCGGGAGGAACCGGGCGATGACGTCCTTGAGGCACTCGGTGCGCGGCAACTCGTCGCCGAGGCCGGCGTAACGTGGGTCGCCGGTTTGGGAGAACTCGTCGTCGTCGGCCAGCGGTGGCGGCGGGGTGTCGAACGAGCGGCGCCACAGCATGAACTGCTCCTCGCCGTACTCCTCCAGCGTCTGCTTCTTGTCCTTGCCCTGCAGCGCACCGTAGTGGCGTTCGTTGAGCCGCCACGAGCGCTTGACCGGGATCCAGTGCCGGTCGGCCGCGTCGAGCGCGAGGTTGGCCGTCGTGATCGCGCGGCGTTGCAGCGATGTGTGTACGACGTCGGGCAGCAGGCCGGCCGCCTTGATCTGCTGGCCACCACGGACGGCTTCGCCGCGCCCCTTCTCGGTGAGGTCGACGTCGACCCAGCCGGTGAAGAGGTTCTTGGCGTTCCACTCGCTCTCGCCGTGACGGAGCAGGACCAGCGTGTATGTCATGGGGCCTACTTCACCGGGATGCTCGCGTAGTCGCCCTCGTTCTTGAACAGGGGCACGCTGACGGTGACGGCCTCCGCGTTGGCGAAGGTGAAGCTGACCGAGACGTAGCTGCCCGGCTTGAGATTGGCACCGGTAGCGAACACCTCAGCCTGCTCGGGCAGCTTGAGGGTGCCGGTCGCCGGAATCTCGGTGTCGGCCTCGGTCCCGAGGGTGGTGGCCTGGCCGTCGACCGTGACCGCGGTCAGCCGGTCGTTGGTGGCGGTGTTGTTGACCAACGTGGTGACCACGGTGCCCGAGCCGTCGGACCCGGTGACGACCAGGGCGTTGAGTACGTCGACGTTGCCGCTGCGATCGGAGATGCCCGCGGCCGGGATGTAGTCCTGGTCGGTGGGGGTGTTGAAGTTGGTGGAGCAGGCCGCGAGTACCGGCGCGGCGAGCACGGCACAGATCATAGGAACACGGGCCAATGCGAGGCGGGTACGGATAGTGGTCACGGCCACGGTCCTCTCGGCGGCTCCGGCGAGTGGCCGGGCGGGGTAATGGTCAGGCGCCAACACTCTAGTTCAGGCCGCTCTTCTGGCCGTCCGCCAGGGCTCGAACCACGGCCGGCGGGACTACCTGAGAGCAGGCTGAATGCATACGAATCAGGTATCTGTCAAGCCCCCATTAGCACGCTGACCTGCGCAAACGTCCGGGGACGCGCCGGTCGAACGTGCTAGACTAGAGGCCTGAAAGGGGTACATCGCATATGACATTTACCGTCGGTGAAACGGTTGTTTACCCAAATCACGGCGCAGCGGTCATCGAAGACATCGAGATGCGCACCATCAAAGGCGAGGACAGGCAGTACCTCGTCTTGCGGATCGTCGCCCAACAGGATCTGGTCGTGCGGGTGCCTGCGTGCAATCTCGATCTCGTCGGGGTACGTGACGTCGTCGACAAGGAAGGCCTGGACCGCGTCTTCGACGTGCTTCGCGCCCCTCATACCGAGGAGCCCACGAACTGGTCGCGCCGCTACAAGGCCAACCTGGAGAAGCTGCACTCCGGTGACGTGATGAAGGTCGCCGAGGTGGTCCGCGACCTGTGGCGTCGCGAGCGTGACCGTGGCCTGTCGGCCGGTGAGAAGCGGATGCTGGCCAAGGCGCGCCAGATCCTCGTCTCCGAGCTGGCTCTCGCCGAGCGTACGAACGAAGACAAGGCCGAGGCGCTCCTCGACGAGGTGCTCGCCTCCTGAGGTTGCCGATACCTGCTTACCGAGAGTGGCCCCTGGCGCGGAGACGCGGTAGGGGCCACTTCGGATTTGGGCCGGATGCGAAAAGCTCGCGTCGCTGACTTGCGCAAATGCTTTAGGTAAGGCTAGCCTAATTACACATCGCCTCGATCGGAGCGAGTGGGCCCAGGCCCGCCTCGTCAGGCTCTCTCCGACGAGGCGATGTTTCTTTCTGTCGACACTCTCTTGTTCGGTCGGGCCGAACCGTTTCATTGCCGAAACATCTCCGAACGCAGACCGCAATCTCCTCTCCTTAGGTTCACACGAACCGTTCATCACGAATCGTTCACGAGGAGGCGCGGCAGATGGGCACGACCGGAGAGTGGACCAAGGTCTGCGCTCTGGACGACCTGCCGGGCCAGCGAGGCGTGACAGCTCTGGTGCACGGGCAGGCGATCGCCCTGTTCCGCACCGAAGACGGCGTCGTCTACGCCTTGGGTAACCACGACCCGTTCAGCAAGGAGTCGGTGCTCGCCAAAGGAATCGTCGGGATGCGCGACGGGGTGCCGTTCGTCGCCTCAACCCGCAACCGGCATGCCTTCGACCTCCGCACCGGGCGCTGTCTCGACGACGAGGGAGCCCGAGTGCCGGCGTACGACGTCAAGGTGGTCGACGGCTTCGTGCATGTCGGCCCGCGCAGCGCTAGAGACCGCGAAGCACAACGAGATAGAGGGAGATGACATGCATCCCGCACTTGTCGCCATCGCACCGGGCAGTCCGGTCGAGGAAACCCAGGAGACCTTCGAGGCGCTTCTCTCGCACGTTCGGCGGCGACTGCAGGGCGTGAGCGTCCAGGTCGCCTACGACGAGCACGAGGAGCGCTCCTTCGCCGGCGTCATGGCCGCATCGCGGCGGCCTGTGGTCGTGCTCCCGCTGCTGCTGGCCCAAGACGAGCGGGTCGACGGCCTGGCCAACCGGGTACGCGCCTATCCACGTCCAGCGCGCATCGCGCGACCGCTCGGGCCGCACCCTCTCGTCGCCGCGACGATGTGCCAGCGACTGCAGGCATCAGGTGCCCGGCGTGGTGACGCCGTGGTGATGATGGCAGGGCCGACCAACGATGCCGACGGGCTCGCCGACTCGATGACCGCAGGCCGGCTGCTCCAGGCCCACTGGGGTGCGCCCGTACGCGTGGCCCATCTGTCCGGAGCCGGTCGCCGCGTGACTGACGCGGTCGACTCCCTCTGGGCCGAGGGGCATCGCCGGATCGCCGCGATCTCGTACTTCCTGGCCGGTGGGCCCGGCGTAAGCAAGGCCCGCGCCCAAGCCACCGTCGCCGGCTGCTCCACGATCGCAGACGAACTGGGCAACCACCCGCTGCTCGTCGAACTCGCGATCCGCCGCTATCTTGCGGCCGCTTCCGGTCGCCCTCGTACCATCGCCCGCGCGGTGGCGTGACTTGGACCGCGTTGGCGGGTTCGGCTTGGCTGTTCGAGTTTCGGGCCAACGACGGGCGGTGCGTACGTCCGGCGGTGAGTCTCTCCTGCAGCGCGGTTCGCGCCAAGAGATTGGTCGCATACGACACGATTCCCTGCGGTGAGCTTGTCGTCTGCGACCACTCCTGCTCC
>JASGGG010000086.1:0-12422 GCA_047605165.1 Nocardioidaceae bacterium
CGCACCGCGACGTCGCGCAGGCCCTTGGCGCGCGCCGTGGTCAGGTAGTCCTCGCCCAGCTCGTCCAACAGTGACGACCGCATGATCAGCGAGTAGTCGGCCAAGTACGCCAGCGTCATCGTGATCACCGGCAGCGTCAGGTGCCAGGCCGTGTCCAGGGCGTACCCGATCGTGCCCGGCACCGCGTCGACCGAATGCAGGCCGCCGGTCGGGAAGATGCCGGGGATCGGCCCGATCCCCACCGCGAGACCCGCGATCAGCAGCAGCCCCAGCCACCACTCCGGCATCGAGTAGAGCGTCAGCGTCACTCCGGTCGTGGCCTTGTCCACGAGCTTGCCGCGGTTCCATCCGCTGACGATGCCGAGGTAGACGCCGATCAACGTGGCCAGGATCGTCGAGCTGCCGACCAGCAACAGCGTCGGTCCGATCCGGTTGGCGATCAGGTCTTCGACCGGCACTCGGTAGCGCAGCGAGATACCCATCTGCCCGTGCGCGAGGTTGCTCAAATAGGTGACGAACTGTTGCGGGAGCGATTGGTCGAGCCCGTAGGTATGGCGGAAGTTGTCCAGCGCGGCCTGGTCCTTGAACCGCCCTTTGCCCAGGGTCTTGGCTGGGTCACCGGGCAGCACGCGGAACAGGAAGAAGTTCACCACGAGCACGAAGAAGAGCGTGCCGAGCGCGCCCAGCAGCTTCGTCCCGACGTAGCGCAGATAGCTCCGCCGCCGGGTGACCGGCGGGGACTCGGCCGTGGCGATCAGGGTGGTCACGTCGCAGTCACTCCCCTGAGAATGTCATCACTCTCGATCCGCCGTGGTGGTGCGGCGACGCAGGCCGACCACGACGCCACCGGCGGCCACCAGTACGACCACGACGCCGAGCCCGATGATCACACCTGTGTTGCTGCCGCCGCCGTCCGAGGTCGTCTCGCCCTTCGCGGCGACGCCGACCGCGCCCGCGACGCCGTCACAGTCGCCGGCCTCGGAGGCCGGCCGCAAGAAGGTGTAGTTGTAGCCGCCGTACTGCATGAGCAGGACGCCGCCGGGCGTCGGCTGCGGCAGGAAGCAGCCGAACTTGTCGTTGCGGAACGCCTGCCCGTCCTTGGTGTACGCGAGCACCTGATAGGGCGCGTCCCGGTACAGGATCTGCTGCATCTGCTTGACGATCTCGACCCGCTTGTTACCGTCGAGCTCAGCGCCCTGCTCCTTGTACAGCTTGTCGTACTCCGGGTTGCAGTACCACGAGTCCGACCAGGCACCACGCTGGTCGCAGGTCATATAGCTCAGCATCGAGTCCGGGTCGGGCTCCACGTACCAGCCCCACTGGAAGGCGTCGAAGTCACCGTCGAGGATCACCTTGGTCAGCCGGTTGCTCTCCATGGCGGTCACCTCGGCCTTGATGCCCAGGTCCTCGAGCCACTCCTGGAAGAAGTCCATCACGGTGACCGAACGCTTCTCCTCCGGCCGTGCGAACAGCCGGAGCGTCCCGATCGGCGTGCCGTCGGGCATCGTACGCAATCCGTCCGACCCCTTCTTGTAACCCGCCTCGTCGAGCAGTTGCCCAGCCTTGTCGAGGTCGAAGCCGACCCGCTCGTCGTCCCCGGGCTCCCATCGCCAGCCGGAGTACGTCGGCGGGATGATCGAGTCTCCCGCGATGGCCGCCCCCTGGTAGGCCTTGGTGATGAGCGAGTCACGGTCGATCGCCCAGCCGAGCGCGGACCGGAACTTCGGGTCCTGCAGCGCCGGATTCCCGTCGCCCATCGGTTTCCCGGTCTTGGTGTCCACCGCGCCGGTGTTGAACCCGATCTCCTCGAAGTAGGGGGAGACGCCCTGGATCGCGGTGATGTCCTTCTGCTTCTCCAGCGCCTTGACCTGGATCGGGCTGATGTCGTGGATGAAGTCGACCTCGCCCTTGATCAGCGCCTGCACCATCGGGTCCTCGGCCTTGAACACCCGGAACACGACCTCGTCGACGTGCGGCTTGCCGCCCCAGTAGTCCGGGTTGGCCTCGAACCGGTAGAGCGAGCCTCCGGCACTGCCCTCGACCATCCGGAACGGCCCGGTGCCGACGACGGGCTGACCGTCCTTCGGCTCGTTCGGGTAGGTCGCGACCTGCTTGCCCGAGACGTTCTTCCAGACGTGCTCGGGGATGATCGGGATCGGCAGCAGCGGAAGCGTCGCGTTGGCCTTCTTCAGCTTGAGCACGACGGTCTTCGCATCAGGTGCTGTCACCGACGTCACGTTGTTGAGGTAGCTGCCCCAGCTGTCGGCCTCGGTACCGCCCCCGAGGATCCGGTTGTAGGTGTAGGCGATGTCCGCGGCCGTGAACGGCACGTCGTCGGACCACGTCACGCCCTCGCGGATGTGGAAGGTCCAGGTGAGCCCGTCCGCGGACTTGTCCCACGAGGTGGCCAGGTCCGGGACCGGCGACATGTCCTTCATCGAGTAGCCGACCATCATGTCGTAGGTCAGCGCCCACATCTCGTACGACGGCGCCTCGATGCCGAGGAAGGGGTTGAAGGAGTCGACCTCGTTCTTCAGGCCGACGGTGAAGGTGACCTTGTCGGCGGCGCTCGCGCCGCTCGTACCCGAAGCCATGACGGGCCCGACGAAGAACGCGGCGAGCAGACCCACGGCCACCGCAGCACGCACGGGGGTACGGTGCCGCCCATGACCACTCCGACCGCTGGACCCCCTACCGCGCCCGAGGAGCCCTGCGAGCACGTCGAGCACGGAGTGGTGCGACCTGACCCGTTCTGTTGGATGAAGCGGGTCGGCGAGCCGGTCTTCCTCGACCATCTCGTGGCCGAGCGACGGTGGTACGAAAGCGCTACCGGACACTTGCGACCCCTCATCAGCGAGCTGACGGCCGAGATGATGGCGCGGATGCCACCGACTGATCCGTCAGTCAGTTGGTCCTTCAAAGGTTCTTCCTACTACACGAAGCTGCCCGTAGGAAAGGAATACCGGCAACTGTTAAGAGTTCGCGACCTGAATGAAATTGATCCAGGCGACGAAGTGCTGCTCGATCTCAACGACTTCGCCGCCGGTGACCCGGGGCTGGGCAGCTACGTCGAACAGGGTCTCTGCTTGCTCAGCCCGGACGCCTCGGTGCTGGCGTACTCGGTCGACCTGACCGGCGACGAGGTGTACGAGCTCAGGTTCCGCGACCTGCGCACCGGGGAGGACGACCCGACCGTGTGCGGTGCAGCTACTACTCCGGCGGCTGGAGCGCCGACGGCAGCGCGTTCTTCTACGCCGTTCACGACCAGGCCTACCGGCCCCACCAGATCTGGCGCCACCGGCTCGGCACCCCGGCCGGCGACGTGCTGGTGCTCGAGGAGCCGGACGAGCGGTTCGAGCTGACCGTGCGCACCACCCGCAGCAGCCAGGTCGTGCTGATCACCGCCGAGAGCCGTGACACCCGCGAGGTCTGGCGATCGACGCGCACAGCCCCGCGTCCCCGCCCGCGTCTGTCGGTGGGCGGCGAGCCGGCATCGAGTACGACGCGGAGCACGTCGTCACAGGCGACGACTCGTACCTGCTCCTGGTCACCAACGACGGCTCGACCGAGTTCCGGCTCGCCCGCTGCCCGGTGCTGGTTGACGACCAGGACCACACCGCGTGGACCGACGTGCGACCCGAGGATCCCGCCGAGCGGCTCTACTCGGCCGACGCGTTCGCGGGCCATGTCGTGCTCGGCTACCGCGGCGGGACCAGCGGCGGCTGCGGCTGTTGCCTCTCGCCGATCTCACCGGCGAAGGCGTCGTGGTGCGCCCGGCCTTCGACTGCGGCACGATCGAGCTCGCCGAGAACGACGAGTACGACGCCGAGGCCGTCACCGTCGTCGACCAGGCGCTGCTGGACCCGCCGGTGTGGAGCTCGGTCTCTCGCCACGGCGAGCGCACCGAGGTGCTGCGCCGCGAGGCTCCCGGGTACGACCGCGGCCGGTACGTCGCCGACCGCACCTCGGTCGCCTCCCTGGACGGCACCCAGGTCCCGGTAACGCTGCTGCGCGCGGCCGGCGTACACCTCGACGGCAGTGCGCCTGCGCTGCTCTACGGATACGGCGCGAGGCCGTGTTCGAGCCGGAGTGGACCCAGCCCTTCCCGCGCTGCTGGATCGCGGGGTCGTCTACGCGTACGCCCACGTCCGCGGCGGCGGCGAGGGCGGCCGCCGGTGGTGGCTCGACGGGCGCCTGGCCGCAAGCAGCACACGTTCACCGACCACATCGCGGTCGCCGACGGGCTGGTGGCCGCCGGCCTGGTCGATGGCACCCGGCTGGCGACGCGGGGCTGTCCGCCGGAGGCCTGCTCCAAGGCGCGGTGTTCAGCCAGGATCGTTCCGCTGGCGCGCGGTCGTGGCCGAAGTGCCGTTCGTCGACGTCGTCTCGACCATGCTGGACCCGTCGATCCCGCTCACCGTCACCGAGTGGGACGAATGGGGCGACCCGCGGCGCCGCGAAGACTTCGAACAGATGCTGGCCTACTCCCCTTACGACAACCTGCCCGCGCCCGGTTCCCGCCCCGACCTGCTGGTCACCGGTGCGCTGCACGACCCGCGGGTGATGGTCTTCGAGCCGGCCAAGTGGGTCGCCGCGCTGCGGAAGTCGGACCCCGACTGGTCGCCGCGTTGCCTGTTCCGCGTCGAGACCGGTGCCGGTGCCCACGCCGGCCCCGCCGGTCGCTTCGCCCACCTCGCCGACGAGGCCGAGGTGTACGCCTGGATCCTGGACAAGCTTGAACGCTACTGACTTGCGGATCAGTAGCGGCTAGGCTGGCGGTGTGATCAAGAAGACCCCGTTCCACGACCGGCTCACCGAGCTCAACACCCAGGGGCTCTACACGCACTGGCAGGGCTACCTGTCGGCGCTGCGCTACTCCCACGCACCCAAGCACGAGTACTTCGCGGTACGCAACAGCGTGGGGATCTTCGACACCTCGCCGCTGTACAAGTACCGGATCACCGGCCCCGACGCCGAGGCTCTGCTCGCCGGGACGCTGACCCGCGACATCCGCAACTGCCGTCCAGGCCACGCCTTCTACACCCTCTGGTGCGACGACCGCGGCTACGTGATGGAAGACGGTGTGGTCTTCCGCTCTTCCGACAACGACTTCCTGCTCACCTCGGCCCGCCCGTCGATGAGCTGGTTCGAGACCCACGCCGGCCGGCTGCGGGTGCACCTCGAGGACGTCTCCGAGGAGTACGCGATGCTCGCGGTCCAAGGCCCCCGCAGCCGAGCAGCGCTCCAGCCGCTGATGGGCGAGGCCGCGAGCCTGGCGTACTTCGAGCTGGCCGAGACCAAGCTGGGCAACGCGCCCGTGACCCTGTCGCGCACCGGCTACACCGGCGACCTCGGCTTCGAGATCACCGCGCGTGCCGAGGACGCGGACGCCGTGCTCGACGCCGTGCTCGAGGCCGGCCGGCCGCACAGCCTGCGGCCGTTCGGCGAGCAGGCACTGGGGACCTTACGTACCGAGGCCGGCCTGCCACTGGTCGACGTCGAGTTCCACAACAGCACGCTGGTGTTCACCGACGCCGACCGTGTCACCCCCAAGGAGCTCGGGATGGGCTGGATGCTGGGTGGCGTGCGCGACGGCGACCGCAACTTCATCGGCCGGCAGGCGATCAAGCGCGAGTTGGAGCAGAAGACCTCGCGGTGGGCCACCATCGGGATCATCGCCGACTGGCGGCACTGGGACCAGCTCTACCGAGACGCCGGGCTGTTCCCGCCCAAGGACGACCAGCCCTGGCCGTACGAGTCGGTGCTGTACGACAGCCAGCGCGGCGACGCCGGCTACTGCACGACGTTCCTCTACTCGCCGGTGCTCCAGAAGCACATCGGCATCGCACGCGTACGCCCCGAGCTGGCCACGCCCGGCACCGAGCTGCACCTCGAGCTCGCGATCAACCACCACAACACGACCGTGCGCGTCGCGACCACCAAGCTGCCGTTCTTCAACCCGGACAGGAAGACCGCGCGTGCGGACCCGTGATCTCGATACACCCGGCTCGTTCCTCGCCGGGCACTCGATCACCCTTCGCACCGCTGGTCGAGTAGCCCGAGGAGCGAGGGCGTATCGAGCACCCTTCGGTCGTCGAGTACGCCGAGCTTGCGAGGCGTGTATCGAGACGCCGACCGGACACCAGGCGCCGACGCACAACCATGAGGAGACACATGAACAGCTATGACGCGATCGTCGTTGGCGGCGGACACACGCGAGCGGAGCGAGCCAACAAAGATCGCGGACCAAAACCCGCTCACCGCACCGCGGAGCAGCCGAGTCCCACCCAGACCGCACCCGCCCACCAGGAGACCCGATGACCAACAACTACGACGCGATCGTGGTCGGCGGCGGCCACAACGGCCTGACGAATGCCGCCTATCTCGCGAAGTCCGGGCTCAGGACGCTGGTACTGGAGCGACGTCATCTGGTCGGCGGCGCGGCGATCACCGAAGAGCTGCGTCCCGGCTTCTCGTTCACCACCTTCTCCTACGCGCTCTCGCTGTTCCGGCCCGACATCATCCAGGAGCTCAACCTGGTCGAGCACGGCTTCCTGCCGCTGATGATGCCGAGCTCCTTCCACCCGACCGGCGACGGCGACTACCTGCTCTTCGGCGACGACCACGGCGAGAACGTCGCCGAGATCCGCCGCCACTCCCGCCGCGACGCCGACGCATACGAGCGTTACCACCACGATCTCGACGCGGTCTGCCAGGCGATCCGCCCGCTGTTCGACAACCCGCCGCCCAACATCTTCGGCAAGGACCCCGACGACGCCGCCGACGTCAAGTGGTTGCTGGACCACCTCGGCGGCATCGACCGGCGCACGATGCACAACACCGTGCGGCTGCTTACCGGCAGCGCGGCCGACTGGCTCGACGACTACTTCGAGCACGAGGCCGTCAAGGGCTACCACGGGTCGTCGTCGGTGATCGGCTCCATGGTCGGCCCGATGTCGCAAGGCTCCGGCCTGGTGCTGCTGTTCCACAAGATGGGCGAGCACGACGGCGCGCTCGGCTCGTGGGCGTTCCACAAGGGCGGCAACGGCGGGTTCACCCAGGTGCTCGCGCGCGCGGCGGAGGCTTTCGGTGTCGAGATCAGGCTCGAGTCACCGGTCACCTCGGTGATCACCAAGAACGGCGCGGCCGTCGGGGTGGCGCTGGCGGACGGCACCGAGTTCCACGCCCCGGTCGTAGTCTCGGCGCTCGACGCCCGGCGTACCTTCCTGGAGTTGGTCGAGCCCCGCGAGTTGCCCACCGATCTGGTCGACAGCATCGAGCGGTTGCGGTTCCGCGGCGTCTCGGCCAAGGTCAACTTCGCCCTCGACGGCCTCCCGGTCTTCCCGGCACTCAAGGACACCGTCGACCACTTCGGCGGCTTCCTCAACATCGGCCCGACACTGGAGTACGTCGAGCGCGCGTTCGATGCCGCGAAGTACGGCTGGTACAGCGACCAGCCCTACATCGACGCCGCCGTCCAGTCGGTCGTCGACCCCGACATGGCCCCACCGGGCAAGCACGTGATGAGCTGCTTCGTGCAGTACGCGCCGTACGAGCTCAAAGGCAGCACCTGGGACGCGGAGCGGGAGAACTTCGCCGACAAGGCCCAGGCCGTGCTCGAACAGCACTTCCCCGGCTTCGGCGACCTGGTGCTCCAGCGCGAAGTGGTCACGCCCGACATCATCGAGGCCACGACCGGCCTGACCGAGGGCAACATCTTCGCCGGGGAGTTGCTCGCCCCGCAGATGTACTTCTTCCGCCCCGCCCCCGGCTGGAGCCAGTACGCCACCCCGATCAGCGGCTACTACCAGTGCGGATCCGGCACCCACCCTGGCGGTTGCGTGATCGGCCAGCCCGGCAAGCTCGCCTCCCAGCGGATCGTCCGCGACCTGGCGAAGTAGCCCAACTGGGCCAGCGCTCCCCAGTCGGCTCGTATGCTGACCGTCGTGGGGAGCTGGCGGAACTGGGCGGGCAACGAAGCCGTCACGCCGGCACGAGTCGCCACGCCGGCGACCACCGAGGAGGTTGCCGAAGCGGTCCGTCAGGCGGTTGCCGACGGGCTTCGGGTCAAGGCGATCGGGGCCGCGCACTCCTTCAGCGGAGCGGCGGTCGCACCCGGACTACAGCTGCGACCCGACCGGCTCGACCAGCCGGTCTCGATCGACGTCGAGACCGGGTTGGTGACCGTGCAGGCCGGTATACCGCTGCACCGGCTCAACTCGCTGCTGGCCGAGCACGGGCTGGCGATGGAGATCCTCGGTGACATCGACCGGCAGACGATCGCCGGTGCCACCTCGACCGGCACCCACGGGTCCGGAGTCAGGTTCCGGTCGATCGCCAACCAGATCCGCGGGCTCGAGCTGGTGCTCGCCGACGGCTCGGTCGTGACCTGCTCGGCGACCGAGCGGCCCGAACTGTTCGCCGCCGCACGGGTCGGCATCGGGGCGCTGGGCGTGATCACGAAGGTCACCCTGCAGACCGTGCCGATGTACGCGCTGCACGCGGTCGACCAGAAGGCGCCCCTGGAGGAGACCCTGGATCGCGTCGACGAACTCGCGCAGAGCAACGACCACTTCGAGTTCTTCTGGTTCCCGCACACCGAGCGGGCTCTCACCCGCCGCTTCAACCGGCTTCCTGCCGACGCTCCGCTCAGCCCGATGAGCACCTGGATACGAACGCTGGACGACCGGCTCGTCACCAACGTCGGCTTCGAGGCCCTCCTCCGGATCGGCACCCGATTCCCCCAGGGCGTACCCGGCATCACCCGGCTGGTCACCACCGCGGTATCCAACCGCACCTTCACCGACGTACCCGGCAAGGTGTTCGCCTCGCGACGTGACGTGCGTTTCCGCGAAGGCGAGTACGCCATCGGCCGTGAGGCACTCGTACCCGCGCTTCGTGAGCTCAAGCGGTGGGTACGCGCCCACGACGAGGCGATCTCGTTTCCGTTCGAGGTGCGTTTCGTCCGCAGCGACGACATCTGGCTGTCGCCGGCGTACGACCGCGAGAGCGCCTACGTCGCGTTCCACCAGTACCACCGGATGCCCCACGAGCGTTGGTTCTCCGTCTGTGAGGACGTGCTCGGGGCCGGCGGCGGGCGCCCGCACTGGGGCAAGCTGCACCGGCTCACCCACGTCGAGCTCGCCGAGCGCTATCCGCGGTTCGGCGACTTCGTCGCGCTGCGTGACCGGCTCGACCCCACCGGCGTGTTCGGCAACGCCTATCTCGAGCGGGTCCTCCCTCCTGTCGCAGGTGCTTGACCCAGCCAGCCATCGGCGTACGCTGGAAGTGCTTGGATCGATCCAAGAAATCTGGCGGTCTCGGGATGCCAGTTAACCCAAAACATGTCACGCGAACCGGCCGCTGGCGTTTCATAGACATAAGACACCGGCACGACCCTGGGAGGGAAACACCATGTGCCAACACACCCCGGCTTGTCCCGAAGCCAACTCGACCGACTGCTGCAGCGCGCACGTCGTCTCCGACCACTCCGAGCAGGGCTGGTGCCAGTTGTGCAACGGCGTGATCCTCTTCGACGACGGCTTCTACCTGGCCCCCGACGGGCACGAGGAGCGCGTGCCCGCGCATGCCTGATCTGGCCCTAGCGTCAGGCCGCTGACTTCTGTCACCGTGTTCCCCTCGCCGGGCCGTATCGAGCCGCTTCCGGTCGTCGAGTGCGCCGAGCTTGCGAGGCGTGTATCGAGACGCCGGCCGGACGCGAGGCGCCGAGGTCGAGGACTTCTCTTACAGACCACTACCGCTGCGGGGCGTCTCCTTCCGAGGAGGCGTCCCGCGGCGCTCGTTCGGACAGTGTTTGTTGGGCAGCCTTGTTCTCAACCTTGAGCTTCTCCAGTTTCCGGCGGTCGTGCCGGCGCCGCCAGGCCGTGACCAGCAGGAGGACCCCGACGACCACGGCTGCGACCGCGCCGATCGAGCTGCCCAGCCGGAAGCCCGGAGCCTCGACATCCAGCACCCGGTCCCCCGCATGTGCCGCCGTACCGTCGCCCAGCACGATGGAGAGCGTCAGCAGGTTCGGTACAGCCAGGGCGAGCGCCAGCAGGACCACCGCGATCCGCACCCATGCTTTGGTGCGGCGGAACGCCTGGCGCAACACGACCAGGGGAAACAGCGTGAACACGAAGCCGAGCAGCAGGCCGTACCAGACGCCAGCCGTTATCGAACCGTCGACGCGGTTGCCGACCCGATGGGACCACCAACGCGGCAACACGGTGACGCCGATGAGATAAGCGACCACCAGCGCCACCACGACGATCACGGCCAGCACGATGCGCAGCGGCCAGTTGACCTCTTTGACGGGCACGGCCAGCGGCTCGGGCTGTTCGGCGCGTTTAGTCATTCTCCCACCCTCTCAGTCCGTCCAGTCGCTGCACAGCCTGGCGGCCGAAGATCTGCTGCTCGGTGAACGCGCGCTCCTGGCGGCCGCGGGTGACGAAGCTGATCGTCCAGCGTACGAGAGCGGTGAACCGGTTCTTGAAACCGGTGAGATACACCAGGTGGATTACCAGCCACATCAGCCAGGCGATCACTCCCGACACTCGCAGCTTGCCGACGAGTGCGACCGCGCTGAACCGCGAGATCGTCGCCATCGACCCCTTGTCGAAGTAGTGGAACGGTGGCTGTGGAGCTTCCCCCTCGATCCGGCGTTCGATCTGTTTGGCGGCGTACTTGCCGCCCTGGATGGCCACCTGCGCGACCCCGGGGAGGTTGTCGAGCGCGATCATGTCGCCCACCACGAAGACCTCGGGGTGATCGGGCAGGGTGAGGTCGGGGTTGACGGCGATCCGGCCGGCGCGGTCGAGAGACGCGCCGGTCTGGTCCGCGAGCGTACGCCCCAGGGGACTCGCCGAGACGCCCGCCGCCCATACCTTGGTCACCGCCTCGATGCGTTGGCTGGTGCCGCCCTCGAGCTGCACCTGGAGGCCGCGTTCGTCGAGGTCGGTGACCATCGCGCCGAGCATGACCTCGACGCCGTGCTTCTCCAGCGAACGGCGCGCCACCTCGCCGAGCTTGGCTCCGAAGGACGGCAGCACCTGCGACGCCGCGTCGAGCAGGATGACCCGGGCGCTGCGGGTGTTGATGTGCCGGAAGTCCTTGTGCAACGTCCGGTGCGCGAGCTCGGCGATCTGTCCGGCCATCTCCACGCCCGTCGGGCCGGCGCCGACCACCACGAAGGTCAGCAGCCGGCGGATCTCCTCGTCGTCCTCGGCCAGTTCGGCCAGCTCGAACGCCCCGAAGATCCGTCCCCGCAGCTCCAGCGCGTCGTCGATGCTCTTCATGCCAGGGGCGTACTGCGCGAAGTGGTCGTTGCCGAAGTACGACTGGCTCGCCCCCGCGGCGACGATCAGTGAGTCGTACGGCGTCACGGTCTCGCGCCGGAGCACCTCGGAGGTGACCGTTCGCGCGTCCAGGTCGATGGCGGTGACGTTGCCCAGCAGTACCCGCGCGTTCTTCTGGCGTGCGAGTACCTCGCGGGTCGGCGGAGCGATCTCGCCCTGGCTCAGGATGCCGGTCGCGACCTGGTAGAGCAGCGGCTGGAACAGGTGATGGCTGGTCTTGGCGACCATGGTCACCTCGACATCGGCATGCTTGAGGGCCTGGGTGGCGAACAGGCCACCGAAGCCGGACCCGATGACGACCACGCGGTGTCGGTGCTCGGTCATGTCTGCCTTCCGACGGGATATGAAACCCTGTCACCCATTGTCCCGCAGACGATGCGTCGTGCCCAACTCGCGGGATCCGGGCCGGACCGCACTCACGCGTACCCGAGCTCGTGCAGTCGTTCGTCGTCGATCCCGAAGTGGTGGGCCACCTCGTGAATCACGGTGATCCCGACCTCGCGGACGACGTCGGTCTCGGTCTCGCACATCGCCAGCGTGGGGTTGCGGAAGATCGTGATGCGATCGGGCAGCACCATCGCATAGCCGCTGTCACGCTCGGGCAAGGCGATGCCGTCGTACACGCCCAGGAGGTCGGGATCCTCAGCCGGTGGCTCGTCCTGGACCAGCACCACGACGTTGTCGATCATCGCCGTCAGCTCCGGCGGAATCGTGTCGAGCGCGTCGCTCACCAGCTCCTCGAAGCGCTCCCGGCTCATCTCGACCACACCGCCATTGTGCCCGGTCATGGTGTTCGGCCGCTGTTCACGATTTGTCCGCCCCTGTGGCCGACCCCTATAGTTGTGCGGTCCCCAACGGGGGGCGGGCCCCCATCGTCTAGCGGCCTAGGACCCCGCCCTTTCACGGCGGTAGCGCCGGTTCGAATCCGGTTGGGGGTGCTGGCCCGAACGGCGATTCGGCCAACCGAGCAACAGACTGTTAGAGTTCCTGCGCTCAGCAACACAACTTCATCAAGGCCCCGTAGCGCAGTTGGTTAGCGCGCCGCCCTGTCACGGCGGAGGCCGC
>JASGGG010000087.1:0-12256 GCA_047605165.1 Nocardioidaceae bacterium
CGGTCAGCGTCAGCGGGTCTGGCTGGCGATGCTGCTGGCGCAGGAGACCCCGGTACTGCTCCTCGACGAGCCGACGACGTTCCTCGACGTCGCCCACCAGTTCGACCTGTTGGAGCTTCTCCGCTCTCTCCACGACGAGGGGCGCACCGTCGTCGCCGTCCTGCACGACCTCAACCAGGCCTTCCGGTATGCCAGCGACTTGATCGTGATGAAGGAGGGGTGCATCGTCGCGACGGGAGCCCCGCACGAGGTCGTCGATGCCGACCTGGTCGCCGACGTCTTCGGGCTGCCCTGCCTGGTCGTGCCCGACCCGATCACCGGGACGCCGACCGTCGTCGCACTCGACCCGCGGGGATAGGGAAGCACTGATTTTCTCGGGTGTCGAGACGCCCCCGGTCGTCGAGTGGTCCGAGGCGCCAGCCGAGGGCCGTATCGAGACGCCGGCCGGGCGCACGGCGCCGGCGTGATCTCGATACGCCCGGCTCGTTCCTCGCGGGCACTCGATCAGCGGATCGGGACTTCAGGAGACCAGCTCTCGCTGACTGTTGACGAAGACCCCGGGGGTCTGCCCGAAGTAGCGCCGGAAGGCAAGGATGTAGCCGTTGGCACTGGCGAAGCCCACCCGCTGAGCGACCAGGGAGACCATCTCGCCTCGCTCGAGCATGGGGATCGAAGCATTGATCCGAGCCCGGGTGCGCCATTCGGTGAACGAGAGACCGGTCTCGGAGCGGAAGGCGCGGCGCAGGCTGCTCGGGCTGACGAAGGATCGTGCCGCCCAGTCCGTCACGGTGCTGGGATCGGCCGGATCAGCCAGGATCGCCTCAGCGACGGCGCGCGCCGGCTCCCGTACGGGTGCGGGCACGGTGAGCTCGGCGAGATCGTCGACCAGGGCATCGAAGAGCTCCCGCGAACCGTCGCCGTCATCGTCGAGGAGTCGGCGACCCTCGGCCAGGAGCAGGTGCCGGCGTTCGGAGGTGATCGCGATCTGAGTCGGGCCGTCGTACGGCAAGGCGTTGCCGGCCGGGAACGCGAACGGCATGATCAGGCAGTCGTCGGAGAACCGTGCGGAGTGCCAGGTGCCCGCGGGCACCATCAGCCCGACCGACGAGGAGAGCCGGAAGGCCATCCCCTCCACGCCGACGACGGCGTGGCCGATGGCGACGTGCAGGAACTGGTGGAAGTCGTGGACGTGCGGGGCGTGCCCCCAGCTGTGCAGCTTCCAGCGGTCGTCTATCACGATGGTTAGCCTAACCTAACAATCTGCCGCCGGCTCGTGCACTGCCCTGTGGACGTCGATCGCAGGGCCGGCCACGCCCGATCCGGGGTAGGGGTAGTCAGCCGAGCAACCGACCCTCGGCCAAGCGGATCACCCGGTCGGCCCGGCCGATGGTGTCGGGCCGGTGTGCGATCACCACCGTGATTCGCCCCTGACCCAGCCGAGCAACCGCACCTTCGACCGCGCCGGCGATGTCCGCGTCCACGTCGGCAGTTGCCTCGTCCAGCACCAAGATCGCGGGATCGGCGAGGGCGGCCCGCAGCAGCGCGACGATCTGGCGTTCCCCCGCCGAGATGTTCGACCCGTGCTCACCGACCGCGGTGTCCAGGCCGGCCGGCAGCCGAGCCAGCCAGGCTCCGAGCCCCAACTCCACGGCGGTGCGCAGGACCTGCCCCCGCCAGGCTGGCGTGTCCACCACACCGGGCAGCGTGGCGAGGTTGGCTGCGATCGAGCCCTCGACCAGCACCACCTCCTGTGGCACGCAGACCACCGCCCGCCGCAGCACGCCCGGATCGATGCGGTGGATCGGCATGCCGCGCCAGCACACCGATCCCTCGTCAGCGGTGTAGAAGCCGGCCAGCACCTTGCCCAGCGTGGTCTTGCCCGATCCGGTTTCCCCCACCACGGCGACGTGATCGCCCGGTGACAGTCTCATCGACACCTCCACCAGTGCCGGCGGACCGTCGGCGTCGTACCGGTAGCCGACCGAGTCGAGCACCAGGTCACCGGGGGCAGGAGGCACGGCGCCGGCGCCTACCTCGATCTCGGTGGCGTCGATGAGGTCGAGCAGCCGGGCAAGGATCGTCCGGGCGGCCCGGAGCTCACCGAGACCATCGACGAGGTCCTCGACATCACCGAAGGCGCCGCGCGCAGCGAAGATGAAAGTGACCGCACCGCCGACGCCGAGCCAGCCCCGGTCGACGCCCCAGGCGGACAAGGCGACCAGCGCGACCAGGGTGAGGCCACCAACCGGGCCGAACGCCATCAGCCACCGATAGCTACGCAGAAAGCCGATCCGCGCAGCCAGCAACGTCTCCCCTTCCTCGCGCAGCTGCTGACCGCGGATCGAACGGGCGCCGAGCAGCGCGATCTGCTCGCTGGCCGACAGCGACTCCGCGAAGCTCGCGCTCACTCCTGCCTCGGCGTGTGCCAGGTTGGCGAGCGCCGGCCCCGCACGGGCGAGGTATCGCCTACCCAGCACGGCGATGGCCACGGCCAGCATCACGATCACCACGCCGGTCAGCACCCAGGAGTAGCCCGCGAGGACGACGACCGTGACCACGACGAGCAGCGATTGGCTGACCAGGTCGGGCAGCGTGCGGCCGACGAACCCGGAGAGCTCGGCCATCTCGCCGGTGGTGCGGCGCACCAGGTCGCCGCGCCGGTGCGCCTCGATGAACCGGAGCGGCGCCTCGGCGATCCGGGCCACGGCGAGGTCGCGCAGCTGTTGCACCACGGTCTCGCCGAGGCGTACGACGGCGAGCTGGCCGATCCACTCCAGCCCGAGTGCGACGCCCGCGACCACGATCGCAACCACCGCGGTGACCACGACCGCACCCCGGTCACGATCGAGGATCGCATCGGTGACCACCCCGAGCAGCACGCTGCTGGCAACCACGCCGCCCGCTCCGGCCAGGTTCACGAGGACAGCCACGGCCAGCCACCGACCGTGCCCGCGCAACATCGGAGCTGTCCGACGCAGGACGGCGCTCTCGTCCGGGTGCGCCGCGAGCCGGCGCACCTCAGCCATCGCCGCAGCCGTCCGGACAGGCCGAGAGCTCGACCGTCAGGTCCACGCATCCACGCAAGGCAGGGCGGTGTCCGGCCCACACCACGATCCGGTCTGCGGTAGCTCTCCGCAGGCGAGCAAGGGTGACCTGCTCGGTCTCGACGTCCAGACCAGAGGTCACGTCGTCGAGCAGGAGCACCGGCACGGGGCGAAGCAGGGCCCGGGCAAGCGCGAGCCGCTGACGCTGACCACCGGAGAGGGTCGCACCGCGCTCTCCTACCAACGTGTCCAATCCTTCCGCCAGCTGTGCGACGACGGTGTCGAACCCCGCGGTGTGGCAGGCAGCGAGCAACTCGTCATCGCCAGCGTGGGGTGCGGCCATCCGGAGGTTGTCGCGGATGGTGCCGTGGAAGAGAGTCGGGCCCTGCGGCACCAGCGTGAGCAGCTCGGCGCGGTCATCCGGGTCGCTCGCTGCGACGTCGCGGGACCCGACCAGGACGCGGCCCTCGGCAGCTGTGGCACCCGCGATGCTTCGCAACAGCGTGGACTTGCCCGAGCCGGTCGGGCCGGTGACCAGCGCCCACTGACCCGGCGCGACCTCCAGATCGACCGGCATCACCTCAGCAGCCGGCAGATCGGGCACCAGCGCCTGCAACCGCAGCGAGACGCGGCTTTCCGACCCGCCGACGCGGGCTTCGGGCGGGGTCCGGCAGGCGTTGCCGTCCGGGTGTCCGCCGGAGCCCACAACCGCAGGCATCGTGCTGCCGACCGGGTCCAGGCCGAGCACGTCGGCAATCCGCTGAGCGCTGGCCAGCGCAGCACTGCGCTCACCGAGTCGGGCCACGATCGCCGCGGCGGCGAGCTGGACGGTGCCCATCCAGAGCGCGAAGGTGGTGAGTTCGCCGATGTCGACTCGACCATCGAGGACGGCCAGGCCTCCGATCAGGAGCCCGACGCCGACGGCCACGCCCGGGAGGCCGGTGCCGATCGCCTGCCATCCCGCACCGACCCGCGCCGCCGCCACCATTCGCTCCCGCACGGCCGCGCTGCGCGCCGCATGCCGTCGTACCAGGGCCTGCTCTGCGCCGACGCCCCGCAGGGAGGGGGCTGCGGCGACCAGCTGTTGCACGGACTCGGCGCGCGCACCTTGCTCGGCCGCGACCGCGGCGATCCGGGGGCCGAAGAGCCGCGGCGCGATCACGTTCGTGACCGCCAGTAGGGATCCACAGCCAAGTGCGACCACGAGCAGGACTGGGTCCACCGCACCGATCGCCGGCACGAGCACGATCACGGTCACCGAGATGACCACCCAGTGGGCCAGCCCGTGGATCCAGGTCAAGACGGCGTCGACGTCGTCGATCGCCCGAGACAACAAGTCCCCCTGGTTGGACCCGATCGTCTCCAGTCGGGCGGTGTCCTGCCGCAGAGTCACCTCGAGAAGCCGGCACCGAAGGTCGTTCGCCAACCGCGCCTCTGCCAGGTGAGCCCACCACATCCACCCGCAGAGCCCGGCAAAGTTGACGAGGACACAGATCGCGAGCAGGCCCAGTGCGCCGTACATCATCGACGAGTCGGCCTCTGCCAGAGCCTGCACCGCTCGCCCGAGGCACCACGGAATCGCCAGGAAGGCGAGCTGTCGGACGAGCGCCGACAGCATCGACGCAGCCAGCGTGCGCCGAGCCTGCCGCAGGCACCAGCCCAGCACCGCCGCAGCGGTGGAGAGAGGCGCAGTCGACATGACGCCCTCAACCTAGGAGTCAGACCCGGGGTCCCGGTACAAGCCCGAGAGCGTCCGGTCGAAGCGCGCGCCCATCCCTCACCTCGCGCATAGAAGACCGGGCCATCGCGCCCCTACCGTGATCGCCGGTCACCTCCCAGCCAAGGAGCGTTCATGCCTCGCAGCCGACGCGAGAACAAGGTCTTCGAAATCAACATCCGCGCCCTCACCGTTAGTCGAGTCGAGGATCTGTCTCCGGGTTTCCGGCGGATCACCTTGACTGGTGAGCAGCTCCGGCCGTTCACGACGCCGGACGGGATCAAGGTCGGCGAGTTGCAGAGCCTGGGATTCGACGACCACGTCAAGCTGGTCGTACCCGGTCATGGCGAGTCCGCGGCGGTGCCGCCCCGGCAGGTGGACGGACTCCTGGACTGGTCGGGGGCCTCGCCTGCCAAGGACTTCACGCCACGGCGCTGGGATCCGCTGGCTGGCGAGATGGACCTGGACTTCGTGCGACACGGCACGGGGTTCGCCTCCTCGTGGGTCGAGCGGGTGCAGGTGGGCGATCTGGCACACATCGCCGGCCCGAAGATCTCGGCACTGCTGCCGACCGGAGTCGACTGGCTGCTGCTGGGCGGCGACGAGACCGCTCTCCCGGCGATGGCGCGGCTGTTGGAGGAGTGGCCCAACGGCGTGCGTGGACAGGTCTTCGTCGAGGTCGGCGGTCCGGCCCACGAGCTACCACTGACGGTCCCCGACGAGGTGGAGCTCACCTGGGTGCATCGCGGTGCCGTCGCCGCGGGAGCGAGCACCGCGTTGTTCGACGCGGTCACGGCCGCGCCGTGGTGGCCCGGGGACGTCTACTGCTGGTTCGCCGGCGAAGCGATCAGTCTCAAGCCGATCCGCAACTGGCTCAAGAACGACCGCAACGTGCCGCCGGACTGCTACGAGGTCACCGGCTATTGGCGCTACTCGGCGGCCCCTGCCACCGAGGACGGCAAGCCCCTGGCCGATCCGGCCGAAGAAGCGGTCGACGCGCTGCGCCAGCGATGGGAGCAGCTCACCGACCTGACCACTCCCTCGGTCGTCTGGACCGCGGTGGCCTCCGGTGTCCTCGGTCGTCTGGAGCGTCAGCCGAGCGCCCCCGCCGATCTGGCCCAGGAGCTGGGGTTGCATGAGCCCACCCTGCGAGCGCTGTGCCGCTATCTGGTCGCCCTGGACGTGCTCGCAGCCGATCCCGCCGATCCGTCACTGACCGGTGCCGGCGTACTGCGGCTGGGTGGGATCGGCGAGTTCGTGGTCTCCGAGGACGACGAGTACGACGACCCAGCGCTCGCGTTGTGGGCCCTGACGCCCGATCGTCTACTGGCGACACTGCGCACCGGGGCTCCAGCTCCCGCTGTCACGGGGGAGCAGATGGGGCAGGTGCTTGCCGCGGACTCTGCGCTCGGGGAGGCTGCTCGAGAGTTCGTCACCTTCGACGCGGCCTGGCCGGCTTCATCGGTGCTCTCACACCACGCGTGGGGCGAGCACTCGTCGGTCAGCGTGCTCGGTCTGGGTGCCGATGCGCTGGCGACCGCACTGCGCGACACCCACCCGGGCCTTCCCGTCACGGTCGGCGAGCCGGCTGTCTCGGGCGGCGATGCGCGGGCAACGACCGCCGCCATGCAATGGCTGGAAACGCTGGATGACAGTGCGGCAGAGGCGGCGTTACGCCGGACGCGCGAACATCTGCAGCGCACCGGCGCCACCTTGGTGCTGGTCGAGCGAGTGCTCGAGGACGACGGCGTCCACGATCACGATGCCGAGCTGGACCTCCAGCTGCGGGCGGCGTTCGGCGGCGGCCTGCGTTCCACGGCACAGATCGAGCGGCTGCTCGAGGATGCCGGCTTCTCCGGGATCGACGCCCCCGGCGGGCGCGACCTGGGCTGGGATCGACGGCTCTGGGTGGCACGAACCTGACCGACCTGTCAGCCTGAGCGGCACCTATCAGTGCCCGGCTCCGACTCGCCGTCACCGTCGACACCGGCGAAGCCCGCACCCACGCTGCAACGAACGGCTCCGTCCGTGGCTGGCAGCGGCAACTCTGGAGCCGCGACACAGGCCCGCCGCCCGCCGGTGGCGTGAGGTCGAGCGAGCGCCTCCGAATGCCGCGGCCTTCTGCCGCCAGCAGATCCGAGCGTTCCGAGCGGTCGCCTTCCCGCCCGTACCCAGTGGTTCAAGAACGACCTTGTTCGCAGCCGCGCCGAATCACTCACGCACTCCTCGTGGATCCGGCCCACAATCCAGGCGACCGGAACTCAACCCATGATGATGTCGGCGACTTCGCGCGGCATGGTGACCTGCGCGTCGTGCCCGGTCGGGAGCAGCGCGGTCTCCCAGTGCGGATCGGCCTCGGCATTGGCCAGCAGCCGATCGGGCCAACCGAGCTCGAAGAGCTGACAGCGCACGAACGTGTGTCGCCGAGCACGCAGTCCCTTGTCGTGGAACGGCGTCGTGAAAGCTGAGAAGGGGTGGTCGGTGAGCTTCGGCAACAGCCATGCCGCATCGGTGGGATCGGTAATGCCGAGTGCCTCCGCGGTGAAGGCCGACGGCGTCACTCGCCAACCGTCACCCTCATCGTTCGCGTTCTGCGTGAACAAATCGGGGAGACCGTCGCCGTCCCCGAGCACGTCGTTGAGCGACTCACCCTCCGCGGGAATGACGGCCTCGAGATAGATCAGGTGCGCGATGCGGTCGCCGAGCACCTGCTCGACTCCGGCGACGACCTGCCCTCCAGCGCTGTGTGCGCACAGCACCACGTCCTCGAGCTCCTCGAACTCGATGAGGTTGACGATGTCGTCGATATGGGTCTGGAGGCTGACCGAATCCGTCAGCAGATGCCGCCGGTCACCGAGACCCGTCAGGCTGGGTGCGAACACACGGTGACCCTTCTCCTGGAGCAGCGGGACAACCCTGCTCCAGCACCACCCTCCATGCCACGCACCATGCACCAGCACGATCGGCTTCGACTCCATCCAAATTCACCGCTTTCCGTCAGAACCTGCCCGAGGTGACCCTTGTCACGCGTTAGATGAAACCAGTGCCTTTCGGCAACTGTCAAGGACCCGACATTCGTAACTGCGAAGAAATGTCTTCCCTGAGATCTGGCTGTGGATATCAGGTCAATAGACCGAACCTGCCGTGAACTTAAACACTATCAATGACCCAACATTCGTAACTGCGAAGAAATGCTGTATGCGTTCGGGTCCGGCCTTCGAACGCGGCCCCACCGGCGTCAGGCCTCCGGCGGGCGATTGCGCCGCACGGCGGGGCGGCGAATGCGGAGCGCCTCGCCCCTGATGGCATTGGCGACCGCGCTGACCTCGGGGCGGCGCAGGTTCGACGGACGTGACGTCATCCAGTAGGTGAGAGTGACACCAACGCTGCTGCGCAGCACGGGTACGAGGGCGTGGTCGTCATCGGCTAGGTAGGCGGGCAGGATCCCGATCCCCGCGCCTGCTCGAACCAGCTCAACCTGCGCCGACACGCTCGTCGCGCCGAGCAGGCCGTTCCTCTGTGGGAAGAAGTCGTCGATGCGGTCGAGGTCCTCCACCTGCAGCATCGACTCGACGTAGTAGACGGGAACGTGCCCTGCCAGGTCTTCGCGCGCAGCGATCGGGTCGTGCTCGCGCAGGTAATCAACGGACGCATACAGCCCGAGGCGGTAGTCGAGGAGATGGGTCGAGCTCAGCCGCCGGGATCGCGACCTCGTTACGCCTATGTCCAGGTCCCCGGTCGGACCGTGCTGCGGCGTCGGGCGGGTCACCGACACGAGCTCGCACAACAGGCGTGGGTGCTCACGACACACCGCGGCCACGGCGCGGGTGACGACGCGGTTCATGAAGATCTCGGGAGCGGTTACCCGCACCAGCCCGCGCAGCGACGAACCGCCGTCGGGAACCGTGGTGTCGATCGAGATGACCGCCGCCTCGACGCTACGTGCCGCCGTGCTCAGCTCGAGTCCGAGCTGGGTGAGCTCCCAACCGCCTCCGCTGTCCACGAGCACCCGACCTCCGACTGCTCTGGAGAGCGCCTGGATGCGCCGGGCGACGGTGGTGTGGTCGATCTCGAGATGCCGAGCCGCTGCTGTGAAGGTGCGGTGCCGCTCCACCGCGAGCAGGACCAGCAGGTCGTCGCTCCGAATTCGCATTCTGCAATTTTGCACAGCATGCACGTAGAACTGGGTATTGCGCACAGTTCTGATCCGCCGTGAGATGGCAGGTGCTTGGATGTCCGATCAACTGGCGGGGAGAGGCTCGTGGTGGAAACCTTGCCGACAGTCGGCCCACTCGACGGGTATGTCGTCGTCGACCTGACGCGCGCGCTCGCCGGCCCTCAGGCGTCGATGATGCTCGCGGACCTCGGCGCTCGGGTCATCAAGGTCGAGGCGCCCGGCGGCGACGAGAGCCGGGTCTGGGGACCGCCGTTCGTCGGCAGCGAGGAGATCTCGACCTACTTCTTGTCGTGCAACCGCAACAAGGAGTCGGTCACGGCAGACCTGAAGTCCGAGGACGGCCGTGCCCTGCTCACCGCGTTGGTGCGCGAGGCCGACGTGCTCCTGGAGAACTTCCGTCCTGGGGTGCTGGCGCGACTGGGCTTCGCCGAGGACCGCTTGCGCCAACTGAACCCGGACCTGGTCGTCTGCTCGCTCTCCGGTTTCGGTCACGACGGGCCGGAGGGTGACCGTCCCGGGTACGACCAGATCGCCCAGGGAGAGGCAGGGTTGATGAGCCTGACCGGGCCTCCCCAGCACCCGACCAAGGTCGGTGTGCCGATCGGTGATCTGCTGACCGGGATGAACGGGGCGTTCGGGATCGTGACGGCGCTGCTCGACCGTGAGCGCACGGGTCGCGCCCGGACCGTGCGCACCAGCCTCCTGGCCAGCATCGTGGGCATCCATGCCTTCCAAGGCACGCGACACACCGTCGCCGGTGAGGTGCCGGAGGGCGAGGGCAACCATCACCCCTCGATCTCGCCGTACGGGCTCTTCCGCACTGCCGACGCGCCGGTGCAGATCGCCTGCGGCAACGACGCTCTCTGGCACCGGCTCTGTCAGGTGCTCGGGCTCACCGCCACCGATCCCTCCTGGGCGACCAACCGCGCCCGGGTCGCGGCTCGCGGCGAGGTGACCGCGCTGCTGGAGGAGGTTCTGGGCACCCGAGAGGCCGATCACTGGCTCAGGTTGTTCGCCGAGGCGGGCGTCCCCGCTGGTCGCGTCCGCACGCTGGACGAGGTCTACGCCTGGGACCAGACCCGCTCCCAGGGTCTCGTGGTCGAGGTCGACCACCCCACGCTCGGTCGGATCGAGTTGCCGGGTCCGGTGCTGCGGTTCGACGACCAGCCGTACGCCGGCGGTCGCGCCACCCACACCGCGCCGCCCTTGCTGGGTGAGCACGACGTCCCTGTGCGACGGTGGCTCGGCCTCGACTCGCGCTCCGGTACTGGGGTGACGTCGGCATGAGTGACCCCGTAGGCGATCCGGTCCTCGCCACCAGGCATGGCGGGCTCGGCGTGCTCACCCTCAACCGGCCCGAGACGATCAATGCGCTCAGCCACGACATGGTGCGGATACTGCGCGCGGTGCTGGAGAGGTGGGCTGACGACCCCACCGTCAAGACCGTGGCCATCGCCGGCGCTGGTGAGCGGGGGCTGTGCGCCGGTGGAGACATCGTCGCGATCTACGACGACACGCGCACGGGCGGTCGCGGATCGATCGACTTCTGGCGTGACGAGTACCTCCTCAACGCCGCGATCGCGACGTACCCCAAACCCTACGTCGCGCTGATGGACGGCATCGTTCTCGGCGGAGGTGTCGGAGTCTCGGCCCACGCCTCGCACCGGGTCGTCACCGAGCGCACGCGACTGGGAATGCCCGAGGTCAGCATCGGCTTCGTCCCGGACGTGGGCGGGACCTACCTCTTGTCCCGCGCGCCCGGACAGCTCGGCACGTACCTCGCACTGACCGCGGGGCACATCGCAGCCGCCGACACGATCGAGCTCGGCCTGGCCGATCACCTCGTCCCCTCGCCCAGGCTCGGTGGGCTCCTCGAGCTCCTGGCTGAGCGTCCGGTCGACGAGGCACTCGCCGCGGTGAGCGTCGTCGCGCCGCCGGCACCCCTGGCTGTCCAACGCGCCTGGATCGACCCGGTCTTCTCCAGCGACGACGTGAGCAAGATCGTCGCAGACCTCGAGTCGTGCGACCACCCCGGCGCCGCCGAGGCATTGACGGCGATCTCCAGGCACTCGCCGACCTCCCTCGCCATCACGCTCCGCGCGCTCCGCGCGGCACGCAGCATGAGCCTGGGCGAGGCGCTCTCGCAGGAGCTGCGCATCGCTGCTCGACTGCTTCGAGGCCATGACTTCTCGGAGGGGATCCGCGCCCGCGTCATCGACAAGGACCGTCGGCCGCGCTGGTCGCCCGCGCGGCTCGACGAGGTCACCTCTGACCTGGTCGCGTCCCACTTCGAGCCTCTCGGCGAGGACGACCTCGTGACCCCGCACGTACCCAGCAGAACGGAAGGAACGGAATGACTGAGCAGGTTGCCTTCATCGGTCTCGGCAACATGGGAGGCCCCATGGCAGCCAACCTCGTCAGGGCTGGCTTCTCGGTGCGCGGCTTCGACCCCGCGAAGGAGGCAGCGGAGTCGGCGTCGGCGGCAGGCGTCGAGATCGCCGATTCCGCCGCCGGGGCCGCCGCCGGGGCGAGCACCGTGCTGACGATGTTGCCGACAGGCCAACACCTCCTCGAGGTGTACGAGAGCGGAGTGCTCGACGTGCTCGCGCCCGGCGCACTGCTCATCGACTCCTCCACGATCGCGGTCGCCGACTCCCGCGACGCAGCCGGCCGCGTCAGCGTCGCTGGGGGACGGTTCATCGACGCTCCGGTCTCCGGTGGCGTAGGGGGCGCAGAGGCCGGCACGCTGACGTTCATGGTCGGCGGCGCCGAGGCCGACGTCGTCGAGGCAGGCACCGTGCTCGAACCTATGGCTGGTCGCATCGTGCACTGCGGAGAGGTGGGTGCGGGACAAGCCGCCAAGATCTGCAACAACCTGATCCTCGGCATCACCATGGTCGGGGTCTCCGAGGCCTTCGTCCTCGGCGAGCGTCTCGGGCTGACGCACCAGGCCCTGTTCGACGTCGCTTCCACCGCGTCAGGTCAGTGCTGGGCACTGAGCACGAACTGCCCGGTGCCCGGGCCGGTGCCGACCAGTCCGGCCAACCGCGACTACGTCCCCGGGTTCGCCTCGCCGCTCATGGCGAAGGATCTGACGCTGGCGATGATGGCCGCCGACGAGACCTTGACCGGCGCTCGCCTCGGGCGGCTGGCAACCGACATCTACCGCGAGTTCGCACGCGACCAAGGCCGCACGCTCGATTTCTCCGCGGTCATCGACATGGTTCGCAGCCAGCACCAGGACCCTACTGCCGAAGGAAGAACACTGTGAGACACCAGACAGTCCTCGAGACCGGCAGCGCCGAAGCTCCTGACTGG
>JASGGG010000088.1:0-12166 GCA_047605165.1 Nocardioidaceae bacterium
GTGGTGCGCGACGAGTCCTGGCTCCAGCTGCGCCTGGGGGTCGAGGCCGTGAAGTCCTTCGACGCGGATCTTCGGCTCTCGCGTGGTGCGGCCGGTCAAGGCGGCGACATCCAGTTCGCCGTCGCGCACAAGCCGTCGGACCTCCTCTCGGCCGGTGACGCTGGCTCTCAGGCCGCCACCATCGCCAAGGATCTGATCGACCTGGCCGACATCAAGATCCTCCATGGCCAGGACCGCAAGGTCGGCGTGGAGCTCGACACCATGCTCGGCCTGGGGCCCAAGGCACAGCAGCTCGTCACCGGCTGGGCCCGGCAGGCGAAGGGCCGCGCCCTGTGGCGCATCGGTGAGACCACCTACAAGGTCCAGACGGTCCTGCACCCCGACGAGAAGCGGATGTTCTACACCAACGCCGCGATCGACTCAGCAGGCTAGGGCCCCGCTCGGGAATGGTGAAGGTAGGTCGTCGCGTATGAACAAGGCAGCGCTTGCCGCTATCCCACTCGCGATGGTGCTGTTCTTCCCGCTCATGCTCGTGTTCGCGGTCGCCAGCGTGGGCGGTCTGAACCTGGTCGACTGCACCACGGCGGGCGGTGGCAGCGGAGCCATCTCTGTCGGCACGCTCAACTGGCGCGGGGCCTCGCACTACAAGTCAGACCCTCACCCGGGCGAGCAGCCCTACGCCAAGCGCGTCCCGAACATGGTGGCCAAGGTCAACGAGTCCGGCGCGAGCATCATCGGCTTCCAGGAGTTCGAGTCCGTCCAGGCCAAGGCGTTCCTCGCCGCGACCGGCGGCACGTGGGCTCTGGCTCGTGGCCGGGTTCATGGCGACCCCGACACCCGCGACGCGATCGCGTACCAGCCAGCGGCCTGGACCGTCGCCGAGACCCGCTATCTCACGATCAGTTACGGAGGCACGCCCACTGGCCTCCCGCTGGTCAGGTTTACGTCCACGTCAGGGCTCGGCGATCTGTGGGTGCTCAACACCCACAACCCGGCCAACGTGGTGGGGGGCACAAGCGCGTCGCGCGACGACGCCGTACGCGACGAGGCGGCGACGCTCAAGGCCCTGGCGGCGACCGGCACGCCGGTGGTCTTCACCGGCGACATGAACGACGCCGGCAAGTTCTCCAAGCTGTTCTTGAACCTGGCCGGCCCGGGCTGGTCAGCCGCCAACCCGATCAGCGCCGCCGGCGGCTCCGTGGGATGGGGAGGGCACATCGACTGGATCGTGGGCGGTCCAGGCATCACCTTCTCGGGCACAGTCACCGACAAGAGCACCAACGACGGCGCACACGCCTACACCGATCACCCCTTCGTCTACACCACCCTCTCGGTGGCTGGCGCGGCCGCAGTGCCACCGAGCGCCGCTGCGGCTCAAGCTGCCGTGACCCCGGTCCAGCCGGCGCCCGACACCAGCAGCGACGGTGGCTGCCAGTGCCCGCTCGGCGGGGCCAGCGACACTATCGCGTTGACCAGCGCCAGCGACGGACCCAACCACGACGCCGAGATCGCGGCCGCAGCCGCCTACCAGGCCGGGTTCCGAGGCAGCGACCTCTACACGATCGTGTGGATCGCCGGCGGCGAGTCCAGCTACAACACGCGCGCGATCAACCACTACAGCGCTGGCGCTTACACTTACTACGTCTATGGCCTGTGGCAGATCAGCTCGATCCACGCCGGGGTCAGCGCACCGGGCATCTACGACCCGCTGACCAACGCCCGCCAGGCGTTCGCGCTCTACGTGGGCCGCGGGGGATCGAAGCTCGGCGACGGCGGGGCAGCTGGGCGGTTCGACAGCTGGTCAGCGCACACCGCCGCGAACAAGGCCAAGTACGGGCCCACGGCCACTGCGGCGATCACGGCGGTCACCGGCGGCGCGTCCGGCGCCAGTGCGGCCGTTCCGGCGGTTGCGACCTGCACCGACGACGGCGGCCCGCTCCCAGTCGGCACTACCGGCGCCGGCAACTTCACGCCCAACACGTCGATCGCCTATGTCGGCCCGTACTCACCCGGTCAGCTGGTCGCTCGGATGCAGAAGATCATGGCCCTCAACGGGTCCGGCGGGAACCTGGACCCGTTCTTCGGCACCGAGGGTGATGGCTCGTGGTACAACGACTGTCAGCACTTCGTGGCCAACCTTGACGGCAGGGCCTCGAGCGGCTACAGGTCGGCATCTATGGCCTGGAGGTACTTTCTTAGCACCGGCGCCGCACATCCTGCAGGAAGCAGTGACGGGATGAGCCCGCCGGCAGGAGCCTGGCTCTACTACGGCGATAACCACGTCGTGGTCTACCTCGGTAGCAACCTGGTCGCCGGCACTGACACATGGGGCGTGGGCACCGCCAAGATCGGGCCCGCAGCGGACGTGCAGAAGTGGCTCGCCAGCCAGGGCGGCTACAAGGGCTGGGTCGTGCCGTGGGGTGCTCCGGTGAAGTCATCGACCGCGGCGTGAGCACGAGGAGCACTCTGCGTGCCTTCTGTTGAGTGAGACCAGCTCACGACCAACCAACCGAAGGACGCATAACCCATGGCTGCACGTGAACGGATGCAGGTCGCCCGTCGCCACGACCCCTACCCCTGGACTTGGGAGCCCTTCGTCGGGTGGGCACTGGCGCTCCTGATGGTCGTCCTCCTGGGCGTCCAGGTCGGTCGAGGTCTGGCCAACGGGTTCGCCGGCGCCGGGTTCACCCGGCCCGTCGCCAGCAAGGTGGTCACGAGCGTCGTCGGCGTCCTGCGGGGCGACGCCGCCGCTGGACTGGCCCATCCCCACCACATCGCTCACTTGGCAAGCGCCGGTGCGGTGTACGGCTGGGTGATCGCGATTGAGGTGCTCGCGCTGGTCGCCTACGGAGTGGGCACCTTCTACCTGCTGCGGACCTGGGGCCCATGGCGGGTGCTCGGAATGGCTACCAGAGAGGAGGCCGAGCGGTTGCTCGGCCGCACCCGGCTGCGCAAGGTCGCCTCGGTGGTCCGCCCGGACCTGTACGGCCGCGCACAGTCCGCGGCCGCCCAGCAGGTGGTCTATCGCGATGCCGACGACGGCAGCAGTGCGCTGGGGCGCGGCCTGTCCAAGCGGTTCTTGCCGGTGCGCAACCACGACGACATCGCTGCGGCGGTCGAGGAGCAGAAGAAGACCGGACAGACCGGGAAGACGAGGAGCTGGCTGTGAAGAAGATCCGTCTCAATCCCACCGATGTCGGATGGCGTCTTGGTGACGCGCACGAGCCCCGCGGCGGCGAGCTGTGGGTGCCTTTCGACCGCACAGCCGGCGTGATCGGCCCCCAAGGCTCCGGGAAGACGCTCGACGTTCTCACCCCGGCCCTGCTCGACGCTCCGGGCGCCGCCCTGGTGACGCTGACCAAGCCCGAAGACTTGCTGCTCACCCTCACCGAGCGGTCCCGCAACGACCGGCCCTGCGTCGTCCTGGATCCGTTCGGCCTGGCCGACAGCGTAGTCAACGAGGTGGTGTGGGATCCGATCGACGGCTGCGTGTCCTCCCGGACCGCGGAGCGTCGCGCGAAGGCGTTCGCCGCCGGCACCGTCAAGGGCGCCATGACCGAGGGCTCAGGTGACGATGCGGCCCGGTTCTACGCCGAAGAAAGCGCCAAGGTCTTGAAGTGCTACTTCCACGCCGCCGCGCTCACCGGACGCAACCTCGACGACGTCCTGGGCTGGGTCGCCAACCCGACCGGCACGACTGAGCCGGAGGAGATCCTCTCCCAGCACCCGCACGCTGCGAAGTTCTGGAACGGGCTGCTGCACCGTGCTCTGTACGGCGACGACCGCACGGCCGGCAACACGATCACGACCATGCAGCAGGCCATGGCGCTGTTTTTCCAAGAGGAGACCCGACGCCGGTGCGTCCCTGGCTCGGACCGGCCGGTCACGAACCTGATCGACGTCATCCGCCGCGGCGGCACCATCTATCTCCTGGGCCGCGAGGACCCCTACGCCTCGGCATCACCGATGATGACCGCGGTCGCTGAGCAAGTCCTCGACACGGGTCTGCTGCTCGCCAACCAGTCACCATGGGGCGGTCGGCTGTGCCCCCCGCTCCTGGCGGTCCTCGACGAGATGCCCTCGACCGCACCTTTGCCCACGTTGCGCACACGGATGGCCAACGAGCGTGCCCTCGGGCTGGCGTTCATCTGGGCGGCGCAGGTGCGCGCACAGCTGGACGCCATCTTCGGGGAGAAGGAGGCCGAGGCCGTGATCGGCCTGACCAACGTGCTCACGATCTTCGGTGGCTCCAAGGACGGCAGCTTCAACCAGCAGATATCCGACCTGCTCGACACCGTCCGCGTCCACCGGACCAGCTGGCAGTCGGGAACCATGTCCGGGCGCACAGTCTCCGGGGATGACATCCCGATCCTGACCTCCGGTGAGATCCGCCGGCTCCCTGAGGGCCATGCCCTCGTTATCGCCGAGAACGGCAAGCCCATCATCGCCAAGCTGCACCGCAGCATCAACGGTGCCCGCGGCCGGCAACTCCTGGCCGACCAGAAGCGGCTCAGGGATCAGCTCAACGAGTCCCAGCGCTTCGTCGTCACCCCCGAGGCGAGCACCGAGGCCGCACTCATCGAGGCCCGCCGCCGCGGCCTGACCAACGAGACCCACCACAACACCAGCATGGAGAGGACTTACTGATGACGATCAGCTCCGAGCGGGTCTCCTACGACCTCATGGTGCTCCCGTTCCCCACGCCAGGCCCGCGGATCCAGCTCGCCTACAAAGAGCTCAACATCGCGATCAACGGCTCAGAGGAGCAGCAGAAGGCCGTAGGCCCGATCCTCCAGCTCCCCAAGCCCTGGGACCCCGAGACCTGCGAGAGCGCCGAGCTCCGCAACGAGGTGTGGATCTGGCTCGAGGAAGTCGTCACCTGGATCAACCACGAGTACGTCTGGGACGGGGCGGCGTCCATCCCGAGCTGCTGGCCGTTGCACCCGCACATCGTCCACGAGGTAGCCGTCGTCGCCGATCAGCGCCGCCGCACGCTGTATGGCGCCACGAGCAACCCGCTCGAGGAGTGGCACCGTTACGTCTTGCCCAGCTTCATCGAACGCATGAGAGGTCGGCTCAAGGATCACTGTGCAGACGGGCACAAGCCCTGGCCGTCGCGCAGCCGCTACACCCGCCACGTCTCCGAGGAGTCCCTCGAGAACCGCGAGAACGTCTACGCCGCCGACCTCGACGCCCTCAGCAACACCCCGGCCTCAGTCGGTCGCCGCAACAGGGTCGTTCCCACACGGCTCAGCATTGTCGACACCAGCACAGGAGAGATCCACGATGACATCTACAACCAGTAGCCCCGGTCCCGTTCTGAGCGCCGCGGCGACGGCTCCAACGACAGCCTTCGACAGGTGTAGCGACCAGTCCCTGAACCGAGCCTCGTGGTAGCTCTCGTCGATGTCGGCGTGACCGTGAAGAACCCGGACTGTGGCCACGACTCCCGTCCCGGCTCGTCCTGCGTCGCCGCGCAGCTGAAGCCCCGCGCCCTACCCCCCAACCGAAGGCGAGACAACCCGAGTAGTTCAACTTCACGAAGACAAAGTCAAAGTCCGCTCCATCATCTCGACAGCAGTAGCTCGCGAACTCACAACACGTTCGCATGTCATGGGAGGGTTGACATTTGTCATGGGGGGAGTGACAATCGATGTGCTAAGGGAAGCAACCGTTAGGCGTGCGGAGGTCGTGAGCAGGTGCAGGGGATGCACGGAGCTGGTGCACGGGCCGGGGGAGGAGCTGTGGTTCAAGACGACGGGTTTACGTGCCCGGGGTCCGATCCGGCCGACGCCGTGTTGCCTCTCCCGTCATGGGCGAGCGGCGTGGCAGCCGACAGGCCGGCGCCTCTGCCCAGCACGACCCAAAACTGTCCGACCCACGATGCAGACTTGCCCTGACCGGCCCGGGCCGGTTCCACGGCCATCCCAGACTCTCGGAGCCCACGATGAACTCTGACGCACAAAAAGACCAACGCTTCCTTGCCGCCGCGGTGGTGGTCCTCGGTCTCATCGGCGGCGGCGTTGCCCTCGTCGGTGGCGGTGGAGCCTGGGTCCTGCCCGCACTCGGGCTCTCGCTGGCTGCCGCAACCCTGCTTGTCATGCCGCTCGCGTGGGACCAGGTCATGGGCCTGCGGGTGGACCCGATCGCGTTCGCCGAGCGGGAGGGCGGGCACCGATGACTGCGATGCCGGCATGGCTGGAGTGGCTTGTGTCTGGCCTGTTCCTGATGCTCGGCCTCGTGGCACTCGTCGGTGGCGCGATCTGGGTCCTCTCTGTCGCTTTCGGCGGCGAGATGGCGTGGGCGTACAAGGAGTATCTGCCCGACATCAAAGGGGTCCGGAAGCTGAGCGATGACCAGGTGGAGCGCATCGTCGCCGAGTGGCGCCGTACCTCGATCGGTGAGGACTACAGGTCGGGTTACCAGCTGGTCCAGCCGCATGGTGATGACCAAGGCCTCGAGCGACTCCGAGCCGCAGCGGAGGTGCGTGGTGGAGGTACGGGGCTGGTCGCGGCAGTCACCACTGCGTACCTGGCTACCACCTACCAGCACCGGCTCGAGCTGGCCCAGTTCGAAGCACTGACCGACGCCTGGATGCGCCGCAAGGAGACCCGATGAACAACATGGCGCTCCTGTGGACTGCTCCCGCGGCGGTGGTGGTGGTCCTCGGTCTCATCGGCGTCGGCGTGATCGTGCTGGGCGTCCTCGACGACAGGCGGCCCAGGGACCACGAAGCCGTCGCCGGCCAGCCAGACCTGCGGTTCACCGTCATGCGCGGCGGACCCCGGTTCGACGTCCTCCCCGGCGCCCGCAGCGCGCTGGCCGAAGTCATGTTGGAGCGGCGTGACGCCCGAGGGAGGTGGTACTCGCTTCACGCCAACGGGACCGGTCGGCTCGTGTTCGGCCCGTCGTTCGATGAAGGCGTTGCCAAGACCAAGCAGGAGCTGCTGGCCGAGCACGAACACCTGCAGGCGCAGATCGAGACAGGCGAGATGGACCAGCGCGCTGCACAGGTGGAGACCGACCACATCCGAGGCCAGCAAAACCGCTACTTCAACGATGGCGGCCGTCGCGGCCGCGAACGGAGGAAGTGATGTGCTCCCAGCTGGAGCAGTTGGCCAAGAGCACTGTCCGGCGCCGCATTGAGGGCGTTGGCGGTGGCCCGACCACGTCCGTCGCAGCGGCTCCGTGCGGTCAACGAGTCTCACATGAAGATCTCCCAGGACGACCTCCTGACGATGGTTGGTGAGCGCGAGATGGTGGCCAGGTTCGCGCTGGACCTACTGGACCGCGTCGAGGACCGCGTCGAGCTCTCGTCGGCGCCAGACACCACCTGGCGGCGCGAGTCCCCTGCCGACCTGGGTGAGATCGCCGGGGGAGCGGTCGTGGATACGCTCTGCGGTATGGAGCCCGCCGATGTGACTGCTGTTCCGGCCGACGTCGTGGCCGAGGTCCTCGGTGACCCTGTTGCGTTTCTTCAGGCCGCAGCACGGGCCACACCAGGCTGGGCTGCTCGCTACGGTGGCCCGGAGGGCGTTGCCCAGCTGACGAGCGTGCTGCACGACCACCTCGCGGAGTTGACGAAACTCAACGCTGAGCTGCGGCTCTCGACGCTCCTCTACCTGCGAAAGCCAGGGAGGTGGTCGTTCGCGGAGCTGGGAGAGCTGCTCGGCGTCTCCCGGCAGGCCGTGCAACGCACGATGGCGCGCGCCAACGACGGGGACCAGGACACCCCGCGGCGGTTCGCAACCCTGGAGTCGCGCGACGGCTGGGACTGGACACAAGATGGTGATCGCTGATGCCTGGACTCGAAGTTCCGCAGGGTTGGGTGGTCCAAGCATTCTCTTTCACGCTCGACCACACGTCCAAGCAGACGCAGGCACTTCTGTCGTCACTTCCAGTCGGCCGGACCGAGAGGTGCGGCATGAGCCGACCAGCCTCCGCCGCCCGTCAGTATCTGGCTGACATGCTGGACCGAGCGACTTTCCGGATGGAGACCAGGGCTTATGAGAAGGTACTGATCAAGGATGCGGCCGGTCATGACGGTGAGGTCTTCCCCGACCGGTGGAGACCCGACCTGATCTCTGAGGAGAAGCAGGCCCGAGACGCCCTCCAGAAGGCGAGTCATCCACCGGCGAGCATGCACGACTATGTCGCCGATTGGCGCGCACCCGTGGCGGCAGCCCTCGCCTGGCTCCTGGTCTTCGTTCCGACCCTGCTGGCGCGGCCGGAGATCGGTACCGCCTTGTTCAGCCTGGGGTACGGCGCCGTGTTCCTGTCCGGCTCGGCGTCGTTCTTCTGGTGGCTACGAGTCGGCAGGCCGGCAGCCAAGACCGTGCCTGCCCTACACCAGGAGTGGAACGCCGTCGCGCAGGCACGACACCGCAGGGTCACCGCTCATCCGGAGGTCGCGTACGCCTTCGACGTCCTCTCCCAGGCTCCGGAAAGGCTTCGTGCCGTCGGGGCGTCCGAGGTGGTCATCGGCAAGGTGATCGAAATGGCCACGGACGCACAGGCGATGGTCGAAGCACTCTCCGCGGCCGGTGACGACGCCCGGCAACGACCCGAACGTCATCCCGCACACGCGCGAGTCATCAGGCTGGCCGCCGAGGCCCAGGTGCTCCTCGGGCTGGCGACACGGGCCCGCGCGGAACGCGACCACGCGGCGATCCCAGCCACCTCGGCCGTCGAAGCGCTCCCTTCCCGGGCCGAAGAGATCGCGGCTGAGGAAGTCGCGGGATGGATCTTAGCTGAGCAGCAGGCCGTCACGGAGGCTTACCGCAGACTGGATGGTGAACCGCGATGGCTCAACATGACGAGCGCGGGCCACAGGCGCTTGCGAAGGTGACGGTGGTGCAACCTCCGAAGGGAGGCGACAGCGGAGCGGCCGGGCTCAACGGGCACATCGCGGTCGGCCCGCTGACACGGCACCTGGGATCGGCTGAAGAGGCGAGAGCCGGGACGGTCCTACGAATCTTCCGGCAGCTCGCCGCCGTCAGACGACTGGACGTTGCTTTGTGCCCGCTCGAGCAAGGCAACCAAGTCGATGAGCACGGGGAGTTCGTCGCCCACCGGCTCGGGGAGTGAGTCGGCGGTGTAGGCGTCCTCGTAGGTGTAGGAAGCGACCGCCATCGGCTGGGCGCTGCTGCGGAGCGCGTACCGGACTGCGTCGTCGCTCTTGTCCGCGCACATCAAGATGCCCAGGGTCGGTCGGTGGTCGGGGATTTTGAGGTTCTCATCGACCCAGGCGACGTAGAAGCCGAGCTGGCCGGCGTCGCGCGGATCGAAATGACCGATCTTGAGCTCGACCACGACGTACGCGAGTCGCTCGACGTGGAAGAAAAGCAGGTCGATGAAGTGGTCCCGGGAACCAACGACGATCGGCACCTGCCGACCCACGAAGGCGAACCCGCGACCCAGCTCGCCGAGCGTGGCCTGGATCTGGTCGACGAGGGCGTCCTCGAGTTCGCGCTCGGAAACGCGGCCGACCAGGTCGAGGAACTCGAAGACGTAGGGGTCCTTCGTGACCTCCTGAGCGAGCTCGCTGTCGGGGGCAGGCAACGTCGCGGCGAAGTTCGACGGTGCCGCGCCGACCCGCAGGTGGGTGCGGTTCTTGATCTGATTAAGCAAGACGCGCTTCGACCAGCCATTGCGGGCCGTTGCCTCGGCGTACCAAACTCGGATCTCCGGGTCGTCGAGCTGCTCGACCAGGGTCACGAGGTGGGTCCAGCTCAAGCGTCCAGCCAGTGGCTGGACAATTCCGTCGGGGTAGGCGGCGGCGACGGCCCGCATATTGTGGAGACTGCTCCGCGCGAACCCGGTCATGCCGGGGAACTCGGCTCGCAGATCAGCTGAGAGGCGGTCGATGACTCTGGCTCCCCAGCCAGCGTTCTGCTGCCGCTCGAGGATGGTCTTCCCGATCGACCAGTTCAGCGACACAAGCTCCTTGTTGGCGAGGGCGAACGCCTGCTGACGCGCTACGTGTACCTGCTGCTTGATCTGAGCGAGGACCTGTAGGTAGTCGTCGGGGACCGCGAGATCGGCGCGTTTACGGGGGGACGTCACGATGTCGCCTCTTCCGTCTCGGCGACCGCCTTGGCTGCCTCGTCTTGTTCGGCGGCCTCGGCGATGACACGGTGTACGACGCCAACGCTGACCTTCACGCCTTTGGCGATGGTGCGCAGGGTCTCGCCCTCTGCGCGGCGGGCGAGGATGGCGCGCCTTTTGTCGGCGTCGATGACGGACGGGCGGCCGCCGACCTTTCCGTTCGCTCGCGCGGCCGCGAGGCCGTTCCTGGTCTTGCGGATGATGTCGCGGCGCCGGTCCTCGGCGAGGGCGAGGGCCAGGTCGAGCACCAGCGACCGCTCGGTGTGCTCGCCCGCGGCGATCCCATCGAGAACCTTGACTGCGATGCCCCGCTCGAACAAATCGTTGAGCACGATGAGGCCCTCGAGGAGGTTACGGCCGAGCCGGTCGACCTCCTGGACGGTGAGCATGTCGCCGGGGCGGATGTAGTCCAGGGCCGCTCTCAGGCCGGGCCGGTCTTCGACTGAGAGCTTGCCGGAGACCTTCTCTTCGAACACCTTCAAGCAGATCGGGTCCAGAGCGACGTGCTGACGCGCGGTCTCCTGTTTCGTGGTGCTCACTCGCACCAGACCGATCAAAGCCATACGCGCGGACCCGGCCTCTCGTGATCAGGAATCTCGTTCAGATACCGGAGAGAAAGCTACCGCGTTGGTGAACGGATTACTGAACGCCGCGCCAGCGGGCGACCACCTGTACGCCGACGATCCATGCCGCTGCTCGCGAAGGGACCATTTGATGAACGCGCGTACGCCTTCTCACTTTTGACACGTACGTGTCAAAAGTGAGAAGATGAGGGCATGACCGACACCCGTGATCTGGTCGACGCGATCACCGCGACCTGGACCAAGGTCCGGTCCTTGCACCCGGAGGTACCGGCTGTGATGTTCACGCTCGGTGAGGGGATCGCTCCCAACGGCCGAGTGACCCTGGGCCACTTCCTCGCCGCCGGGTGGATCGAGCGCGGCACGGATCAGACGATCAACGAGGTGTTCATCGGGGCCGAGGGTCTGGCCGCCGGCGCTGACGAGCTGCTGGACACGCTGCTGCACGAGGCTGCGCACGCCCTGGCCCACGCCCGGGGTCTGGCCGACACCAGCCGTCAGGGTCGGTACCACAACGCGAAGTTCCGCGACGTCGCGATCGAGCTGGGTCTGGAGTGCACTTCCGACGCCAAGAGAGGCTGGGCCGAGACCACGCTCAGTGCGCCGGCCCGGGTGGCGTACGTCAACGAGCTGGCCGTGCTCGACACGGCGATCGGTGGCCACCGTCGCTCGCGGCCTCGTCGCGTGCGTGCCTCGAGCAACAACGGGATCGCCTTGGTCTGTGGTTGCGGCCGCAAGATCCGTGCCTCCGCGTCGACGGCGCGGCTGGGGGCGATCACCTGTGGTGTGTGCTCGACGACGTTCGAGGAGGAGGCGTCCTGATGGTCAACCTGGCAGGTCGCACGTGCGCCTGGTGTGAGGGCCCGATCGCGTTCAACGCACGCCGAGACGCCCTCACCTGCTCCAAGAGCTGCCGCCAGGCCCGCGCCCGATTCAATGCTGCGGTCGGGGTCGCGCCGGTGGCCGGTGACGGCGTACGCCGGGCCGGCCCGGGCCGCCGCCTGGCCTACGCCGATCCTCCCTACCCTGGCTTGGCGGGGCGCTACTACGGTACTCATCCTGACTTCGCCGGCGAGGTGGACCACCGCGAGCTGCTGGCCGAGCTCAGCCAGTTTGACGGGCGGGCGCTGTCGACCTCGGCCCGGGCTTTGCCAGACGTGCTGCGCCTGTGCCCACCGGGAGTCAGGGTTGCGGCCTGGCACCGTGGCGAGGCCAGCTTCGCCGCCTCCAGCCACGCCCTCAACGCATGGGAGCCGGTCATCTACCTGCCGCCTCCGGCTCCGGGACCGGCTGCGGGATCGGCCCGGGCGTCGAGCGGCAACTCTCCTCGAAGCCTTCGCGACACATCGGTCGAGGTCCTCGACGACACATCAGCTGAGGACCTGCGCGACGGCTCGGTGGTGGCCAGCCGCGACATGTCGCGCTCGGCCGGGGACGACACCTCGGTGCGGTCGCACGACGACGGCTCCTCGAGCAGC
>JASGGG010000089.1:0-12064 GCA_047605165.1 Nocardioidaceae bacterium
GGTGAGCTACACGGCGTCGACGAACCTCGGCACCTCCGAGACCTCGACCATCACCATCACGGTCGGCGCGCCGGCCGACCCGACGGTCACCCCCGACACCGGATCGGCTCCGTACGCGCATCTGGGTGGCGCGCCGGCCGACCCGACGGTCACCCCCGACACCGAATCGGCTCCGTACGCGTATCTGGACGGCGAGCTGCCGTCCACCGGCAGCGACCTCGCCCTGCCGCTGGGTCTCGGCGCGCTCCTGCTCGTGCTCGGCGCCGCGCTGCTCGGACTCGCCCGCCGCCGTTCCGTGTGATTCCTGTCCAGGTCGGACGACGGTGAGCACGGGGGACGCCGGCGGCCTCTCCGGCGATGAGCCGTCTTAGCCAAGGGATCGCGAGATAGAGCTTGTCGTCGTCAACATGACGAAGTGAAAGCAGTGCAGTCCACACGGCCTTTGTGTGCCGTGAACCTGCCCGGTCGCCAGACGCGGCGTCGATGGCGTAAGGAATCGAATGGCCGACCAGACGCCCTCCTTCGGACCCCCGCGTGGATCAACGATCAGATGTCGCCGGCAAACGTGTCACAAACGTGTCAATCAGAGTTCTCTAGGTCGGTCTCGGTGATCGCCCTCCGTTCTGTTTGCGGGAGATTCGATCCTCGCGCCTGCCCCTCGTGGTGCTACTGGGGGCGGAGCAGAGATGGGAGGCGAACTACGTGCTCGGGTGTTGGATCCATCTTCGTCTGGATTTCTGGCTTTCACGCTCAGGTCGGATCGGGCAGGGCTGGTTCATTGTCGGTGGACTGGTTGCCAGAGTCTGTCGACGGGCATGACGTGGATGCGGTCCTCGGCGGTGCGTGACCAAGTGCCGGTGCTGAGGGCGACGCCGGCGATGAAGCGGTCCCCGAGAGCCTCTCGAAGCTTGCGGAGCCCTTTCAGGTCCGCGGTGCTGACACGCTCGCCGGACTTCACCTCGAACGCGAGCACGCTGCCATCGTCGAATTCGATGACGAAGTCGACCTCGTCCTTGTCGTGGGTGCGCCAGTGTCCGATGGTGACGGGCTCGTCGAGCCAGGAGACCTGCTTGGTCAGCTCTCCGACGACGAAGGTCTCCAGCAGGTGTCCGAACTCGATCAGCGCGGTGGGGTCGAGGGTTGCGAGCTTGTCGGGTGTGAGACGAAGCAGTCGTGCCGCGAGCCCTGAGTCGATGATGTGGATCTTTGGTTTCGCTGTTGCTCGGGCTCGTAGCGTCTTGCCCCATGCGGGGAGTCGAACGACCAGGAACAGGTCTTCGAGTAGGCGGAGGTGTTCCTCGGATGTCTTGCGGTCGACGCCCAGGGCATTGGTGATGTTGGACAGGTTGAGCACTTGGGCGGTTTGTGCAGCGAGCCGGTTCAGCATGTCGGCGACTTTTTGGCGTTGTCGGATGCGCTTCAGCTCTGACGCATCCTTGATGATCGAGTCCCGTACGTAGTTGTCGAACCACCGGTTGCGGTCGGCACGGTCGCGTTGGACGGCAAGCGGAAACCCTCCGGTGACGATTTGTTCGATGTACTCCGAGCGCGTGGTCTTCGACTGCGGGCGCGCGGCGAGAGTCCCGTCGGGGTCGGCGCGGAGTGACTCGATGAAGTCTTCATGAGTGCCGAGGAGCTCACCTTGTGACAGCGGCCAGATGTTGAGTGCGTGGATGCGGCCTGTTAGTGACTGTGCCGTCTTGGGGAGAGCGTCCTGCCTGGTTGAGCCGGTGAGGACCGCGGTTCCTGCTCTGGTGAGTTCGGCGTTGAGGCGGGACTTGATGGCGTCGAGGATCTCGGGGACGTGGTGGTACTCATCAATGCACAACGGGGTCTGTCCTGAGACCGTCAGCGTCGGGTTCGCTCTAACGGCGTCCCGGGTTGCCACGTTGTCGAGGTCGATCACGGGTACGTCGCGGGCATCGGCGAAGGTCCGCAGGACTGTTGACTTGCCCACGGAGCGGGGTCCGTGAAGCGCTATGACTGGCTCGACGGTCGCCAACCGGTCGAGGAGAGGCGAGACGCGCCGAGGCCGCAAGTCGAGATTGGTTTGCTCCACTCATCCAAGTTACCAAAATCCGAGGGATTTTGACTCCTAAAATTCGAGGGAATGTGGATCCGAAAAACCGAGGGTGTCGGAGCGAGCGCTTTCGAGGCCGAGACGTGCCGTTTGGTGTCGGCCGGGACTGGCAGCCCCGCACGAGTGACGAGCATCCGCAGGTTCGCGGCCTAGACTGACCCTGGACCTTCTGCTCGCTGAGCTTCCCACTCGTCGACACCACTGTGGAAGGTACTGAAGACCCACCCTCCAGTGGAGCCCTCGGCCTTCTCCTGACCAGACAAGCTCTCCAGGTGGCTGCGGTCGCGGTGTCGCCGGCAAACGTGTCACAAACGTGTCAATCGGCGATTCCGGAGCTCAAATCGGCACTTTTCTGGAGCCGCCTGTCGGAATCGAACCGACGACCTAATCATTACGAGTGATTCGCTCTACCGACTGAGCTAAGGCGGCCGAGTGCCCGGGTGGCCCGGGCACGCCGGACGAGTATACGGAGACGGTGCCGCGTTCCCGAAATTGGTTCTCTGGAGCAGCGGTGGTCAGGCGGGGTCGGTGGAGCGGAGGGTCTGGTCGACGTCTCGTCGCTGCCGGGGTGGTGGCGGGCCGGTGATCTCCTGCCAGCCGACGCGTACGACGGCCTGGGGGTGGAGCCGACTGTGCAGCACCACGTCGCGCAGGTGGAGCCGGGTCTCGTGCACCTCGATGACCTGGGTCGCGGGGATGACGCCGAGGCCCAGCCTGGTTGCCTCCAGCCAGAGCCGGCTCAGGGCGCGGCCGGTCTCGACCCAACTGCGCGGGCCGTCCTCACTCGTGCTGATCACGACCAGCCGGTCGGTGTGCTCGGGGCGCTCGGTCTCCTCGTCGTGACGTGAGAAGCGGTCGACTGGCGCCACCAGGTCCTCCACGAGATCTGGTGTTGCCTGCTCCGGGCTGAGCCCGTCGGCCGATCCCCACCACCACATCCACTTGTGCAGCTCGTCGGCAACGGGAGCGTGCCGCAACTCGGTCAGCCGGGCGTCCTCGATGAGATGCTCCGTGTCGTACTCGGCGCGTTCGTCGACCAATACCTCGGAATGGACGCCCGGCGCGAAGCCCGCCATGCGCACCAGCTCCCGGGCGCGGGGGAGGGTCGGTGTGGTCATGGATCCACTCTGCCTGGGAGGGTCCCGTCCGCACAGGGCCGACCGGCCCGGTCGGGCAGGATGCAATGGGACCGGTCACAGACAAGACGCCCCGTGTTCCGTACGCTCTTCTCGACCCATGTCCTCACATCTGGAGCGATCGTGATCATCGGAGTGCTGAAAGAGGCCCAAGCAGGGGAGACCCGTGTGTCGGCGACGCCGGAGACGGTGGGGAAGCTGATCAAGCTCGGGTACGGGGTCGTGGTCGAGCCGGGCGCGGGCGCCTTGTCGGACTTCGCCGACGCGGCGTACGTGGAGGCAGGTGCCTCGACTGGTGGCGTGGGCGATGCTGATGTCGTTTTCGGGGTGAATCCGCCCGTCGCCGAGCAGTTGTCGGGGTTGAAGGCCGGGGCGACGGTCGTCTCGCTGCTCGCGCCCGGGCTGAACCCGGAGCTGGTGGAGGACTTGTCGGGGCGACCTTTGACGGCGTTGGCGATGGACGCGGTGCCGCGGATCTCGCGGGCGCAGTCGCTGGATGTGCTCTCGAGCATGGCGAACATCGCGGGTTATCGCGCGGTCGTGGAGGCGGCACACGAGTTCGGGCGGTTCTTCACCGGTCAGGTGACCGCGGCCGGGAAAGTGCCGCCGGCGAAGGTGCTGGTGGTCGGTGCCGGTGTGGCGGGCTTGGCGGCGATCGGCGCGGCGGGTTCGTTGGGTGCGATCGTACGGGCGACCGATCCGCGACCGGAGGTGGCCGACCAGGTCAAGAGCCTGGGTGGGGAGTACCTCTCGATCACCTCGCCGGAGGTCGAGGTATCCACGACCGGGTACGCCAAGGAGATGGGCGACGACTACAAGGCCCGGGAGGCGGAGCTGTATGCCGAGCAGGCCGCGGACGTCGACATCATCATCACCACGGCGCTGATCCCGGGGCGCCCGGCGCCGCGGATCATCACCGGCGACATGGTCGCCTCGATGAAGCCGGGCAGCGTGATCGTGGACATGGCCGCCGCCAACGGCGGCAACGTCGAAGGCACGGTGGCCGGGGAGAAGGTCGTGACCGAGGGCGGGGTCACCATCATCGGCTACACCGACCTGGCCGGCCGGTTGCCCGCGCAGGCCTCGCAGCTGTACGGCACGAATCTGGTGAACCTGATGAAGCTGCTGACCCCGGGCAAAGACGGGCAACTGGTGCTGGACTTCGACGACGTGGTGCAGCGGTCGATGACCGTGGTGCGCTACCAGGACGGGGCGACCGAGACGACGTGGCCGCCGCCTCCGGTCCAAGTCTCGGCTGCTCCAGCAGAGCCCGCCGCAGCAGTTGCGCCGGCGCCCGAGCCGGCGGGCCTGAGCAAGCAGACCACGTGGGGTCTGATCGTCGCCGCCCTGGTGGTGTTCTTCCTAGTGCTGGCCACGGCGCCGGATCCGTTGCCGGCCCACTTCGCCACGCTGATGCTCTCGATCGTGATCGGCTACTACGTGATCGGCAAGGTCGCGCACGCGTTGCACACGCCACTGATGTCGGTGACGAATGCGATCTCGGGCATCATCGTGGTCGGTGCACTGGTCCAGCTCGGATCCCACGATCGGCTGGTGCAGGTGCTGGCGGCGTTCGCGGTGCTGGTGGCCTCGATCAACATCTTCGGCGGCTTCGCGGTGACTCGTCGCATGCTGGCCATGTTCAGCAAGGGGAACTGAGGTGTCGGCATACTCGGTCGCGGTCGCGGCCAACATTCTGGCGGGGCTGCTGTTCATCCTGGCCCTTGCGGGCCTTTCCAGGCACGAGACCTCCCGGTCCGGGCTGCGGTTCGGGATCGTCGGCATGGCGATGGCGCTGGTCGCCACCATCTGGGTCGTCGTCAAGGACACGGACCAGGCACTGCCGATCGTGTTGCTGTTCGTGGCGATCGTGATCGGCGCCGCGATCGGGCTGTGGCGTGCCAAGGTCGTGGAGATGACCGGCATGCCCGAGCTGATCGCACTGCTGCACTCCTTCGTCGGTCTCGCGGCGGTGCTGGTCGGCTGGAACGGCCACATCGAGTCAGCCGACATGTTCTTCGCCAGCAACTCCCTGGAGCACATCCACTCCGCCGAGGTCGCGATCGGCATCTTCATCGGCGCGGTCACCTTCACCGGGTCGATCGTGGCGAACCTCAAGCTCGCCGCCCGGATCAAGTCCGCGCCGCTGATGCTGCCCGGCAAGAACCTGATCAATCTCGGGTCCCTGCTGGTGTTCGTGATCCTGACCGTGATCTACGTCAGCTCACCCAACGGGTGGGTGCTGGCGATCCTGACCCTGCTCGCCCTGGGCCTGGGCTGGCATCTGGTCGCCTCGATCGGTGGCGGCGACATGCCGGTGGTGGTCTCCATGCTCAACAGCTACTCCGGTTGGGCGGCCGCGGCATCGGGCTTCCTGCTCAACAACGACTTGCTGATCATCACCGGCGCCCTGGTCGGGTCCTCGGGTGCCTACCTGTCCTACATCATGTGCAAGGCGATGAACCGGTCGTTCATCTCCGTGATCGCCGGCGGCTTCGGCATCGAGGCCGGGCAGACTGAGGACAAGGACTACGGGGAGCACCGTGAGATCAACGCCGAGGGCGCCGCCGAGCTGCTGGCCGGTGCCTCCAGCGTGGTCATCACCCCCGGTTACGGGATGGCGGTCGCGCAAGCCCAGTACGGGGTCGCCGAGCTGGTCCGCAAGCTGCGCGAGAAGGGCATCGAGGTCCGGTTCGGCATCCACCCCGTCGCCGGCCGCCTGCCCGGGCACATGAACGTGCTGCTGGCCGAGGCGAAGGTTCCCTACGACATCGTGCTCGAGATGGACGAGATCAACGACGACTTCGGTGACACCGACGTCGTCCTGGTCATCGGCGCGAACGACACCGTCAACCCCGCTGCCGCCGAGGACCCGACCAGCCCGATCGCAGGCATGCCGGTCCTGGAGGTCTGGAACGCCAAAGACGTCGTCGTCTTCAAACGGTCGATGGCATCGGGCTACGCCGGGGTGCAGAACCCGCTCTTCTTCCGCGATAACGCCCAGATGCTCTTCGGCGACGCCAAGGATCGCGTCGAGGACATCCTGCGAGCGCTCTGATCGGGTCCGACCGGCGGGTCGGCGTCTCGATACACCCGGCTCGTTCCTCGCCGGGCACTCGACGACCGAGAGCGCCTCGTTCCTCGCCGGGCACTCGACCGGTTCCGGTGATCGAGTGCCGTCGCGAGGTACGAGTGGCGGCGTATCGAGATCAGGCCGTGGCGTGCCGGCCGTGACGGGGTACCAGCAGCACCAGCAGGGCGGCGGCGAAGGCGGCGACGGCGCACATCCCGAAGAGCTGGTGGTACGCACCGAGCGAGGGCACGGCGAACTCGCCGAGGATCACGGTGTTGGCCGCGAGGATGCTGCCGCCGATCGCGCTGGCCAGTGAGCTGCCGACAGAGCGGAACAGCGAGTTGAGGCCGTTGGCGGAGGCGATCTCGGTCGGTGGGGTGTGCGCGTTGATCAGCGTCGGCAGCGCGGCGTACCCGATGCCGGTGCCGGCACCGATGACCGTCGTGCCGATGACGACCTGGAGGAGGGATCCGGAGAACGCGATCCGGGCGACCCAGCCGACGCCGACGATGGCGGCGCCGATCGTGAGCGTCTGCGGTGCTCCGAAGCGGGTGATCGCCTTGGCGGCGACGGGTGCCAGGAACAGCATCGCGAGCCCGGAGGGGAGCATGGCCAGGCCGCCGACCATCAGGCTCGAGCCGAAGCCGTACCCGCTCTCCTTGGGCGCCTCCACGAAGGAGGCCGTGCCGAGCAGGGAGGCGAACAGGGCGAAGCCGAACAGGATCGAGACCAGGTTGGTCAAGATGATCGGCCGCTGGCCGAGCGCGCGCATGTCGACCAGCGGTTCCTTGGTGCGCAGCTCGACGAGGACGAGGACGACGATCAGGAGCAGTGAGGCCACCAGGAGACCAGCGACGCGCGGGTCGCCCCAGCCCCAGTCGGCGGCCTGGGTCAGCGGGATGAGCAGACACAGCAGCCCGGCGGTGAGGAGGGCGGCTCCGACGAGGTCGACCCGTCCGCCGGTGCGCAGCGGCGACTCGGGGACGATCAGCAGGATCGCGAAGAACGCGACCAGGCCGACCCCGGCGGTGATGGCGAAAAGCACGTGGAAACTCGCGTGCTCGGCGACGAAGCCGGCGATCGGGAGACCGAGCGCGCCACCCACCCCGAGCATGGCGCTCACCAGGGCGATGGCTGTGCCGACCCGCTCGCGCGGAAGCAGGGTGGAGAGCAGGCTGATCCCGAGCGCGATGGCCGACATCGAGACGCCTTGCACCACTCGGCCGGCGATCAGCACGGCGACGTTGTCGGTGAAGACCATCATCAGCGAGCCGACCACGAGGGTGGCTACCGCGATGAGCAGCATCAGCTTCTTGCCGAACATGTCGCCGAGGCGACCCATGATCGGCAACGAGACGGCGGCCACCAGGAGGGTCGAGGTGAGCAGCCAGGTGACGGTGCTCGGCGAGGTGTGCAGCTCGTAGGGCAGCACACTGATGATCGGCACGAGCAGAGACTGCGACAAGGAGACGACCAGGGCACCGAGACCGACTGCCGCCAGCTCCCATCTGGCCCGGGAGGAACTGGTGTGGCTGGCGATCTCGGCGTCAGCGGCGCCCGTGGGGTCGGCCCCGTGGCTGTCCCCGTGAGTGTCCCGGTGGATGTCGTCGTGGATGTTGTCGGGGGAGTCCCCGGGGATGTCGTTGGGTGCGTCGGACATGGCTTCCTTCGAAATCGTTGCGGGATGCAACTAGTACTGTACGTTAGTTGGCGGGCCTGCATCGCCGCTGCCCTGCCCTGATGCCGGGGTGAGCCGACGAGTTGAAAGACTGCGCGTATGACTGACGTACCCCACTGGTCGGATCCGGGCGCCTTCGAGGTGGCGCCGGGCATTCACCGGATCCCGCTGCCGCTACCGATGGACGGGCTCAAAGCCGTCAACGTGTACGTCATCGAGACGTCGGAGGGCCTGACCCTGGTCGACGGTGGGTGGGCGCTCGAAGTGGCCCGCGATCTGCTCGAGAAGTCGCTCAACAGCATCGGTCATCACCCGCGCGACATCACCTCGTTCCTGGTCACGCACATGCATCGCGACCACTACACACAGGCGATCGCGATCCGACGCGAGTTCGGCCGGGCCGTGGTGAGCCTCGGCGTCGGGGAGCGGCCGGCGCTGGAAGTGATCAATTCCGCTACCACGGATCCCCGCATCGAGCCGCTGGTCAAGGCCGGTGCTCATGACCTGGCGGTCCAGATGCGTGCGCTCAACGAGCTCGAGGAGTTCTCGCGGGAGAACTGGGAATTCCCCGATGTGTGGCTCGACCAAGACCCGGTGATCGACGTCGGTGAGCGTACGCTGCACGCCATCCATACCCCCGGTCACACGCGAGGCCACTTCGTGTTCGCCGACCTCGACAACGATCTGCTCTTCGCCGGCGACCATGTGCTGCCGACGATCACGCCCTCGATCGGGCTCGAGCCGGCGCACGCCGCTCTGCCGCTGGCCGATTTCCTCTCCTCGCTGCTCAGGGTGCGTGAGCTGCCGGACCTTCGGTTGCTTCCCGCACACGGCGCTCCTGACCGGCGCAGTCACGAGCGCGTCGACGAGCTGCTCGCCCACCACGATCATCGGCTCGCCATCTGCGCGGCAGCGGTGAGCCCCGAAGGCTCCTCCGCGCAGGATGTCGCGAGGCGGATCACCTGGACCCGGCACGAACGGTCCTACGCCGAGCTCGACCCCTTCAACCAGGCTCTGGCCTGCACGGAGACCATGACTCATCTCGACCTGCTCGTCCACCAAGGCCGGCTGTCCAGCCGGCTCGATGGCGGCACGTTGGTGTACTCGCCGGCGTCGGCGTGAACACCACCGGGTAGGGCGTGTCTCGCACTGCGCGGCGTTGGCGGGAACGAGAGACATGCCCTAGGCTCGACCCACAACGACAGGGGAGCGCCGCCCGGCGCTGAGAGTGCGGAACGGCCGCAGACCCTCGAACCTGCTCCGGTTAGCACCGGCGAAGGGAGTCGAGTCTCTTCTCGCATCAGCGAGACCCTCCCGAACCTGGGAGACGACAGATGCACCACCTCACCATTCGCTCGCCGATTCGCGTCGGCGGCGTCGCCTGCCTTGCCGGTGCGCTCGCGCTGAGCGCCTGCAGCGTCGGCGGAAGTAGCGGCGACGAGGCCGGCAGCACCACCCAGACCAAGAAGGTCGTGATCGTCACCCACGACTCGTGGGCCGCTCCGAAGAAGCTGATCCGGCAGTTCGAGCAACAGAGCGGGTACGAGGTCACGATCGCCCCGAGCGGCGACGCCGGCGAGCTGACCAACAAGCTCGTGCTCACCAAGGACAACCCGATCGCCGACGGCGTCTACGGCATCGACAACACGTTCGGCTCCCGCGCTGTCGACGAGGGTGTGCTCGCCGACTATCGCTCCGAGGTGGTCGACACGAGCGAGTACGACCTCCCCGGCGGCGAGAAGCAGCTCACTCCGATCGACTGGGGCGACGTCTGTGTCAACGTCGACGACGCGTGGCTGCGCGACCACAAGGTTGCCGCGCCGACCGGCCTGGACGACCTGGTCAAGCCGGCGTACAAAGGGCTGTTCGTGACGCCCGGCGCCGCGTCGAGCTCACCCGGGTTCGCGTTCCTGCTGGCCACGATCGGCAAGTACGGCGAGGACGGCTGGCAGGGGTACTGGAAGAAGCTGATCGCCAACGACACCAAGCTCACCAGCGGCTGGACCGACGCGTACGAGGTGGACTTCTCCGCCAGCGGCGGCTCGCGGCCCCTCGTGGTCTCCTACAACTCCTCGCCGCCGTTCACGATCCCGAAGGGTGACACGAAGCCGACCACGTCGGCACTGCTCGACACCTGCTTCCGCCAGATCGAGTACGCCGGGGTACTGTCCGGCGCGAAGAATCCCGACGGTGCCGAGGCGTTCGTGGACTTCATGCTGGGCAAGGCATTCCAGGAGGCGCTGCCCGACAACATGTACGTCTTCCCGGTCAACCCCGACGCCACGCTGCCGCCGCTGTGGGCCAAGTGGGCGCCCGCCGCCACGTCGCCCATCACTGTCGACCCGGCCGAGATCACCGCCAACCGGCAGCAGTGGCTGACCGAGTGGGCCGACCTGACCAGCTGAGGCCATGCGTACGTCATCGCGAGGCTGGGCGACGATCGGCCTGCTGGCCCTGGTGCCGACCGGTTTCCTGGTCGTCTTCTTCGTGACACCGGTGCTGGGGATGCTCCGGCTCGGGCTGTGGCCCGGCGGGCACCTCGACCTGGGCGGAGTGGGGGAGGTGCTCACCCGGTCGCGCACGCTCCGGGTGCTCTGGTTCACGCTCTGGTCGGCGACGGTCGCGACGCTGATCGCCGTCGCGGTCGGGCTCCCGCTGGCTGCCCTGCTCTACCGCCGGGCGTTCCCGGGCCGCGCGGCGCTGCGCGCGGTCGTCGCGGTGCCGTTCGTGCTGCCGACCGTGGTGGTCGGCGTCGCGTTCCGCACGCTGCTCGCCGAGTCAGGGCCGCTCGGGGCCTTGAGCCTGGATGGCACCGCGGCCGCGATCATCGCGGCGCTGGTCTTCTTCAACGTCTCGGTGGTGGTGCGTGCGGTCGGGGCGAGCTGGGCCGGGCTCGACCCGCGACCCGCGGAGGCCGCGGCATCGCTGGGCGCATCACCGCTGACGGTCGCGCGCACGGTCACGCTGCCGATGCTGCGCCCCGCGATCGCCTCCGCTGCCAGCGTCGTGTTTCTCTTCTGTGCAACGGCATTCGGCGTCGTGCTCACGCTTGGCGGCCTGCGGCACGCGACGATCGAGACCGAGATCTACCTGCTCACCACCCAGTTCCTCGACCTGCGCGCCGCAGCCGCGCTCTCGGTGCTGCAGCTCGCGATGGTCGCCGTGTTGCTGGTCGTCACCTCACGCAGGCAGCCGGGGGCAATCGCTCGCCGACCCTTCCGGGCGCCCCTCCCTCGCGCCCGCGACTGGCCGCTGCTCGCGATCTGTCTGGCAGGCTTGGTGTTCCTGGTCACGCCGTTGATCGCATTGGTCGTCCGCTCGCTGCGCCGCGAGAGCTCCTGGACGCTGGCCAACTACACGGCGCTCAACGATCCTTCCGAAGGGTCGGGGCTGCTGGTTCCCGTTTCGGCGGCGCTCGCGAACTCGCTGCGGATCGCCGTCGACGCGACGCTGCTCGCGACTCTGCTCGGCCTGCTCGTCTCGATCCTCGTGACTCGCCCGGCTCGCGGCCACGCGCAGAAGACGCTGAGGATCCTCGACGCCGCGTTCATGCTTCCCCTCGGTGTCTCGGCGGTCACCGTCGGTTTCGGCTTCCTGGTGACCCTCGACCGGCCGCCGCTGGACTTCCGCGGCTCGCCCTGGCTCGTACCCATCGCCCAGGCGCTCGTTGCCCTGCCGCTGGTCGTCCGCACTCTGGTGCCCGTGCTCGGCACGATCGACGACCGTCAGCGCGAAGCCCTTGCCTCCCTGGGAGCCGGTCCGTGGCGGGTGTTCCTGGCCGTCGACCTCGCACTGTTGTGGCGGCCGGTCGCCGTCGCGGTCGGCTTCGCCTTCGCCGTGTCGCTCGGAGAGTTCGGGGCCACCAGCTTCCTGGTCCGCCCCGAGACCCCGACCCTGCCCGTCGTCATCTACCAGCTCATCGGGCGGCCCGGCGCCGACAGCTTCGGGCTCGCGCTTGCCGCATCGGTGGTGCTCGCGGCTGTCACCGTCGCCGTGATGGGCGTCGTCGAACGACTGCGGCCACCGACGATGGGAGGGTGGTGACGTGACGCTCACCGTCCGCGACCTCGCTGTGCGCTTCGGCGACACTGTCGCCG
>JASGGG010000090.1:0-11811 GCA_047605165.1 Nocardioidaceae bacterium
CCGCCAATAGGCGCTGTCGTCGCGAGCGGCGCATCCGGTGGATGCATCGCAAGGCGGAGGAGGGAAGGCGGGCGCCGCAATCGAATGGCCCGTCGACCGACGACAACGCAGCGAGGCGCCGCCGGGGCGTCGCACAGCAGGCATGGCCTATTGGCGGGAGCTCTAAGCTTTCCCGTTGCCGCCGCGACGGCCTGGACCTTCGCTGTCGCGACCGGCTCCGCGACGAACGCCGACTTCGTAATGGCATCCGCGATGTCATCGCCGTCATAGTGACTGGCGTGAGTCCAGCCCGGCTCGATCACGTCAATACCTCCCCGCGTGCTCGGTGCCCAAGCCTTCTACGAATCGAAGCCGAGGCCGAGCCGGTCGAGCGTACGCAGCCAGAGATTGCGCTGCCCTTCGTTGTGATCGGCGCGGTTCAGGGCCCAGCGGGTGGTGTTGATGCCGATAGCCGCGGCGGGCTCGGGCGGGAACGGGAGCGGGAGCTTGCGCACCATCTCCAGCTGGGTGCGCTCGGTCTGCTCGCCTGAGAGCAGGTCGAGCATCACGTCGGCCGCGAATCGGGTGGCGCCGACGCCCAGCCCGGTGAACCCGGCGGCATAGGCGACGCGGCCCTTCATCGCCAGTCGGTAGAACGCGCAGAAGCGGGTCGAGGTGTCGATCGCGCCGGCCCACTGGTGGGTGAACCGCAGCCCTTCGAGTTGGGGGAAGGTCGTGAAGAAGTGCTCGGCGAGGGCGCGGTGGGTCTCGGGCCGGTGCTCGTGGGACGGGTTCACTTTGCGCCCGAAGTGGTAGACCGCGTCGTACCCGCCGAACAGGATCCGGTTGTCCCGCGAGAGCCGGTAGTAGTGGAACTGGTTGGCCACATCGCCGATCCCTTGCCGGCCTTCCCAGCCGATCGACGCGAGCTGCTCGGTGCTCAACGGCTCGGTCATCAGCGCGTAGTCGTAGACCGGGATCGTGTGCATCCGGTAGCGGCGCAGCAGGCTCGGGAACGCGTTGGTGGCCAGGGCAACCCGGTCGGCGCGCACGACACCGGCGTCGTGGGTGACGGTCACAGGGCCGGTGGCTCTGTCTGCCGACAGCCCGATCACCTGCGTACGCTCGTAGATCTCGACGCCGAGCTGCTCGGCGGCACGCGCAAGCTCGGCGGCCAGCTTGGCGGGGTGTACGAGGGCGCAGTCGGGGTCGAGGTGCCCGGCAAGATAGGTCGGGCTGTTCACCAGCGACCGCACTTCGCGCTCGTCCAGGAACCCGTCGCCGAGCTCACGCAACCAGGGCACCTGGTGCGGCTCGATCGCGACGTCGAGCTCGCCGGTGCGCTCGTAGTCGACGTCGAGGTCGAACTCGGCGATGGTCTGCTCCAACGCGTCGAGGTTCGCGATGCCCAGCCGCTCGAGGGTGTCGTACTCGTCGGGCCAGCGGGAGCGGCCGTTCTCCTCGCCGTGGGTGATGCTGGCCGAGCAGAAGCCGCCGTTGCGGCCCGACGCCGCCCAGCCGATCGTCTCTCCTTCGAGGAGTACGACGTGGGCGTTCGGGTTGCGCTGCTTGGCGATCAGTGCGGTCCACAGGCCGCAGTAGCCGCCACCGACCACGACCAGGTCGGCCGTCCTCGTGCCCAGAGCACGTGGATAGCGGGCACGCGGATAGCGGGTTGGCTTGGCGAGGTCCTCCAGCCAGAAGCAGCCGTCGGCGACCCCGGTCAACGCGTGGTCGACAACGGCCGCGCCGGGCCGTTGCCGGTCGAAGACGGTCGGTTGCACCCGAGTTAGGTTACTGGGCCGCGTGCGCGTCGCCCACCAGCAGCGCCTCGTCGAGGATCCGCAACGCCTCTCGGGCTTCGTCGCCGGTGATCGTGCACGGCGGCACCACGTGGAGACGGTTGAAGTTCGCGAACGGCAGCATGCCGCCCTTCTTCAACGCGGCAAGGATCTCGTTCATCGCCGGGCTGCTGCTGCCGTACGGCGCCAGTGGCTCCTTCGTCGCCTTGTCCGTCACCAGCTCGACCGCCCAGAACACACCCGTGCCACGTACGTCGCCGACGCAGGCGTGCTTTTCGGCGAGCTCGCGCAGGCCGGGGCCGAGGATCTCCTCGCCGATGCGGGCGGCATTCTCGACGATGCCCTCCTCACGCATGGTGTTGATCGTCGCGACGGCGGCCGCACAGGCGAGCGGGTGACCGGAGTAGGTCAGCCCGCCGGGGTACACGCGCTCGGCGAAGGTCTGGTAGATCGCGTCGTTGATGATCACTCCACCCAGCGGCACATAGCCGGAGGTCACGCCCTTGGCGAAGGTGATCAGGTCGGGGACGACACCGACCTGGTCGAGCGCCAGCCAGGTGCCGGTGCGGCCGAAACCGGCCATTACCTCGTCGGCGATGTAGACGATGCCGAACTCGTCGCAGATCTCGCGTACGCCGGCGAGGTAGCCGTCGGGATAGGGCATGATGCCGGCCGTGCCCGGGATCGTCTCCAGCACGATCGCCGCGACGGTGCCCGGCCCTTCGAGCTCGATCGTGCGGCGCAGGTGCCGCAGGGCGCGCTCGCACTCCTCGGCCTCGGTGGTCGCGTCGAACTCCGAGCGGTAGAGGAACGGCCCGAAGAAATGCACCGTGCCGGCGTTGCCGTAGTCGCTGGCGATTCGCCGCGGGTCACCGGTCACGTTCACGGCGACGTTGGTGCCGCCATGGTACGAGCGGTACTGCGACAGCACCTTGATCCGCCCGGTGTGCAGGCGCGCCATGCGTACGGCATGCTCGATCGCCTCCGCGCCGCCGTTGGTGAAGAACACGTGCTCGAGCCCGTCCGGCGCGATTTCGGCGATCAACCGGGCCGCCTCCGAGCGCGCGTCGTTGACATACTGCGGAGCGATCGTGCACAGCTTCGCGGCCTGCTCCTGGATCGCCGCGACCACCTTGGGGTGCTGGTGGCCGATGTTGGTGAAGACCAGCTGCGAGGAGCAGTCGAGGTAGCGGTTGCCCTGGTCGTCCCAGATGTAGCTGCCCTCCGCCTTGGTGATCACCATCGGATCCAGGGTGGCCTGAGCCGACCACGAGTGGAAGACGTGCAAGCGATCGAGGTCGTACGCCTCGCGGGAGTTGGTCATGAGTCTGATCCTCTCATCAAGCAGCAGTCGGCTGGGGCCTGCGACGGGTGAGGCAGGATCTCGATACACCACCCGCTCGTACCTCACGGGCGGCACTCGATCAACCGACGCTGGTCGAGTACGCCGACGAAGGAGGCGTGTATCGAGACCCGTCGCACCCCGTCACTGGTTCTTCGGGAAGGCCAATTCGAGACCACCGGTGGGCTTGACCGCCGGGTCGGCCCAACGGCTCGTCACTACCTTGCCACGAGTGAAGAAGTGCACGCCCTCGGCGCCGTGTGCGTGGGTGTCGCCGAACAGCGAGGCCTTCCAGCCACCGAAGGAGTAGTAGGACATCGGCACCGGGATCGGCACGTTGATGCCGATCATGCCGACCTCGATGTCGTATTCGAACTTGCGGGCAGCGCCACCGCTGGAGGTGAACAGTGCGACGCCGTTGCCGTAGGGGTTGGAGTTGATCAGCTCGACAGCGTCGTCGTAGGAGTCGACGCGGACCACCGACAGCACCGGGCCGAAGATCTCGTCGGTGTAGACGCTCATCTCAGGGGTGACGTTGTCCAGCAGCGTGGGGCCGAGCCAGAAGCCGTCAGCCTCGCCATCGGCCTGGACCTCCCGGCCGTCGACGACGACCTTTGCGCCGGCCTCTTCACCGGCAACGACGTAGGACTCCACCTTGTCGCGGTGCGCCTTGGTCACCAGCGGGCCCATGTCGCTGCCCCGGGTCCCGTCGCCGGTACGCAGAGTCCGGGTGCGGTCGGCGATCTTCGCGACCAGCTCGTCGGCGATCGGGCCGACGGCCAGCAGCACCGAGATCGCCATGCAGCGCTCGCCGGCGGAGCCGAATCCCGCGGAGACAGCCTGGTCGGCGGCCAGGTCGAGGTCGGCGTCCGGCAGCACGACCATGTGGTTCTTGGCGCCGCCCAGCGCCTGCACGCGCTTGCCGTTCTGGCTGGACCGTTCGTACACGTAGCGCGCGATCGGCGTCGAGCCGACGAAGCTGATCGACTTCACGTCGGGGCTGTCGATGAGCGCGTCGACCGCGACCTTGTCACCCTGCAGCACGTTGAACACGCCGTCGGGCAGACCGGCCTGCTTCCACAGCCGCGCGATCCACAACGCGGCCGACGGGTCCTTCTCGCTGGGCTTGAGTACGACGGTGTTGCCGGCCGCGATCGCGATCGGGAAGAACCACATCGGCACCATGGCCGGGAAGTTGAACGGGCTGATGATGCCCACCACACCCAGCGGCTGACGCTTGGAGTGCACGTCGACGCCGGCCGAGACGCCCTCGGAGTAGCCCCCCTTGAGCAGGTGCGGGATGCCGCAGGCGAACTCCACGACCTCCAGACCGCGGGAGACCTCACCGAGCGCGTCATCGAGGACCTTGCCGTGCTCGGAGGTGATGATCGCGGCCAGTTCCTCCTTGCGCTCGTCGAGGAGGTGGCGGAACGCGAACAGCACCTGGACCCGCCTGGTCAGCGAGGTCTCCGCCCAAGCACGGGCGGCCGCCTTGGCCGAAGCGATGACGTGCTCCGCATCGGCCTGGTCGGCGAACGCGACCGTGCCGGTCACCTGACCGGTCGCGGGATTGGTGACGTCCCCGGCATTGCCGGAGGTGCCGGCGTACTCGGCGCCGTCGACCCAGTGGGGGATAGGGGCAGAGATCGAGGTGCTGGTCTGCGTACTCATGGTCCCAGCCTGTGCCTCCTCGGAACGGATCGCCAGATTCAGATTGTCGCTGCTTCTCTATAGTTATTTACACTTTGTTAGGATGCGACGTGGCCTCCACCCTGCGCGACGTGCTCGGCTCCGCTGTCGTCCGCGCAGGACGTCCCGAGGTGCTGGCCGGGGCCGATCAACTCGACCGCGCCGTACGCTGGGTGCACGTCAGCGAGGTCCCTGAGGTCGCCGGCCTGTTGACCGGCCGCGAGCTGATCCTGTCCACCGGCCTTCCGCTCGCCGGAGACGCCGAGTCGGCAACGGGATACGTCCGCTCCCTGGTCGACGCGGGCGCAGCCGGCTTGGTGGTCGAGCTCGGCGGCGCGCTCGACCAGATACCCGCGCCCGCTGTCGAGATCGCCCGCCAACTCGGGTTTCCGTTGGTCGCGCTGCATCGGACGGTGCGCTTCGTGGACATCACCGAGCAGGTGCACCGGGAGATCGTCGCGGACCAGTTCGAGTACGTCGAGTTCGCTCGCGCGGTGCACGAACGCTTCACCTCACTCAGCCTGGAAAGCGCCAGCGCCCGGGAGATCGTCACAGCGGCCGCGGACCTGGCCGACTCGTCGGTGGTGCTCGAGGATCTCTCCCGGCACGTCGTCGCCCACACGGTCGTGGGCCGGCCGGCCGCAGGGCTTCTGGCCCGTTGGGAGGCGCGGTCGCGACTCGCACCAGTGCTCGATCACACCGGGCTGACCGGCACCGAGGGGTGGATGACCAGCCCGGTCGGTGTGCGCGGGCAACGGTGGGGGCGGCTGGTCGTACCGGAACCGCGTACCGATCAGAGCCGGCTCTCGATGGTGTTGGAGCGGGCCGCGCAGGCATTGGAGCTGGGGCGGATGGTGGAGCGCGACCGGCTCGGCCTCGAGTTGCAGGCTCAGGCGGGGCTGCTCGGCGAGCTGGCCACCGACCGGGTCGGCACCGAGGAGGAGGCGGTCGAGCGGGCCCGGGCGCTGGGGCTACCGCGGGCGGAGGCGTACCTGCCGGTGGTCGTACACCGCTCGCCCGGCGCGGCGCCGATCGACGAGGTGGCCGAGCACTCGGCCGGGCGACGGCTGCTCGAGCGCGTCAGCGAGGCGGCTCGCCGAGCAGGAATCCGTGCGCTGGTGGGTTCGCTGCGCTCCGATCAGGTCGGACTGCTGGTGGCGATGCGCCGGCCCACCGAGGTCGAGCAGCTCGCCGACCGGCTGGGCGGGGAGCTGACCATCGGCGTCGGTGACCGGTCTGCGCGACTGCTGCCGGCGGGTGCCGCGCTGCCCTCGGTCGCCCAAGTCGCCGAAGTCGCCTCCGGGCTCCCAGCTGCCGGCACGAGACGCGTCTTCCACAGCCGCGACGTACGCCTGCACGGGCTGATCAGCCTGCTGCACGACGACCCGCGGCTGCTCGCGTTCACCGAGGCGGAGCTGGGGCCGTTGCTCGCTCACGACGCTGCGCACCCGAACGACCCGCCACTGGTAGACCTGCTCCGCCTCTACGTCCGGGCCGGCGGCAACAAGTCCCGCCTCGCCGGGCTCGCTCATCGCAGCCGCCCCACGCTCTACAAGCAGCTGGCCCGGATCGAGCGGATCCTCGGCACCGATCTCTCCGACCCCACGTCCCTGCTCGCTCTCGGAGTCGCGATGCTCGCCTACGACCAGCGTCGATAGGGGGTCAGGATCGGATGCGGGCGGTCCAGGCGTCGAGGTGGGCTTGGGGGACACCGTGGTCGAGGAACCAGGTCTCGGGTCCGTCGGCGGTGATCTCGGTGAGTACGCGGTGCAGGGCTTCGGCGGAAACCGACAACCACGGCGACTGCAGGATCTCGTCGACGTCCGCGCCCGACTCCCCGGCCCACTGGGCGGCGAGCGCTCGCATCCCCGCTCTGCTAGCGAGGTAGTCGGCGGTGATCGCCTCCGGGTCGGCGCCGGCGAGGGTCAGAAGCGCTCCGACAAGTACGCCGGTGCGGTCCTTGCCCGCGGCGCAGTGCACGAGCGTGGCGCCCGGAGAGTCGACGATTGCCCGCATGATCGGCGCGATGTCTCGGCCCAGGCCGACGAGGATCTCGGCATAGATGGCGTTCCAGCCACCGAACCCGGCGTCGGCCTCCATCCGGGCCGCGGCCTCTTGGTGGATATCGAAACGGAGCACCCGCGTGCCCGGGTGCCAGTTATAGGGCGGCGGTGAGCTCTCGGCTGCGGAGCGAAGGTCGATGACCGTGCGCGGCGGCCACGCCAGGCCCGCAGGTGCGCCTTCTCCGGGACGCGGCGCTCCCGAGCGCAGCATGACCCCGGATCGGGTAGCGCCACCGCCGCGCAGCGCGATGCCCCCGATATCACGCAGATTGGCGACGTAGGTGGAGGCCGGTGTCACGATTGGGGTCACGAGGGGACGGTATCAGCGCCGTAGTGGCGCAGTCGTTCCCACTCGTGGATCTTCGTACGCTGCCGGCCCGACGCCTCGCCGAGCGCGATCTCCGCCTGGTCGATGCCGAGCCAACCGTCGTACGACACCGGATGCACTCCGCGCGAGGCCAGCAGCTCGTCCGCGGCCGCCACAGTCGCGGTGCTGTCGGGGGCGTCGGCCAGATCGGCGAGCACCGAAGCGACCGTCGCGATCGCGTCCTGCCGGTTGCTGCCCACGACGCCGGACGGTCCTCGCTTCACCCAGCCGGCAACGTACCGCCCGGGGGTCACCTGTCCACGGTCGAGAATGCGGCCGTCGGCATGGGGAATACGCGCAATCGCCGGATCGAACGGAAGGTCGCCGACCGGGGTGCTGGCGTACCCGACGGCAGGGAAGACGCCCTGGACCGCAATCAGGTCGAGGTCCCCGGTGTCGACCAGTCGGTCGTCGTCGAGGCGCACCGAGGCGACCTCGAGTGCTTCCACGCTGGCCTCGCCGACGACGCGCGTCGGCCGCGACCAGAAGTGGAAGTGCACTCGCCGGGCTGGGTTCTCGACGTGGTGGTCGGCCAGCAGCCGCATGGCCGCGATGTTGTTGCGGGCGTGCGTGTCGAGTGCCTCGAGCTCGCCGTCGGTGGGGAGAAGCGCGGCGTCCAGCACGACGTCCACGTCGTCGAGATCGGCGAACTCGCGCAGCTCCTTCGAGGTGAACTTCGCCTGTGCGGGACCACGACGGATGACCAGGTGGACGTCCTTGACCCGACTCGCGGCAAGCCGGTCGAGCACGTGCTGAGGCATGTCGGTCTCGGCCAGCAGGGGCACGGCCTTGACCAGGACGCGCGCGACGTCGAGCGCGACGTTGCCGGCGCCGATCACGGCCACGGCCGTCGCTGTCCGCAGAGTCTCCGGGAGGAACCCGGGAGCCGTGTCGGGGTGCGCGCTGTACCAGGAGACGAAGTCGTTGGCCGAGACAACCCCAGGCAGGTCCTCGCCGGGGATCTCCAGACCGCGGCCGAGCGCGGCGCCGGTGGAGTAGACGACCGCGTCGTACACCTCGTCGAGGTCGCCCGGGGTCAGCGCCGACCCGATCTCCACGTCACCGAGGAACCGGATCCGGGGCTGCTCGAACGTCCGCTGCAGCGCGCGCTGGATCGACTTGATCTTGGGGTGGTCCGGCGCCACCCCGTAGCGCACCAGCCCGTAGGGCGTCGGCAGGCGGTCGATCACGTCGACCTCGATGTCGAACTCGTCGTGGCTCAGCAGCTCTTGGGCCGCGTAGATTCCCGCGGGCCCTGCCCCCACCACGGCGACCCGGAAGCTCCTCGTCACAGGCTTCTCCTCTTACGGCGCGCACCGTCGCGCGTTCCCCGACCCTAGCCCCAGCCTGGCCGGGCCGTCAGATCGGCACTCGATCAACCTTCCTGAGTCGTCGGTCAGGTTGGCAGGATGGCCCGTATGCCGCGCGCACGAGAAATCGGGATCCGGATCGGGAGCCTGCCGACCGGGCCGACCAACTCAGTGCTCGATGTCGCCGGAGTCGGCCTCGGGCACGCTACGGTGCTCCGTGACGAGCCGGCGCCGCCGCTGGGGCGCGGGGTGGCTCGCACCGGGGTAACGGTGCTGCTGATCGCCGAGGACTCCTACCGGCGGCCTTGCGCGGCGGGCGGTGCGGTACTCAACGGTGCCGGTGAGTGCACCGGGTTCATCACGGCGCGCGAGTGGGGCACCGTCGAGACACCGGTCTATCTGACCTCGACCCTGCAGTTGGGTCGCGTGTACGACGCCGCCTGCCAACTCGCGTACGAGCACGACGAGTCCGTGGCCGACGACGTGGTCATCCCGGTGGTCGGCGAGTGCGACGACTCGTTCCTCAACGACTGCCGGCGGATGCAGGTCAGCGAGCAGGACGTCCGTGACGCGTACGCCGCGGCGCTCGCCAGCCGAGGCGCCACCGGTCCGCCTGCCGAGGGCGCAGTCGGCGCCGGCACCGGTATGTCCTGCTACGAGTTCAAGGGCGGCATCGGCACCTCGTCGCGAATCACCGTCGGCGGCTTCACGGTCGCGGTGCTGCTGCTCACCAACTTCGGCGAACGCTCCCGGCTGACCGTCGACGGCGTACCCGTCGGCAGACATCTCCCGACGACCTGGGACACCGCCCCGGCTGCCGGGTCGTGCCTCGGCGTGGTCGTCACCGACGCTCCGGTCGGCGGTGCCGACTGCGCCCGCCTCGCCAGGCGGATCGGGCTCGGGCTGGCGCGCACCGGCTCGGTGGCACACCACGGCAGCGGCGAGATCTTCCTGGCCGTCTCCACGACCGCGCGCACCGACCGTGACGGGACACCTGAGGGCGAGCGACTCGCCGGCCGCGCGCTCGACCCGCTCTTCGAGGCCGTCGTGGACGCGGCCGAGGAGGCGGTACTCAATTCCCTGCTGACGGCCACCACCACGGTCGGCCGGGACGGCAACACGAGCCCCGGCCTCGACCCGGTGCGGGTCGGCAAGCTGTTGGAGGAGTACGGGCGTGGCTGATCGCACCGAGGTACGGATCCCCTTGTCCGACGGGGCCTTCCTCGCGGCGACGCTCTATCTGCCCGACCCCGCGGGCGGTCCGCAGCCGTGCCTGGTCGAGGCGCTCCCCTACCGCAAGGACGATCTGACCTCGTCGTACGCCGACAGCTACGAACGTTTCCGCGACGAGTTCGGCTACGCGGTCGCGCGCATCGACGTGCGCGGCACGGGCTCCTCGTCGGGCGACCCGCTGGACGAATATCAGGAGGCCGAGCAGCGCGACCTGGTCGAAGCGATCGAGTGGCTGGCCGGCCAGCAGTGGTGCGACGGCAGCATCGGCATGTGGGGCACGTCGTACTCCGGCTTCAACTCACTACAGATCGCCTGTGAGGCGCCGCCCCAGCTCAAGGCGGTGATCTGCATCTACGGAAGCGACGACCGCTGGACCGACGACGTGCACTGGCGCGGCGGCGCTCTGCGGCTGGTCGACCTCGTCGACTACTGCCACTACATGACCCCGATGCCGATGCTGCCGCCGGTCCCGGCGCTATGGCCGGAGGACGAGCGCGGCGACTGGCGCGACGAATGGCGGCACCGGCTCGACACCACCGAGCCGTGGGTGCTCACCTGGCTGCGGGAGAACCGCGACGGGCCCTACTGGCGGCACGGATCGGTGCGACTGCCCGCCCCCGCGTCGCTCGAGCCCCCCTCCCCGGCGGTCGAGCGCCCTTCCCCGCCGGTCGAGCTTGTCGAGACCAAGGGGTACGACCGGATCCGGTGCCCGGTCATGCTCGTCGCCGGCTGGGCCGACGGCTACCGCAACAACTCGTTCCGCACCGTCGAGGCGCTCGGGAAGTTGGGCGTACCTGTCCGGCTGCTCGCCGGGCCGTGGGTGCACGCCGACCCCACGACGGCGTACCCAGGCCCGCGCATCGACCTCGACTACGAGATGGCGGCCTGGTGGGACACCTGGCTCCGCGGCGGTCTCGATACGCCCTCGGCTAGCGCCTCGGCCTACTCGACCAGCCACCCCGACACCACCGGCGATCGAGCAACCGCCCACAACAGCGACACCACCGGTGATCGAGTAGGTCGCGAGGAACGAGCGACCGTATCGAGATCCCGCGTGGACCTCTTCGTCCGCACCGCGACGCGACCGGCGGCTTTCCTGGACCAGCACGAGGGCTACTGGGTCAGCGACATTTGGCCGTCGCCGAGCACCCGCTGGGAGAGTCGGTCGCTCACCGGCCCACGCACGCTGCCGGTCCGCGCCGACACCGGCACCTCTGCCTGGATCGACTGCGCCGGTCACCTGCCCTGGGGGCTCTCGACCGACCAACGCGAGGACGACGCGCACTCGCTGACCTGGGACTGGCCGGCCGCCGGCGAAGTGGTCATCGGCCAACCCCGGTTGAGGATTCGTGTCAGCGCCGACCAGCCGCTCGCCTCCCTGAGCGTCAAACTCGACGACGTCTTCCCCGACGGGGCATCGGCACTGGTGACCCGTGGCAGCCTCGACCTCACCTATCGCGACGGCGTGCACGCACCGAGCCAGCCATCGCCGCTGACACCAGGTGAGGCGTACGACGTCGTGCTCGACCTCGATGCCTGCGCCTACCGGTTCGGCCCCGGCCAGAGACTGCGCATCGCCATCGCCGGCACCGACTGGCCGAACACGATCGCACCCCCGTATCCGGTGAACCTCACCGTCCACGAGGCGAGCCTCGAGCTGCCGCTGTGGGACGGCCCTGGCGTCGATCCGCCGTCGTTCACTCCCGGCGCCGACACGGCCAGCGAGGATCCCGACGGCGTGCGGTGGGACATCACCCGCGACGTGCTGCGAGAGACCACCACCTGCTCGGTGTCCTATGGCGGGGACCCCTACGACACCCCGTTCGGCGGCACCGCACACGAGAGCTATGCGGGCAAGGTGGTCGTCGACAACATCACGTTCGAGCAGTACGCGGAGGCCGAGTGCACGTTCCGGCTCACCTGGCCCGGCATCGACGTGGAGGTGTCCTCCACCATGCGCGTCGACGTGACCGAGGCCGGCTACGACGTCGTCATCGAGGTCCGCGCCACGGACGGCGGCACCGAG
>JASGGG010000091.1:0-11802 GCA_047605165.1 Nocardioidaceae bacterium
GCCTGCAGCCGCCTGTGATCTCTCGACACAGACCTCGAAGGAATAGCTCCAGATGACGATCGACTCAACCCCTGCCCCCACCAGGCGGGGAACCTCACATGGCGGGCTCGCGCTCGCCCTGATCTGCATCGCCCAGCTGATGGTGGTGCTCGACAGCACCATCGCCAACATCGCGCTGCCCTACATCGGCCGTGACCTCGACATGGGGCAGTCGTCCCTGTCCTGGGTGATCACGGCGTACGCCCTGACCTTCGGCGGCTTCCTGCTGCTCGGCGGGCGTACCGGCGACCTGTTCGGGCGACGTCGCGCGTTCATGTTCGGCCTGGTGCTGTTCGCCATCGCCTCGCTGGTCGGCGGGTTCGCGCAAAACGAGACGATGCTGCTCGTCTCCCGGGCCGTGCAGGGGCTCGGCGCCGCGTTCGCCTCACCCAACGCGCTCGCCTTGATCACCACGACGTTCGAGCCGGGGCCGCGACGCAGCCGTGCGTTCGCCGTGTACGCGATCATGTCGGGTGTGGGCGCCGCGATCGGGTTGCTGCTCGGTGGCTGGTTGACCGGCCTCGACCCGACCTGGTTCGGTCACGCCATCGACGGCTGGCGCTTCACGTTCCTGATCAACGTGCCGATCGGCATCGGCGCGGCCGTCCTTGCCCTGGTGGTGCTGGCCGAGAGCGACCGGCACGCCGGTGAGCTGGACGTCCCGGGTGCCATCACCGCAACCGCGGGTCTGCTCTCGCTCGTGTTCGGCATTACCCGTGCCGGTGACGCCAACTACGGCTGGGGCGACCCCTGGACCATCACCGCACTGGCCGGCGGCGTCGTGCTGCTCACGCTGTTCGCCCTGGTCGAGAGCCGGGTCGAGCACCCACTCCTCCCCTTCCGGATCCTCGCCGACCGTGACCGGCTGGCGTCCTACCTGGTGATGGCCCTCGTGCCGGCGGCGATGTTCACCCTGTTCTTCTTCATCACGCTGGTGTTCCAGGGTCCGCTGGGCCACAGCCCGATGGAGACGGGCCTGATGTTCCTGCCGTTCTCGATCACGATGATCCTGTGGGCGGCACTCGGCGTGCAGCGCTTGGTGCAGCGGGTCAATCCGGGCATCCTGGCTGGCATCGGCGCGCTGGTCGCGTCGGTCGCGCTGATCGGCCTGTCCCGGATGCCGTACGACGACGGCCGGCTCACCGTCGACGTCAGCTACGTCAAGGACGCCCTGCCCTACCTGATCCTGATGCCGCTGGGCATGAGCATGGTGTTCATCCCGATCACGATGTCGGTCGTACACCGGGTCAGCGCTCGGGACTCCGGCATCGCGTCCGGCGTGCTCAACGCCATGCAGCAGATCGGCGGTGCGCTCGGCCTGGCCACGATCTCCACGATCGCCCTGCACGTATCGACCGGCGCCGGCAAGGATCTGGTCAAGGGGCTGGGCACCGCGACCGACCCCCACAAGCTGGTCGCGGCGCAGGAGGTCGCGTTCATGCACGGCGCCGAAGTGGGCTTCCGAGTCGGTGCCGGCATGCTGATCGTCGCCGCGCTGATCGCCTTCTTCTTCAACCGGATCAAGCTGGCCGACCTGCAGAATCACGAGGTCGAGGCGCCGCCGGAGCCCACCCACGCCCGTTAAGGATCTGTAAAGAGAAGTCCTCGACTTCGGCGACTCGCGTCCGGGCGACGTCTCGATACACGCCTCGCAAGCTCGGCGCACTCGACGACCGAAAGCGTCTCGATACGGCCCTCGGCTGGCGCCTCGGACCACTCGACGACCGGATGCGGCCCGATACACCCGGCCCAGACATCTCGGCTTGCCCTCGCCGGGCACTCGATCAGCGACGTGACGGGCTACTCGACCTCGTCCGAGGTCGTCTCGCCGTGGGTGCCCGGACGCGGTGCCCAGGGCAGCTCCGCGGACGGACGGACGACGATCAGCCGGTCGCCGCGCGCCAGCTGCGTCACGGTCGGGTCGTAGTAGCGGAACACGTGACCGTCGCGGAGGACGGCGACGACCTGGTCGGGCAGTTGCTGCGGCTGCTTGCCCACCTCGTTGACCAGCAGGTCGCGCTGCGCGACCTCCAGCCCCTCTCCGGCACTGAGGATGTCCTCCATCACCGCTCCCAGCGCGGGGCTCATCGAGGACAGGCCGACCAGCCGCCCCACCGACGACGAGGACGTGACGACCGCGTCGGCACCGCTCTGCCGCACCAGCTGGACGTTGTTCTCCTCGGCCACCGACGCCACGATGTACGCGTCGGGGTTCAGTGCCCGGGCGTTGAGGGTTGCCAGCACGGTCGAGTCGTCGCGGGAGGTCGTGATGATGACCTGCTTGGCGCCAGCGACACCGGCCCGCCGGAGCACCTCGCGGCGGGTCGCATCGCCCGCCACGACCGTGAGGCCGTCGGCGTTGGCTTCGTCCTGCCCACCGCTGGACGGATCGACGACCACCACGTGGTCCTTGGGGAAACCGTTCTTGGTCAGCAACGCGACCGCGGACCGGCCCTTGGTGCCGTACCCGATCACGATGATGTGCTGGTCCATGTTCCTCCTCCACCGCGCGACGCGGAAGTTGTAGCGACCCTGGGTGGCGAGCACCTCCAAGGTCGTGCCGATCAACACCACCAGGAACGCGATACGCAGCGGGGTGATCAGCAGCACGTTGGTCAGCCGAGCGGCACTGGACAGGGGGGTGACGTCGCCGTAGCCGGTCGTGCTCAATGTGACGGTCGCGTAGTAGACCGCATCGAGCAGACTGAGCTGATGGTCGTGCGCGATGTCGTTGGCGTCGTAGTAGCCACTCCTGTCGAACCAGACGACGGCGACGCAGAGCGCGAGGATCGCGAAGGCGATCAACAGCCGCCGGGTCAGGATCCACCACGGCGAGTGGACCGGGTCGGCAAACCGGATGACCCGGCTGTTGTCGGCTTCAGGCATGGCTACCGGACGACATCGCCGTAGATGTTGGTGGCGGAGTCCTCACCGCTGCTGGACACGATCGAGACGAAGCGGAACTCGTCGCCCTCGCGCGGGATGGCCGATCCCGACGAGCGACGCCATACGCCGCACAGCTTGCCGTCGGAGGCGCCCGGCTGGCCGTCGATCCCATCCCCGTGCAGGCACAACTCCTGGGTAGTCCGGTCGTAGCTCACTACCTCGGCCGTGGTCCGGCTGGGTGTGTCCGGCCCGGCGACCGTGCCGATGAGGTAACCCCCCAGGAGGCACAGTCCACCCGCGGCCAGTGCGAGCGGCGTCGGCATGCTGACGGTGGCACCCATTCTCGTGTCGTACGCCTTCCATGACGGGATTCCTGCCAAGGACAAGGGTCGCACGCAACCCTGGCCGGCGTACGCCACTCCCCCGCTCGCGCCACGAGCGTGTCGCGGCGCGGACGATCCAGCGCCGGTCAGCCTCCGCCCCGGCGGGCGGTGGAGGTGCTGACCTCGGGCCAGATGCGGTCGAAGGACGCGTTGAGAGCGGCACCGATCAGCACTGCGATCGAGACCAGGTAGAGCCACAGCATCAGCGCGATCGGAGCGGCGAGCGGGCCGTAGATCGAGGTCGACTGCTGAGCTGTGACGAGCAGGACGTAGCGCAGGATGTAGGAGCCGGCCAGCCACACGACGATCGTCAGCGTGGCGCCCGGCAGGTTGTAGCGCCACGACGTACGCACCGGGACGGACACGTGGTAGAGCGTGGCGAGGAAGAGTACGCCCAACACCAGCACGACGGGCCAGTAGAGGTCGACCAGCCAGTCGGCCCGGTCGGGCAGCCAGTCGCGCAGCAGCCGTGGCCCGGTCAACACCAGCGGGAGGGTGACGGTCCCGGTGACCAGGCCGAGAACGTACAACGAGAACGACAGCACCCGGCCGCCGATGATCCCGCGATGGCCACCCAGCCCGTACATGATCGTGATCGTGTCGACCACGACGTGCAGCGCGCGCGACCCCGACCAGAGCGCCAGGATGAAGCCGACCGAGATGACGTCGAAGCGCGGTCCCGACAAGACGTCGTCCAGCGTCGGCGCGATGATGTTGCGCACCGTGTCGTCAGTGAACGCCCGCGAGGCGAGGTCGAGCACGTTGGTCTTGAAGTCGGCCACCTGGTCGGCGCTGAACCGGCTGAAGACGTAGCCGATCGAGCCGGCCAGGCCGAAGATCAGCGGCGGCAGGGAGAGCAGCGCGAAGAACGCGATCTCGGCAGCCAGGCCGGTGACGCGGTTGCGGAAGCAGATGCCGACAGTCGAGACGACGACCCGCCAGACGGTCTCCCGCACGGTGCGCCACACTCGCGCGGGATCGTCGGCCATACCTCAAACCTAGCCATTCCATCCCGGCGACACGGCTTACCGGGTCGGCGTTGCGTCCTGTCCTGCTGGCGGGTTCGCTGCCAGTATGGAGATGATCCGGCCCGACTTCCCCCTATCGGACCTACAGGCCTGACCAACGAGCCGGAGCTACGGAAGGAGTGCACTGATGCATTCGATGAGCAAGCGCCTCGCGGCAGAGTTCCTGGGCACGTTCGTGCTCGTTTTCGGCGGGTGCGGCACGGCCGTGCTCGCGTCCCAGAACGTCGGCTGGCTGGGAGTCTCGCTGGCCTTCGGGCTCACTGTGGTGGCCATGGCGTACGCCGTCGGTCACATCTCGGGCGGACACTTCAACCCGGCTATCACGCTCGGCCTGGCCGCCGGCAAGCGGTTCGAGTGGAAGGACGTCGGCGCCTACATCGTCACCCAGGTCGTCGCCGCGATCGTCGCGGCCGGGGTGCTGTGGGTGATCGCCAACGGCAAGGACGGCTTCAGCGCCAAGGACGGCTTCGCCACCAACGGGTACGGCGACCGCTCCCCCGACGGCTACTCGCTGCTGTCGGTGCTGGTGATCGAGCTGGTGCTGACCGCGGTGTTCCTCTACGTGATCCTCGGCGTGACCGATACCCGCGCCCCCAAGGGCTTCGCGCCGTTGGCCATCGGCCTGACGCTGACCCTGATCCACTTGATCTCGATCCCGGTCAGCAACACGTCGGTCAACCCGGCCCGGTCGATCGGCCCGGCACTGTTCGCCGGCGGGGACGCCATCGCGCAGCTGTGGCTGTTCATCCTGATCCCCGCGCTCGGCGGCCTGATCGCGGGCGCCACGTACGAGTTGCTCTTCGGCGACGGCGAGGAGGCGGCTCCTCTCGAAGTGGCCACCGAGGGCTGACCCCAGCGGGATCTCGATACGCCGCCGCTCGTTCCTCACGGCGGCACTCGATCAGCGAAGGCCGGTCAAGCGGGCCAGATTTCGATCAGCGAAGGCCGGTCGAGTAGCGCCGACGAAGGAGGCTCGTATCGAGACCACCTCAGGCCAGGTCGAGGCCCGGGTACAGCGGATGCTTGTCCAACAGCTCCGCGGCCCGGGCCTTGGTCTTCTCTGCCTGCCCCTCAGCCAGCACATAGGACGCCTGTGAAGGCGTGCCCTTGCTGGTCGTGCCGGGCGAGGTGTTGCCGAGCACCTCGACGATCAGGTCGGCGACCTGGTCGAACTCGTCGTGGCCGAAGCCGCGGCTGGTCAGCGCCGGTGTGCCGATCCGGATCCCGGAGGTGTACCAGGCGCCGTTGGGGTCGGCGGGGATCGAGTTGCGGTTGGTGACCACACCGGAGTCCAGCAGCGCGGACTCGGCCTGGCGGCCGGTGAGCCCGAACGAGGACACGTCGATGAGCACCAGGTGGTTGTCGGTGCCGCCGGTCACCAACCGGGCGCCCCGCTTGAGGAGTCCGTCGGCCAGCGACTTCGCGTTGTCGGCGATCGCCTGGGCGTAGCTGCGGAACTCCGGCTGGCGGGCTTCGGCGAGCGCCACGGCCTTGGCGGCCATCACATGCGAGAGCGGGCCGCCCAGCACCATCGGGCAGCCACGGTCGACCGACGGCGCCAGCTCTTCGGTGGCCAGCACCAGACCACCGCGGGGGCCGCGCAGGGACTTGTGGGTCGTGGTCGTGGTGATGTGGGCGTGCGGGACCGGGTCCTCGTCGCCGGTGAACACCTTGCCCGCGACGAGACCCGCGAAGTGGGCCATGTCGACCATGAGGGTGGCGCCGACCTCGTCGGCGATCTCGCGCATCGTGGCGAAGTTCACCCGCCGCGGGTACGCAGAGTACCCGGCGACCAGGATCATCGGCTTGAAGTCGCGAACCTGCTCGGCGACCTTGTCGTAGTCGAGCAGCCCGGTCTCGGGGTCGGTGCCGTAGGAGCGCTGGTGGAACATCTTGCCGCTGATGTTGGGCCTGAACCCGTGGGTGAGGTGGCCGCCTGCGTCCAGCGACATGCCGAGCATGCGCTGGTTGCCGAACTCGTGTCGCAGCGCCTCCCAGTCGGCCTCGGACAGCTCGTTGATGTTCTTGGCCTGGTGCCGCTCCAGCGCCGGGCTCTCGACCCGGTGGGCGAGGATCGACCAGAACGCCACCAGGTTCGCATCGATCCCGGAGTGGGGCTGGGCGTAGGCGTACTCGGCACCGAACAGCTCCCGGGCGTGCTCAGCAGCCAGGCTCTCGACGGTGTCGACGTTCTGGCAGCCGGCGTAGAAACGGTGCCCGATCGTGCCCTCGGCGTACTTGTCGCTGAACCAGGTGCCCATGGTGAGCAGCACGGCCGGGGACGCGTAGTTCTCCGAGGCGATCAGCTTCAGGGATGCCCGCTGGTCGGCGAGCTCGGCTTTGGTGGCCTCCGCGATGCGCGGCTCCACCGAGCCGATCACCTCCAGAGCGGCGTTGTAGGCGGTGGTGGCCTTGGCGGGATCGAAGCTCATGGACCTCAGCCTAATGCCCCGCCGAGTTGGCACGAATCCTCGCCGAGTTGGCACGAATCGTCACCCAGTTGGCACGAATCTTCGAGGTCGGTCGAGGAGTGGTCAGATGGGGACGAGTTCGACGGCTCCGACGACGTAACGGGTCACGATGATGCGCGCAATCTCGGGGTCGGCCCCGAGCGGCTCGGATACGGCGGTGGCGCCGGCCTCGAGGGCGAGCTCGGCCGCGCGGTCGGGCAGCAACCCGGGCGCGAGGAACAGCGATCCGACGGCCACGTGGCGGCGGCCTTCGGCACGGAGCTGGCGTACGGCCTCACCGGTGGTCGGCGGCACGGACGACGCGTACGCGGCCACCACCGGCAGGTGGTGGTGGGCGCCCCACATCCGGGCCAACCGGCCGACCTGGTAGTTGGCGAGTTGGTCGGAGGATCCCGCGGCGGCCAGCACGAGCCCGTCGAGCTCGCGGACCCGGGCCGAGCTCAGGGCGGTGCGCATCCGGCGGTCGAGCACTTCCAGCAGCACCGGCTCCAGGCCGAGCACCTTGGTGGCGTGTACCCGGACACCGGGATGCCGCATCGTCGCGGTCTCGACAGCGGCGGGGACGTCGACCTTGGCGTGGAAGGCCTGGCTGAGCAGCAGCGGCACGACGACGATCTCGTCGAACCCGGCATCGACCAGGCGGTCGACGACGGTCTGGAAGTCGGGCCGGTTGTGGTCGAGGAACGCCGACTCGACCCGGAGGCCGGGCCGCAGCGAGCGTACCCGCGTGGTCAGGGCCTTGATCGTGGCGGCTGAGCGCGGGTCGCGGCTGCCGTGGGCGAGCGTGACCAGGGCAGGCGTCGTCATGGCCGCCTCCCCGTTCCAAGTAGGAGGAGGTCAGGCATGGATGCCGCACTCCGTCTTGGCCATGCCGGCCCACCGGCCACTGCGCGGGTCTTCGCCGGGCGCGACTCGGCGGGTGCAGGGCCAGCAGCCGATGGACGGGTAGCCGTCGTAGGCCAGCGGGTTGACCAGCACACCGTTCTCGGTGATGTAGCGGTCGACGTCCTCGTCGCTCCAGCGGGCCAGCGGGGAGACCTTCACCTTGCGCTTCTTGGCGTCCCAGCCGATGACGGGCGCGATCACCCGGTTGTGGGTCTCGGCGCGGCGTAGGCCGGTCGCCCAGGCGTCGTACTCCGTGAGCGAGTCGGCCAGCGGCTGCACCTTGCGCAGCGCGCAGCACTTGTCGGGGTCGCGGGCGAAGAGGTCCTTGCCGTAGGCCGCGTCCTGCTCGGCGACCGACTGCACGGGCGTGATCGTGATCAGGTTGACGGGCAAGGTCGCCGCGACCGCGTCGCGGGTGCCGATGGTCTCGGCGAAGTGGTAACCGGTGTCGAGGAACACGACGTCGATACCGGGCGCGACCTTGGCGGCGAGGTGGGCGAGCACGGCGTCACCCATCGAGGAGGTCACGCAGAAGCGGTCGCCGAAAGTCGCGACGGCCCACTCGATGATCACCTCGGCGGGTGCGAGCTCGAGCTCGGCACCGGCATGGCGGACGAGGTCTTGCAGCTCGGCCTCGCTGCGGCCTTCGGTGTGGACACCGCGGTTGTTGAACGCTGCGACGGTGGTGGCGGCGGTCATCTCGGGGCTCCTGGAGAGACGGGTACGGACTGGGACTGGGACGATTCGGGTCGGAGGGTGCCGACGTACTTCAGGGCGAAGGCGCGCATGCAGGCGCGACACTCCCATTGGCCGTGCGTCTCCCCGTGGGGGCGCAGGTCCTCGTCGCTGCAGTAGGGGCAGTGGAACGGCACCGCGCGCTCGCTCATGCTGACACGACCTCCGCGATCTTCTCGCCGCGCAGGGCGTCGTCGTCGGCGCGCTGCACCCAGGCGGCGAACGACTCTCCGTCCGTACGCTGGGCCAGATAGCTGCGTACGACGTTCTCGACGTAGTCGTCGAGCCCCGCGCTGGTGACCTTGTGGGCCCGCAGCTTGCGTCCGAAGTTGCCGGTCAACCCGTAGCCGCCGCCCAGGTGCACCTGGAAGCCGCTGACCTGGTGGCCCTCGTCCATCACCAGCTGGCCCTTGAGGCCGATGTCGGCGACCTGGATGCGGGCACACGAGTTGGGGCAGCCGTTGACGTTGACCGAGATCGGCACGTCGAGGTCGGGGATGCGTCGCTCGAGCTCGTCGATCAGTGCGGCTGCCCGTGCTTTGGTCTCGACGATCGCCAGCTTGCAGTATTCGATGCCGGTGCAGGCCATCGTGTTGCGTCGCCAGTTGGAGGGCCGGGCGTCCAGGCCGATCGACAGCAGGTCGGCCACCAGGGCGTCGACGACGGCGGGGGCGACACCGAGCACGACGAGCTTCTGCTGCGCGGTCAGGCGCACCCCAGCCGCGTCGTACCGCTCGACGAGGTCACCGAGGCTGGTCAGCGTCTCGCCGTTGATCCGGCCCACGACGGGGGCGACACCGATGTAGTGGTTGCCGTCCTTCTGGAGGTGGACACCGATGTGGTCACCGCCGCCGAGCGTCGCCTCGGGTGAGGGGCAGTCGACCAGCTTCCGCTCGAGGTACTCGGTTTCGAGGATCTCCCGGAACTTCTCCACACCCCAGTCGGCGACCAGGAACTTCAACCGCGCGCGCGAGCGGAGCCGGCGGTAGCCGTAGTCGCGGAAGATCGCGGCGACGCCCTCCCACGCGTCGGCGACCTCGTCGAGCGGGATCCAGACGCCGAGCTTCTGGGCGAACATCGGGTTGGTGGAGAGGCCACCGCCGACCCACAGGTCGAAGCCGGGGCCGTGGTCGGGGTGCACGGTGCCGACGAAGGAGACGTCGTTGACCGACGGCACGGTGTCGTGGCTGGGGTGACCGGTGGCGGAGGTCTTGAACTTGCGCGGCAGGTTGGAATACTCCGGGTTGCCGATGTAGCGGCGCTTGATCTCCTCCAGCGCGGGGGTCGCGTCGATGATCTCGTCGGCCGCGACGCCGGCCACCGGCGAGCCGAGGAACGGCCGAGGCGAGTCGCCGCAGGCCTCGAGGCTGGTGATGCCTACCGCGTCGAGTCGCTCCCAGATCTCGGGGACGTTCTCGATCTCGATCCAGTGGTACTGGATGTTCTGCCGGTCGGTGATGTCGGCGGTGCCGCGGGCGAAGTCGGTGGAGATGCTGCCCAAGGCCCGCAGCTGATCCGGCCCGAGCAGGGCGCCGTCGGAGCGGACGCGCAGCATGAAGAACTCGTCGTCGAGCTCCTCTTCTTCCAGCATCGCGGTCTTGCCGCCGTCGAAGCCGGGCGCGCGCTGGGTGTAGAGGCCCATCCAGCGGAACCGGCCGCGCAGGTCGGCCGGGTCGATCGAGGCGAAGCCACGCTTGGAGTAGATGTTGAGGATGCGCGCACGCACGTTGAGCGGGTTGTCGTCCTTCTTGGACTGCTCGTTCTTGTTCAGTGGCTCCAGGTAGCCCAGTGCCCACTGGCCCTCGCCGCGCTTGGGGCGGGGGCGTGCGGAACGGCTGGGTGTCGCCGTCGCGGAGGCGGCTGTGGATGTCATGCGAGCGGGGGTCCTCGTCGGTCGGTGGCGGCGCGCGCGAGAACCTCTGCAATCACAGGAGCAGGTCGGCGCCGCGCCATGATGGCCAGGTTGGGATAGCCGGGTCGGGGGCGGTCGGTCAGGCCGACATACACATCATGCTGCTGGCACGCCCGAAGTCCACGTGGCGTCGGACCACGAGGAACTGAACGGTTGCCGCAGAGATCATGCGACCAGTGTCGCCCGCGCGGAGGCGTACTCACAACCGGATGTCTCAGAATACGGATACTATGACCATTATTCGAGACAGCGCCGTCTGGGTCTGCCGTGATCGCGGGCTAGTGTGACCCGCGACACGCTCTCGCTACCGGCGATCAGCGTGTCCTCAGCCCACCTTCTCGACCCGGACGGGGGTTCCGTCCAGCAGGGCGCGCAGATCGGCTGGATCGGAGGTGAGTACGACCACCGGCCCCGGCAAGGTCAGCGCCGTCGCGGCCACGACGGCATCGACCGTGAGGTCGCGCTTCTTTCGACGCGATGGTGCCGCCATTGCACGAAGCTGACCCGCCGAGAAGGCGATGTCGTCGTGGACCTCGACCGTGCGCAGCGCCTTGATCACTCGTCGCACCGAAGCATCCCGAGCCGAGCCATCTGTGACCTCTGTCAACGTGAGGGAGGAGATGTGGAGGGTCGAGTCGGTGCGCCGGGCGACCTCCAACCAGGGTTGGATCACCTTGCGTTCCTCGACGAGCGCCGTGAGCGCCTCGGCGTCGAGCAAGAACGCGTGCGGAACGACGATCACCGCGCAAGACGCGCCGTGATCTCGACGACCGCATCCTCATCGACAGGTCCGTGCTTCTCCTCCAGTCGCGCGAGAATGTCGGCCAGAGCATCGCGCTCCAACTGTCGAGTGACCGCCTGCGAGACGTAGGCGGAGAAGCCACGCGAGCCGACCCGCTCCCGGACGCCGGCCGAGGTGGCGGTCGGCATGGAGACCGAGTGCTTCTCGACACCCGTGGATGCAGTCATGCTGACATCCTACTTCAAGTAGGATACGCGAAGGCGCCGCGAGCGGACTCGATGCGACGAGTACGAGGCAAAGGTAGGCAAGGATCAGCGGTGCTTCCATCTGTCTCGCCGGGAACCGGCCGTATACTCCCGTCGCCACCGTGGTCCCGCCCCGGATCAAGCTCTTGATCCCTACGGTTCCCTCGAGCCGTCACGGCGCGTGCGTTTCCACTCGCGCCAACCTGTCTTCAACTCCTCGGCAGTCAGCACCGGCGCTCCCTCCCACTCCTTCCAGGTCCAATTCTTCAGAAGCTCGCGCTGTCGAGACTCAGCCTCGTCGAGGTCCGCGAAGTACTCGACATACAGGGTTGAAGGCCATGGTTGCCACTTGGCTCGGCGATTCACAATGACCTTGCATCCATACCTAAGACCACCAGAAACTATTTGCGCCAGCCAATACAAACTCAGCCCATTAATTCCCGACGTCGCGAAGTCCAACCAGGACGGCTTCATCT
>JASGGG010000092.1:0-11614 GCA_047605165.1 Nocardioidaceae bacterium
CGCGACCTCAACCTTGGCAAGGTTGCGCTCTACCAACTGAGCTACGTCCGCCTGCAAACATAAGGCCCGGCGTTGCGGCCGGACCGAACGTGCGAGAAGTACCTTAGCCGACTGTCCACGATTCACCAATTTAGGGCCGGTGAACCGAGCCTTCAGGTGATCCTGGTCAGCGCCTGAGCGACGCTGCCGTACGTTCGACCCAGCGACGTTGGGCACGAGTCTCGACGGCACGGGGATGGTAGTGGGTACGCACCCAAGTGACCGCATCCTCGGGCGGGACGCCACTCATCGTGGCTAGTAGCGCGAGGGCGGTGCCGGTCCGGCCGATGCCTCCCGCGCACGCGATCTCCACCCGCTGATCGCGGGCCCGGTCGTACGCCTCGGTTAGTGCCTCCACGGCATCCTCCGGCGAGTCGGGCAACCGGAAGTCTCGCCATCGGACCCGGCGGTAGGGCCACCCCTTCACCTCAGGATCCCGGCCGAGCAGGTAGACCGCGAAGTCGGGAGCGGGAACTTCGCCGCGCGCCGTGCGCTGCCCGGTGCCGCGCACGCGCCGCCCGTCCGGCAGCACGACGACACCGCTCTCGTCGGTCCATGCACTCACCGGACCGACGCTAGCGTCCGGTGGGCTCGATGCCCTTGTCAGTCATGCTCTGGATCCGCCACGGCTCGGACTTGCTGTCGCGGACCAGCAGGAACGTCACGTTGTGGTAGTCCGCTCAGGCACCGCTGGTCGGGACTTCCCGATAGAGCGCGTCCTGCTCGACCGCGAACCGGTGTGATTCGAAGGTGGGCAGCCGGCGCGAGCTGTCCGGCTTGAGTTCGAGGTGCTCGATCCCGTCGCCGAGGGCCGGTGCCGTTGCTGACCAGAACTCGGCAGCCCGGTCGTCGTGGGGCGTTGCCGAACTCGACCCAGGTCGCGACCACCTCGTCGGGGCGGGTGCTCGGCGTGGGCAGTGGGGGAGCGGTCAGGGGTGCCTGAGTCAAGAGCTTTTCCAGCGCCCGCCGGTTGGCGGCGTTCGGGCGCCAGGAACGCGGCTTGTCCTCCTCATAGCTGGCGAACACCAGGCCGCAGTTGCTCTCCAACGAAACCAGGTCGCCCCACGTCGTCGCGCCCACCAGGGTTACTTCGCGACCTAGAGCGAGTTCCGAGCAGAGTGGGGGTCTCGGGTTATCCAGGGTTCGTCTTCAGGCATCGCGAAGCGATGCCAGGATCTCGAACTGTTGGGTCTTGCGCTAAGCGGTTCAGCCCACCAGAAGGTTGTCACCGAAGCGACTGCCGTTTTGTGGCCGATGCCGACATCATTCTGACCGTCAGGGCTGTCACCATCGGCCACAAGCCAGCGGCTGCGGTCGCCATCGGCCACAATCCGGCATCAACGGGTAGCAGCGATGGTCCCGACCTCGGCGTGTAACGCGTGGGACTGGTGTGACTTTCCCGTAGCCTCGGAGCATGGCGACCCGTACGTCTTCCCCGCCGTCGTCGCGAGCCAAGCAAGGCTCTCGTCCGCGGCCGTCCGGTAGCCAGGCCAAGCGTTCGACCGCGAAGAAGGGCTCCAAGCGAGGGCCCAGCAAGGCGCGTCGGCCCGCCCCTCGGGCGGTGCGCTCCGGGCCTGGTCCAGTTCTGCGCGTCTTCACCGCGCTCGGCCATGGTTTGGCCGCGCTGTGGCTGGGGGTGGCGCACGCCATCGGTGCCGGCGTACGCAAGGTCGGTCACGGTGCCCGCGATCTCGACGCCGAGCACCGCCGTGACGGTGTCGGCCTCACCCTGATCGCGCTGGCCGTCGTGGTCGCCGGCGCCGTCTGGTGGCAGCTGCCCGGGCAGATCATGGAGTCCACCCGCACCGTCATCACCGGCTCGGTCGGCATCCTGGGCTGGTTCGCCCCCCTGCTCCTGGTCTTTGCCGGATTGCGTACGCTCCGTAACCCCGAGCGCAACGGGCCGGCCGGCCGCCAGGTGATCGGCTGGGCCGCGCTGCTGTTCGGCGTGCTCGGCCTGCTGCACCTGTCCAACGGTTCTCCCGCGGGCACCGACTCGGCGGCGCTGCGCAGTGCCGGGGGAGCGGTCGGCTTCGTCGTGGGCTCGCTGTTCATGGACCTGCTCAAGAACCAGGTCGTCGCCTCGCTGCTGCTGACGCTGATCGCCGCGTTCGGCGTACTCGTCGTCACCGCCACCCCCGTCTACCAGATCCCGCAGCGGCTCGCCGCCCTGCGCGACAAGCTCCTGGGGCGTACGCCGGAGCCCGAGTCGGAGGAAAACGACGAGACCGGACAAGCCGAGCCGCTTAAGCGCAGCCGGCCGCGCAGGCGGGTCGGCGCGATGACCCGGAACGACGGGGACCTGGATGAGGACATGGGCGACAAGCCGTACGACTCGCCGGTGCTGATCGAGCGCGAGCTCGGCAAGCGTGGCAAGAAGGTGCCCGGCCAGCCGTCTCCCGACGAGGCGGTCGATGCCATCGACAAGAACGATAAGGACGACGAGAAGTCCGAGGCGCCCCCGCACACCCCGCTGCCCGCCCGCGTCGAGCAGCTCGCGTTGTCCGGTGACATCGCCTACACGCTCCCGGGCAACGACGTGCTCAAGGCCGGCAGCCCGCACAAGCGCCGCACGACGGCCTCCGACGACGTGGTCGAGCGGCTCACCCAGGTGCTCGAGCAGTTCGACATCGACGCCCAGGTGACCGGGTACACCCGAGGCCCCACGGTGACCCGCTACGAGGTCGAGCTCGGCCCCGCGGTGAAGGTCGAGAAGGTCACCGCTCTCGGTAAGAACATCGCGTACGCGGTCGCCAGCGCCGACGTGCGGATCCTGTCGCCGATCCCCGGCAAGAGCGCGATCGGCATCGAGATCCCCAACACCGACAAGGAGATCGTGTCGTTGGGCGACGTGCTGCGCTCCACCAACGCACGCAACGACCAGCACCCGATGATCGTCGGTCTCGGCAAGGACGTCGAGGGCGGCTTCGTCGTGGCCAACCTCGCCAAGATGCCGCACCTGTTGGTGGCCGGCGCCACCGGAGCCGGCAAGTCGAGCTTCATCAACTCGATGATCACCTCGCTGCTGATGCGGTCCACGCCCGACGAGGTACGGATGATCATGGTCGACCCCAAGCGGGTCGAGCTCAACGTGTACGAGGGCATCCCGCACCTGATCACGCCGATCATCACCAACCCGAAGAAGGCCGCCGAGGCGCTCCAGTGGGTCGTGCGTGAGATGGACATGCGTTACGACGACCTGGCCAACTTCGGGTTTCGGCACGTCGACGACTTCAACAAGGCCGTACGCGCCGGCAAGGTCCAGGTGCCGCCCGGCTCCGAGCGAGTGCTGGCGCCCTACCCGTACCTGCTGGTCGTGGTCGACGAGCTCGCCGACCTGATGATGGTCGCCCCGCGCGACGTGGAGGACGCGGTCGTCCGAATCACCCAGCTCGCTCGCGCGGCCGGTATCCATCTGGTGCTCGCCACCCAGCGGCCCTCGGTCGACGTCGTCACCGGCCTGATCAAGGCCAACGTGCCCTCGCGGCTCGCGTTCGCCACCAGCTCGCTGGCCGACAGCCGGGTGATCCTCGACCAACCCGGTGCCGAGAAGCTGGTCGGCCAGGGCGACGGGTTGTTCCTGCCGATGGGCGCCTCCAAACCCGTACGGGTGCAGGGCTCCTGGGTCACCGAGGCCGAGATCCACCAGGTCGTCGCGCACTGCAAGACCCAACTCGAGCCGACCTACCGCGAGGACGTCACCGCCCCGGCGTCCAGCAAACGCGAGCTCGACGACGACATCGGCGACGACCTCGACCTGGTGATCCAGGCGATCGAGCTGGTCGTGTCCACGCAGTTCGGTTCGACCTCGATGCTGCAGCGCAAGCTCCGCGTCGGCTTCGCCAAGGCCGGCCGGCTGATGGACATCCTGGAGAGCCGGGGTGTGGTCGGGCCGAGCGAAGGCTCCAAGGCGCGAGACGTGCTGGTCAAGGCCGACGACCTCGACAGCGTGATCGCCACCATCCAGGGGGAGGGCTGAGCCGGATGACCGACCAGCGCTCTCCTTCTCGCCCGGAAACAGAATCACTCGGCGGCAGCGGCAACCAACCGCACCGCGGAGCGGGTGAGCACACGCCTAGCGCTGCAGCGTGCGGATCCCACGGGGCAGGGCCGGATGTCGAGGAGGGGATGGTCGCCCGACAGGGCGCGCCGCCTCGCCTCGAGATCCGGCGCAACCCGGCGTTGGTCGCGCCGATCGCCGCGCTGGCTGCCCTGGTGGCGCTGGCGTACCTGTGGCGGGTCGTCGACAGCGGATCCGCGGCCGCCGGCCTGACCGCGGCGGGCGTCGGCCTGGTCGCGATCGGCTTCCTGGCGCTCCTGGTCGACAGCCGGTCGCCACTGCTCGTCCTCGACGCCGACGGCGCCCGCATCCGGCTGCGCCGCGGCTGGCGCACGCTGACCTGGGAGAGCATCGACTCCGCAACCGTGACTCCGCGCCGGCACGCGTTCGCCGACGGCAGACTCACCGTCCGCACCGCCGAGGGGCAGGCGTACGCCGTGCCACTGGGCCTGGTCACCGGCATCGACGCCGCTGCCGAGGCAGCGATGGCACGCACGGTCGAGCGTCTGGCCAGCGGCCGCACCGACGTGGTCACCGTGACCGTGCGCGAGGGCTCATCGCGGCCCAGGGCGGCCGGTAGCGTATCGGCCGCGGTCGGATCCGGGATCAGCGCGGTGACCTCGCGGTTGGCCCAGGTCGGACAGGCCGGCAGCCAACGCATCGCTTCCTTCGGCAAGCCTTCCCCGCCGGCAGTGTCTCGACCTACGGTGTCCGGGAGCACCGCACTGGCGCCCGAGGTCGTGCCCCGGCGTGTACCCCTGCCTGAGGAGAGCTTCCTGCGCGGCAAGGCCTCCCTGGATCCGCGGGAGGACTTCGACGACTTCGACGAGACACCGCCCGTCGTCCTGCTCGATTCCGTCAGCCCGGCACCCTTGGCCGATCCTGAGCCGGGGGAGATCGCAAGCATCGGCGCGGTCCTCCGGGAGGCCCGCCAGCACGTGGGCATCACGGTCGACGAGCTGGCCGAGCGCACCCGGATCCGCCCGCACATCATCGAGGGCATCGAGGCGGACGAGTTCGCGGCGTGTGGCGGCGACGTGTACGCCCGGGGTCACCTGCGTACGCTCGCGTTCACCCTGGGCGTCGAGCCGCGAGCCCTGCTGGCCAGATACGACGAGCACCATGCGGGGGCCGAGATCAGTGCTCGCCGGGTCTTCGAGGCCGAGCTCGCCGGTGGCACCACCGGCAGCCTGCGCGGATCGACGGGAGGATCCGGCTGGTTCCTGCTCGCGGCGGTGGTGTTGACCCTCGTGCTGGCCTGGGCGCTGATGCGGATCTTCGTCGGCGGCCCGAACGAGATCGAGCAGAACCCGCCTGTGCTGCCCGATGACCAGGCGAGCGCGGCGCTTCTTGGCGGCGTTCACGGCATCTGAGTCTTCCGATGACCAGGCGCGCTCGGGGCGGCCGAATGGCTCAACTCGCGTACAAGTGACGGACTCCGCCGGTAAAGTCCCCTTAAAGGATGATTTTGCCTTTGGGGAGTCCCGCAGCCTCAAGGTGCCCGACAGCTTCACCGTGACCACCGCCGACGGCGGCGCACTCACCGTGTCGCTCGGGCGCCACGACGTCGGACTCCTCGGGCAGGACGGCAAACCGGCCACCCGCACCTTTGCGGAAGGCGCGACCGACTGACGCGGCAGAGGAGGAGGCCATGGCCACCACGTTCGCTCCTCCTCCCGTATCCGACGGCTCGGACTCCGACGCCAAGCGCCAGAAGCAACCGAGACGTCACCGGATCTACCGCGCCAAGGGCCCGGGCGAGACCTGGTGGTTCGCCTTCCTCCTCGTGCCCGCCCTGATCGCGGGCCTGGCGGTATGGCTGGGCGGTGGAGAGATCCAGTCCGAGCTCGCCACGACCGCCGACAACGCACTGACAGCCAGTGGGCTCCCCGGCAGCACCGTGGAGGTCTCCGGTCGGCAGGCCCTTGTGCTGGTACCCAGCGACGAGGACCCTGCCCGAGCTCGCGAGGTGGTCGCCGGGGTCGCCGGCATCTCGGACGTGACCGTCACCCGTGTCGCCAAGGACAAGGGCGAGGCCAAGGCATGCCAGGCGATCGAGCAGTCGTTGGATCGGCTCAACCACGGGCATGGGATCACCTTCGTCGGCGGATCGACGAATCTGACTGCCGCAGGAGCCGCGGCGCTGCGCCGGGCCGGGCCGATCGTCGCCATGTGCCAGGTGGTGACGGTGGTCGTCGGCGGCAACACCGATGGCTCGGTGATCAACGGCTCGGCGATCTCGCTGCGCCGGGCACAGATCGTACGCAAGGCACTGCTGGCCGCCGGCGCCGCTGACGACGGCGTGATCGCCCAAGGATTCGGCGACTCCTACCCGGTGCTCGACGAGGACTCGGCCAAGGCGCGTGCCCTGAACAACCGGGTGACCTTCACCGTGAGGAAGAACTGACCATGCTGTCGCTGTTCCTGGAGCTGCTGTTCCCGCTGCTCATCGCGTTCGCGGCCGGCTCGCTGGTGGGCTGGGTGGCGATGCGCATCTTCGTACGCCCGGTGCCAGCCAGCGCGCCCTCCGACGGACCTGCTCACCTGGCGGCAAGCAGATGACCTGGCTGATCGAGCACAGCGTGCTGTGGCTGGTGTTGTCGGCGCTGGCCGGCTTCGCGTGCACGTCGCTGCTGATGGTGCGCCGGGTACCGCCGCCGGTGCTGGCCGACACGATCGTCGACCCGATCACCGCCCGCAAGAGCGAGCCGCTGCCGGCACCTGAGACACCGGCGCAGGCGGCTGCCCGGTTGGCTGCGGGTGCGCGTCGGACCAGGCCGTCCCAGGTCTCCGCTGCTGATCCCGAGGCGGAGGCCGCCCGCCTGGAGGAGGCCCGCGCCGGTGCCGAGCGCGCCGCGGCGGCGCAAGCCGAGGCGCTGCGCCGTGAGGCGGAGCGAGTCGAGGCTGAGAGGCTCGAGGCGGAGCGACTGGAGAAGGAGCGGCTCGCCCAGGTCGAGACGCTGCGCCTGCAGGCCGAACGGCTGGAAGCCGAGCGTCGCCAGGCCGAGAAGGTGGAGGCTGACCGGATCGCCGCCGAGAAGGAGGCGGCTGTTCGCGCCGAGGCGGATCGTCGAGAGGCCCGGCGGATCGAGCGGAAGCGTCGCGAGGCCAAGCGTCGCGAGGCTGAGCATCTGGACGCGGATCGAGTCGCTGCCGGGGTGGCTGGCGCCACAAGTGCTGAAGTCGAGCAGGCTGCGACCGAACAGCCAGAGTCTGAACGCGTCGAGGCCGAGCGTGCGGAGCAGGAGCGATCGGAGGCCGATCGGCTCGAGGCTGAACGTGTCGAAGTGGAGCGCGTTGCTGCTGAAGCCGAAACCGCCCGGCTGGCTGCAGAGGAACTCGAAGCGGAGCGCGTCGAGGCGGAGCGTCTGGAAGTCGAGCGTGTCGAGGCCGAGCGGCTTGAAGCGGAGCGCGTTGCTGCTGAAGCCGAAGCCGCGCGGTTGGCGGCGGAGGAGCTCAAGGCTCAACGGGTTGAGGCGGAGCGTCTGGAAGCCGAGCGTGTCGAGGCCGGGAGGGTTGCTGCGGAGGCAGAAGCTGAGCGCTTGGCAGCCGAGAAGCGTGAGGCTGAGCGGCTTGAGGCCGAACGCCTGGAGGCTGAGCGGCTCGAGGCGGAGCGTCTGGAAGCCGAACGTGCCGAGGCCGAGCGTGCCGAGGCGGAGCGCGCGGAAGCCGAACGCTTTGAAGCCGAGCGTCTTGAAGCGGAGCGCGTTGCTGCTGAAGCCGAAGCCGCGCGGTTGGCGGCGGAGGAGCTCAAGGCTCAACGGGTTGAGGCGGAGCGTCTGGAAGCCGAGCGTGTCGAGGCTGATCGGGCCGCTGCCGAGCCGGTGGTGCCGGAGCCGATCGACCCTCCGGTGAGCGCGATGGCGACGCTGGAGGAGCTCGCGCGGCTCACGCACAGTGACATGGTCGTCGAGGACGCCATCCCCGAGCCTGTCGTACGCCCCGCCTCACAGCCGCTGGAGGCCCGACCGCTGCTCAGCGATCCCGGACCGGATCGGGAGCCGGAGTTCGAGTTCGAGTTCGAGGACTCCTCACGACTCGGTGGGTTGCTCCGGCGGCGTGCCTACGACCCGGCGCACAAGGGAGCGAAGGAGGCCGCAGCCACGCAGGGGGAGACGGCAACCGAGCCGACGGTCGTCAGCTACGAACCCGACTCGATGACGCCGTACGGACCCGGCTCGATGCAGCCGCGCCTCGACGGCAGCGCCCCGAGCGGCTACCCGGTCAAGGCGAACCGGGACACGATGCTCTTCCACACCTCGGAGTCGCGCTGGTTCAGCCGGATCGCGGCCGACGCCTGGTTCGACTCCGTGGAATCCGCCGAGGCGGCCGGCTTCACCCGGTGGGACCGGCGCGCCTCGGCCACGACCGCCGGCTCCCTTCTCGGCTGACTCCGAGCGGTCGCTGGCCGAGGAGTGGCGAGGCCGGAGCCCGATCACCGGAGCCCGATCACCGGGGCACGATTCGCCGGTGCGGGACCGGCACCGGCATACTCGACACGTCATGGACAACCTCACCACCGTCTCCCTGGTCACCTTGGGTTGTGCCCGCAACGAGGTCGACAGCGAGGAGCTCGCCGCGCGACTGGAGTCCGGCGGCTTCCGGCTGGTTGACGACCCGGCCGATGCCGAGGCGGTCGTCGTCAACACCTGCGGCTTCGTGGAGGCCGCGAAGAAGGACAGCATCGACACCCTGCTCGAGGCAGCGGATCTCAAGGAGACCGGCCGGGCGCAGGCGGTGGTCGCGGTCGGCTGTCTGGCGGAGCGGTACGGGAAGGAGCTGGCCGGCTCGCTGCCCGAAGCCGACGCGGTGCTCGGATTCGACGACTACCCCGACATCGCCGCGAAGCTCGGCGCGATCGTGGCTGGCGATCACCACGAAGCACACACGCCACGCGACCGGCGCGCACTGTTGCCGATCTCGCCGTCGGCCCGGGATGCCGACACCGTCGTCATCCCCGGACACACGATCGCCGCTCCCGACCTGAACGCCGGCCAGGCACCCGCATCCGGGCCACGCGCGTACCGGCGCCGACTCGACGGCGGACCGATGGCTCCGCTGAAGCTGGCCAGCGGCTGCGATCGGCGCTGCTCCTTCTGCGCGATCCCCAGTTCCGTGGCTCGTTCGTGTCCCGGCGCCCTGCCGACGTGCTCGGCGAGGCACGCTGGCTGGCCGGCCAGGGTGTCAAGGAGTTGTTCCTGGTCAGCGAGAACTCCACCTCCTACGGCAAAGACCTCGGTGACCTGCGGCTGCTGGAGACGATGCTGCCGGAGCTCGTCGCCGTGGACGGCGTCGAGCGCGTACGGGTCTCCTACCTGCAGCCTGCCGAGACCCGGCCCGGGCTCGTGCGCGCGATCGCGGCGACCCCCGGTGTCGCGCGCTACTTCGATCTGTCGTTTCAGCACGCCTCCGCCTCGATCCTGCGGCGGATGCGCCGCTTCGGCGACCCGGACAGCTTCCTCGGCCTGATCGACCAGGTCCGTGAACTGGCACCGGAGGCGGGCATCCGCTCCAACGTCATCGTCGGTTTTCCCGGCGAGACCGAGGACGACCTGCAAGTGCTGTGCGACTTCCTGGTGGCCGGGCGACTCGACGTCGTCGGGGTGTTCGGCTATAGCGACGAGGACGGAACCGAAGCGGCCGGGTACGACGGCAAGCTCGACGGGGACGAGATCCGGGAGCGCGTCGAGCACGTGCTGCGGCTGGTCGAGGAGCTGACCGCGCAGCGGGCCGAGGACCGCGTCGACAGCACCGTCGACGTACTCGTCGAGTCTGTCGACGGAGCTGTCGTCGAGGGTCGGGCGGAACACCAGGGACCCGAGGTCGACGGCACTACGACGCTGCTCGATGCCGATGGGGTAGCAGTCGGTGAGATCGTCGCGGCCACAGTCGTCAGCTCCGACGGCGTGGACCTCGTAGCCCGGATGACAAGATGAACTGATGGAGGAGCCGAAGCCCAGTAGTGAGCCCAGCACTGGGGCCAGGAGCAAGCCCAGCAACTGGAACGTGCCCAATGCGCTGACCACGCTGCGCATCCTGATGGTGCCGTTCTTCGGCTGGGCGCTGCTGGTCGACGACGGTCACGACGACACGTGGCGCTGGGTGGCGTACTTCCTGTTCGGCCTGGCGATGATCACCGACAAGATCGACGGCGACTTGGCCCGCAAGCACAACCTGATCACCGACTTCGGCAAGATCGCCGACCCCATCGCCGACAAGGCCCTGACCGGGATGGCTTTCATCGGGCTGTCGATTATCGGCGAACTGTGGTGGTGGGTGACGATCGTCGTGCTGGTTCGTGAGTGGGGCATCACCTTCATGCGGTTCTGGCTGATCAAGCACGGTGTCGTGGTGCCGGCCAGCCAGGGCGGGAAGCTCAAGACGTTCGTCCAGGCTCTTGCCCTGGGCACGCTGGTGGCGCCTTTCAAGCAGCTGCACGGCTTCTGGGACGTACCCGGGGAGATCGTGTGGTGGCTGGGTGTGCTCGGTATGGCGTTCGCGGTCGCGCTGACGGTAGTGACCGGAGTGCAGTACGTCGGCTCCATGCTCGCCGCGCGCCGCGAGGCCAAGGCCGCGCACCGGTGAGCGACTACGCGCATCGACTCGTGGGCCTGCTCACCGAGCGCGCCGAGTCGTTGGCCACTGCGGAGTCGCTGACCGGCGGCCTGCTTGGCGCGACGATCACCGAGGTTCCGGGCGCCAGCGCTGTGTACTTCGGCGGCGTCATCTCCTATGCCACCGAGGTCAAGCAGTCGCTGCTCGGCGTGCCCGCCGACCTGGTGGCGGGCGTCGGCGTCGTGTCGGCGGAGTGTGCGGCCGCGATGGCCGACGGCGTACGCCGGCTGCTGGGCGCCACCTGGGGGCTCAGCACCACAGGCGTCGCCGGTCCTGACGAACAGGAGGGAAAGCCGGTGGGCACGGTGTTCGTCGCGATTGCGGGCCCGGCCCCGAAGGTTCAGGAGCTTGCTCTGGAGGGTGACCGGGAGCGAATCCGACTCGAGACGGTCGAGGCGGTGCTGCGGCTGCTGCTGGATGGTGTCGAAAGCTGACGGCACCCGCAGCACCGGAAGTTTGCGGTGGGCGGTAGCGTTGACCTCCAGAGAGTGAGAAGGAGAGTGGCCGATGGTGATCTTCCGACGCCTGCTCGGTGACGTGTTGCGATCCCAACGCATGCGCCAGGGGCTGACGTTGCGTCAGGTCTCCGCCGATGCGCGGGTGAGCCTGGGCTACATCTCCGAGGTCGAGCGGGGCCAGAAGGAAGCATCGTCGGAATTGCTTGCCTCGATCTGCGCCGCGCTGGATGTCCCGCTGTCGGAGATCCTCTCCGAAGTCAGTGACGCGGTCGCTCTCGAAGAGGCCGCCCTGGCCATGCAGCTCGAGTCCCTGGAGCAGTCCCTCGACACGCTCTCTGGTCCCTTGTCGGCCGAGGATGTGCGTGGCGGCGGAGACGTCGTCGCCTCCGCCGCCTGATCTCGATACGTTCGCTCGTTCCTCGCGAACACTCGATCAACGAAA
>JASGGG010000093.1:0-11560 GCA_047605165.1 Nocardioidaceae bacterium
CCGAGGCTTGTGCTTCGGCGTTGACGATGCGCTCGATCGCGGCTAACACCCGGTCGCGCATGTCGGGGTCGTAGGAGCGCACGTTGAGCAGCAACTCGGCGGAGTCGGGGATGATGTTGGCCTTCGTGCCGGCGTTGATCGCGCCAACCGTCAGCACGGCCGTCTCGTTGCCGGCGACCTCACGCGACACCACGGTCTGCAGCCGCAGCACGGTCGCGGCGGCCATCACGACCGGGTCGACTCCGCTCTCGGGGCGTGAGCCGTGGCTGCCCGCGCCGAACATGGTCACCCTGATCGAGTCGCTGGCCGCGAAGGCTGGACCGGGCTGCAGGCCGATGATTCCCGCGGGGATCGGGGCCACGTGCTGCCCGAGCACCACCTCAGGTTTCGGGACGCGATCGTAGAGGCCGTCGTCGACCATCCCCTGGGCGCCGTCCACAGTCTCCTCGGCCGGCTGGAACAGTGCGACCAGCGTGCCCTGCCACGAGTCCCTGGAGGTGGCGAGCTCCCGGGTGGCGCCGAGCAGGCAGGTCACGTGGACGTCGTGACCACAGGCGTGCATCACGCCGGGAGTCTGGCTGGCGTACGGCAGTCCGGTCTCCTCCGCCACCGGAAGCGCGTCCATGTCCGCACGCAACAGCACCACCGGCCCGGGTCCGTTGCGCAGCACTCCGACAACGCCGGTCGAGCCGACCGGTTCGACCATCTCGTACCCCTCGGCCCGTAGCCAGGCGCCGACGATGCCCGCGGTACGCGTCTCCTGGTGAGAGAGCTCGGGATGGGTGTGCAGGTCCTCGTAGATCGCGCGCAACTCGGCCCGCAGAGCTTCGTCCATGACCAGAACGCTACTCGCGGGCGAACCCTGTCGCGGCCGGGCGTTGTGTCATCGGGGCGAGGCTATCGCGGCAAGCCGGATGCCTGGCAGAGGTTCTTTCCGATCTCGTCGGTGCGATCCTCCCGGATCAGCCGGAACATGCGCTCGGAGCGCTTGGTGTCCCAGTGCACCGCCAGGTCGGAGATCGGGACTCCACAGGTCAGGCCACTCCCGTCCCCGCCGACCGTCCGCATGGCCAGCGCGAACCGGGCCAGGTCGATCGGCCCGACGTTCTTCCCGACCGTCAGCGAGTCCGCGGTCGCGAACGCCAGGCTGTAGTAGCGGAACGGGTTCAGGATCGTCAGCGGGGAGAGCGCTTTGCTGCCGACCTGAGAGACGACTTCGCGCTGGTGGGCCGCCCGGTCGATGTCGCCGAGCTGCGAGACATGCCGGGAACGGGCGTACCCGAGCGCCTTCTTGCCGTGCGCCGACTGGCAGCCGGCCTTGATATCGAGCCCGGCGAGCGGGTCCTTCATCGCGGTCTTGGGACAGATCGTGATACCGCCGACGGCGTTGACCATGCGGACGAAGCCGCCGAATCCGATCTCCACGTAATTGTCGATGCGGATGCCGGTCGCCGATTCCAGCGTCCGTACCAGCAGTTTCGGACCGCCGTAGGCGTACGCGGCGTTGACCTTGGTGACGCCGTGGCCGGGCACCTCGACCAGCGAGTCACGTGGGATCGACATGAGCAGGTTCGGTCCGGAGCCGGTATGCAGCAGCATGATCGTGTCGGTGCGCCGGCCCGCGGCGCCGCCGGTGCTGAGCCGCTTGCGCTGCGCCTTGGTCAGGCCGGCGCGGCTGTCGCTGCCGACCAGCAGATAGGTGGTGCCGGGCTGCGCGGCGGGCCGGTTACCGCTCGGCTCCGCGTCCACCTTCTTGATCGAGCCGTACGCGAACAGCGGCACCGCGATCAGGAACGCGAGCCAGACGATCAGCAGCAGCAGCACGATCCGTAGCGGCCGGATGCGGCGCTTCTTCTTCCCCTTCGGCGGCTTTCCGGGGCCGCTGGGCGGGGTGACCTTCGTCGGGGTTGGAGCAGGCCTGGTGCTGGTGCCCGAGCTGCTGGTGCCCGAGCTGCTGGGCACCGGGCTACTGGGCACCGGGCCGCTGGTGACCGGCCCCGCGTTGGGCACGCCCGCGTTGGGTACGGGTGGCCCGATCACCTTCGTGGGCTCCGGCTCGCTCGCGCCGAGGCCCTTCTGGCTGGTCCCGTAGAGCCAGTCGAAGTCGTCGTCGTCGCGGGAGCCGCCCTGAACCATACCCGTGACGGTACCGGTCGGCTCCAACGTCACCGGCTTGGTTGGGCGTCTCTCGGCGTGCCGCGCGTGCTGTTACGCGTGTGACTGGTGATACTGACGTGTCGAGTCGTCGAAAGGCCGTCATGCAACCCGTCTTCCCCCGGGTCGGTGTCCGGTGAGCACTGCCCAGGCAGCCACCGGGCGGGCAACCCCCGCACAGGTTCGCCACACCGAGGTGTCACGCGTCCGGTTCCGGCGTGCCCTCAGCCTGCTGCTGATGACCCTGGTGTTGCCCGGCAGTGCCCAACTGGTGGCCGGGCGCCGGCGGGTCGGCCGGATCGCACTGCGGGTGGTCCTCGGCTGCATCGTCGCCGCCGTCGCGGTGCTGCTGTTGAGCATCGTCTCCCACTCCTTCGCGTTCTGGCTGGCCAGCAACACCTTCCTGCTCGGCGTGCTGCGGATCGCGCTGGCCGTGCTCGCCCTCGGGTGGGCGTACCTCTTCGTCGACGCTTGGCGGCTGGGCCAGCCGCTGGGGCTGATGCAGCGGCAGCGGCTGTGGATGGTCGGGATCAACTCCACGCTGATGGTCAGCACTATGGGAGTGCTGTTCTACGGGGCGCATCTGGTCGGCGTGCAGCGCGACTTCATCGCCACGATGTTCGGCCACGGCATCTCGACGCCCGCGCACGACGGTCGCTACAACGTGCTCCTGCTGGGCGGCGACTCGGGGGCGACCCGGTGGGGGATGCGCCCCGACTCGATCACCGTGGCCAGTATCGACGCGGACACCGGCAAGACCGTGCTGTTCGGGCTGCCCCGCAACATGACCAACTTCCCCTTCGCGAAGGGCTCGGTGATGGCCGAGCAGTTCCCGGGCGGGTTCGACTGCGACGGGTGCGAACTCAACGGCGTCGCTACCTGGGCGCAGGACCACAAGTCGCTGTTCCCCGACGGCAAGAAGGCGCGGGCCTGGGGCGACCCGGGCATCGTGGCCACCGCGTCGGCGGTCGAGGGCATCACCGGGCTGAAGCTGAACTACTACGCGCTGGTGAACCTGCAAGGCTTCCGCAGCTTCGTCAACGCGATGGGCGGGCTGACCCTCAACGTACGCGAGCCGATCCCGATCGGCCGGATCGGGGACATCACCGGCTACGTCAAGCCCGGCATCCGCAAGCTCAACGGCTACCAGACGCTCTGGTACGCCCGTTCCCGGGCCGCTGCCGACGACTACTCCCGGATGGCCCGACAGAAGTGCGTGATGAACGCGATGCTGCACCAGCTCACGCCGAGCACGGTCGTGCGTAACTTCGAGGGCATCGCGAAGGCCACCACCGGACTGATCTCCACGAACCTGCCGGCCTCCGAGCTGGACAACTTCGCCCAGCTCGCGCTCAAGGCGAAGGCCCAGCCGGTACGGACCGTGTCGTTCGTACCGCCGGCCATCAACACCGGTGACCCCGACATCGGCAAGATTCGCGCGATGACCCAGAAGGTGCTCCAGGCCAAGAGCGGCACCGGGTCGAAGAGCGGCAAGGGCAAGTCGGGGAGCGGCTTCTCCCAGGGGGCCGCCACGACGACCGGTGGTTCGAAGGGCAACATCCAGCAGGGCTACAACGCCAACGCCGCGGCCGATCTCTCCGACGCCTGTTAGCCGAGTTGGCACGAATCCTCGCCGAGTTGGCATGAATCCTCGGGGTTCGCTGCGCCTTCCCCGACGATTCGCGCCAACTCGGCGTTTGGTTGACGGATAGGGTTCGGGCGTGGATCAGCGAGTCGTGGCGGTGGTGGTGACGTGGAACCGCCGCATCCTGCTGGAGCGCATCCTGCGGGCTATCGACGCCCAGACGCGGCGGCCTGACGCGGTGATCGTGGTCGACAACGCGTCGACCGACGGCTCGGCAGAGCTGGCCCGTGGCCTGGGCCTGACCACGCCGCTGACCGTGATCGAACTGCCGACCAACACCGGCGGCGCGGGCGGCTTCCATGCCGGTCTGGCTGCCGCGATCCAGGCAGACGCCGACCTAGTCTGGCTGATGGACGACGACGGCACACCGCCACCGGGCTGCTTGGCGACCTTGCTGCCGTACGCCGAGGCTTTCGACTTCTGGGGACCTGCGGTGGTCGCCGAGCACGATCCCGGCCGGCTGTGTTTCCCGATCCGGCTACCGGGGCGCGCGGCTGTCGTCCACGACGTCGTCGATGCCGAGGCAGCGGCGACCGACGGGGTGATCGACGGCGTGGTGATTCCGTTCAACGGAGTGCTCGTGACCCACGAACTGGTTGAGCGGATCGGGCTTCCCCGCGAGGAGTTCTTCATCTGGGGCGACGACGTGGAGTACCTCTGGCGTGCCAAGCGTGCCGGTGCCCGCACCGGCACGATCATCGCCGCGCGGTTCGCCCACCCCGCCACCGACGACCTCGGCACCCCGATGATGTTCGGCCGTACGACCTACAACCATTCGCCGAGCGACCTGAAGCACTACTGCCTGGTGCGCAACAACATCACCAATCTGCGGGAGTACGCAGGGCGCCTCGGCGTGCTCGCGTTCGGAATCAAGACGTTCTGGTTCTACTCGTTCACCAGACCGAGTCTGAAGCGGCTGCGGCTCAGCGCCGACGCGGCTCGGGCGGCCCGGCGACGGGACTTCACCGGCCATCGGAGACTGATCGGATGAGTGGTCTCGATACACCTCCTGCTCGTCCCTCGCAGGAGGCACTCGACCAGCCTGCGGGGAGCGGTCTGTCGGCGCTCGACCAGCGGGTCGCTGTCGTGATCGTGACGTTCAACCGGGCGGACCTGCTGCGGCGCTGTCTCGACGGCCTGGCGCGGCAGACCCGTCCACCGGACAGTGTGATCGTGGTCGACAACGCCAGTGCCGACCACACGCGCGCGGTCATCGAGGCGTACGCTGGGCTGCCCATGCAGCCGATCCATGCGGCGGAGAACCTCGGCGGTGCTGGCGGATTCGAGCTCGGCGTCCGGACGGCGTACGCGCAGGGCAACGACCGGATCTGGCTCATGGACGACGACGTCGTACCCGCCCCGGACTGCCTGGCAACGCTGCTCGCGCACCCCGGTCCCTGCCTGATGGCGGTGCGGGAGGACACCTCGGGCCGACTGTGCGAGAAGGCCGCGATCACCTTCGACCTGACCAACCCGCTCGCGATCCGCCCGAAGCGGCAAAGCGTCGAGGAGAAGTACGGCAGCCGCGCCGCGATGCCTGCCGAAGTGCCGATCCAGAACGTCGCGTTCGAGGGCTTCATGGTCGCGCGCGAGGTGATCGACGCGATCGGCCTGCCCGACCCGGCCTACTTCATCTTCTACGACGACGTCGACTTCGCACTGCGCGCCCGACGCGCCGGCTTCCCGATCGTGGCGGTGCGTGACGCGGTGCTCGTACGACAACTCGACTTCGACCAGCAGCACGACACCCGGTCGTGGAAGGGCTACTACATGTACCGCAACCTCTTCCTGGTCCACCAGCGGTACGGCGCCAACGTACTGGTGCGCTGGAAACCGCTGTGGATCACGCTGGCCGTTCTCGCGTTAGCACCGCTGCGCGGTGGCCGGGCGGAGGCCAGGAACGTCTGGCAGGCTTGGCGCGACTCCCGCCGGATGGCGGCGGCAGGCCCGGGCGTGCGGTTACCGGGAGCACCGCGGCCGCCCCGGTAGAATCGTCGGGTTGCCGGGCACGGATCGCAACCCAAGCATCGCGGCGGCATCACAGCGAGGAGAAACGTGTGACACACGACATCGTCGTCGTCGGTTCGGGGTTTTTCGGTCTCACCATCGCCGAGCGGTGCGCCGACGAGCTCGGGCTGAAGGTGCTGATCCTCGAGCGGAGGGCGCACTTGGGCGGCAACGCGTACTCCGAGCCAGACCCGGAGACCGGCATCGAGGTGCACGTCTACGGCGCGCACCTGTTCCACACCTCCAACGAGCGAGTGTGGGAGTACGTCAACCGCTTCACCGGCTTCACGTCGTACCAGCATCGTGTCTTCGCCAACTACCAGGGCCAGGTCTACTCCTTCCCGATGAACCTGGGCCTGATCAACCAGTTCTTCGGCAAGAGTCACACCCCTGACGAGGCGCGGGCGCTGATCGCCGAGCAGGCCAGCGAGATCCGCACCGAGGACGCCACCAATCTCGAGGAGAAAGCGGTCTCGCTGATCGGCCGGCCGCTCTACGAGGCGTTCGTCAAGGGCTACACCGCCAAGCAGTGGCAGACCGACCCGACCGAGTTGAGCCCCGACATCATCACCCGGCTCCCGGTCCGCTACAACTTCGACAACCGGTACTTCAACGACAAGTACGAGGGACTTCCCGTCGACGGTTACACCGCCTGGCTGACGCGGATGGCCGATCACCCGAACATCGAGGTGCGACTGAACACCGACTTCTTCGACGTCCGCGAGGAGTACGTCGGCAAGGTCCCGATCGTCTACACCGGCCCCGTCGATGAGTACTTCGGCAATTCCGAGGGCAGGCTGTCGTGGCGCACGGTCGACCTGGAGGCGGAGGTGAAGAACGTCGACGACTTCCAGGGCTGCGCGGTGATGAACTACAACGACCAGTCGGTGCCGTACACCCGCATCCACGAGTTCAAGCACTTCCATCCCGAGCGCACCTACCTGCCGGGGAAGACCGTGATCGTGCACGAGTACTCGCGCTTCGCCACCGACGACGACGAACCGTACTACCCGATCAACACGGCCGAGGATCGCGAGAAGCTGCTCAAGTACCGTGCCCTGGCGAAGAAGGAGCCGATGGTGCTGTTCGGTGGCCGCCTCGGCACCTACAAGTACCTCGACATGCATATGGCGATTGGGTCTGCTTTGTCCATGTTCGACAACAAGCTCCGGCCGCACTTCACAGGCGAATCCCGTGTGCTGGACAGCGGCTGGGTCGAGTGATGTGACAGCAGGAGGGGCTAGAGTTGCCCACTGTGTCAGATGTGACTGGTTATCTCGGGAGGACGGGGAATGACGATGCGTAGAAGTTGGCTGGCCATGTGGGCGGTGGTGCTGGCGATCGCGCTGTCGGCGTCCTTGTTGGCCGGCGCCACCGAGGGCGCGTCGGCCAAGTCCAAAAAGGCCAAATACTCGCCGCCTGCGGGTGCCACCTTCAACCGGCCGAACTACTTCGGCAACAGCGCTTCCCACTTCGCGATCGTGCGTACTGTCGAGAACGCGATCCGGCACGTGCGGAAGCCGACCAAGGCGAACCCGTATCCGACGATCACCATCGCGGCGTTCCTGTTCGACCGCGTGCAGAGCGCCAACGCGCTGATCGCGGCCTGCAAGCGGGGAGTCGGGGTGCGCCTGATCCTGGATCGGGCCGTCGAGAACCGCACGCAGAGGCGGTTGTTCAAGGCGCTCAACGCCGACAACGTCAAGAAGCGCAAGAACGGCAAGTGGTCCAAGCCCAAGTCCGGGCCGTGCGGGACCAAGCTGAAGAAGAAGAAAAAGAAGAAGAAGTCCGGTGCGAACCGGGTCAACGCCCGCGGCGTGCCCGCGATCATTCCGCCGACCTCGATCAAGAACGTACCCAAGGGGGAGAGCCCCAAGTGGGGCGGTGACCGCAGCTATGCGATGAAGTGCTCAGGATCGTGCCGCGGCGTCTCTACCGGCAACATGCACAGCAAGTTCTATCTCTTCTCCAAGAGCGGCTCTGCCAAGAACGTCGTCATGGTCAGCTCGTCCAACCTCAACGCGGGCGGGGCGAAAGCCGGCTGGAACGACCTGTACGTGATCAAGAACCGACCCAAGCTCTACAAGCAATTCATGACGATTCACCGCGCGATGACCAAGCAACTGCGGGCGACTACGCAGCGCATCGAGTTCCGAGACGGCCCGTACGTGGCACGGTTCTTCCCGATGCGCTACCAGTCGAAGCAGAAGGATCCGACGATGGTCGATCTGAACAAGATCAAATGCAGCAGCGGCTTCGGCAAGACGCAGATCTACATCTCGATGTTCTATTGGGCGGGCAAGCGGGGTGCCAAGCTCGCCAACAAGATCGTTCGTCTTGCCAGGCAAGGCTGTCAGGTCCGCATCGTCATCGGTGCGCCCACCGACAAGATCATGCGGATCCTGAAGGGCAAAGCGAACATTTCGGTGTACGACACGCGATGGCAGTGTTCGAACAAGCTGGACGAGGACGGGCACAATCCGCCGGAAGTGCGCACCCACGGCAAGTACGTCGCGGTCAAGGGCAACTACGACGGCAACAAGAAGGCCTATGTCGTGATGACGGGCTCCGCCAACTTCGTCGGCGGTACGCTAACCGTCGGCGATGAGGTGTCGCTCAACATCGAGAAGGCCAGCGCCTACCGGGCGTACGTCAGGAACTGGACCGCGATCCGCAACAACTCCAAGGAAGTCAGGACGGTCCGGCCCTGCCCGATACCGATCGATTGAGGATTTGATGAGCTCACAGATCTACCTCCACGTAGGAAGCCCGAAGTCGGGAACCACCTTCTTACAGCAGGTGCTGTGGTCTCAACGTGAACTGGCCGAGCGTCAGGGGCTCACCCTGCCGCTCGGCAGCTTCAACGATCACTACTGGGGGTCGCTCGACGTCCGCGGGCTCGCGGGCAAGCGCAACCACCCGGTCAAGGCAATGGGCACCTGGGACCGGCTCGCGGGCGCTGCCCTGTCCGCTCCGACCCCACGGGTGCTGATCTCCCACGAGCTCTACGGGGCGGCGTCGGCCGACCAGGCGCGCAAGGCGCTCTCCCGGTTCGGCGCGGCCGACGTTCACGTCGTGATCACCGCCCGCGACCTGGTTCGCCAGATCACCGCGGAGTGGCAGGAGCACATCAAGCACCGTGCCACCGCGACGCTGGACGAGTTCGTCGCCAACCTTCGCAGGACCGCCGACGATCGGAAGGGATGGTTCTGGCGGGTTCAGGACCCGGTGAGGCTGGCCACCACCTGGGGCGCGAAATTGCCCCCGGATCGCGTACACGTGGTCACCCTGCCCCCTGCCGGCGCAGGCTCGGGTCTGCTCTGGCGGCGCTTTGCCGGACTGCTCGGCCTGGATCCGTCCGCTTTCGACGTCGTCTCCCAACGTCGCAACACCTCGCTGGGCCTGGAACAGGCCGAGCTGCTCCGCCGGGTCAACCAGGCGCTCGGCGCTCGGCTGCCTGTGCCCGGGCCCTACCCGGGCGTTGCCAAGGACATCCTGGCCCACCGCGTGCTGGCAGCCCAGGAGGGTACGCCGCTGGGCCTCGACGCGGAGACCATGGGATTCGCCCGGGAGCAGTCCGAGCGGATCGCCACCGAGTTGGACAAGCTCGGCGTGGATGTCGTCGGATCCCTGGACGAGCTGATTCCCGAGGTGGACGTGAACGCCAAGCCGTTGCCCGAGCCCTCGGCGGAGGCGATGCTGACAGCCGGGGTTTCCGCGATCGCCGACCTGCTCGAGGTGCTCGCCGAGCGAGCGGAGCAGGTCAAGTACGAGCGTCGCGAACTGCACGACTTCAAGAGCCGGCCCGTTCGCTCGGCGCTCGGCCAGATGGCCGACGACAAGCCGGCGGTACGTAAGGCTCTCGGGGCCTGGGAGCGCTTCACCGCCGTTGCAGAGACGATTCGTGCCAACTCGGTGGATTGTGCTACTTGGCTATTTCCAGGAGACGACCAGCCGGCAGACGTACGGGTCCTCGTTGCGGAACTTGGCCAGGCCCTGGCCTTCGTGGCGTTCGATGCGGCCACCGGCACGTTCGATGTTGGCGATGTACCGATCGGGGTCGATGAACTCACGCTTGCGTACGAACGTCTTGGGGGCGTGGGTCGGCCAGGGTGCGGAACTCCAGACAGCAGCCCGCCGCGTCGCAGCGACATCCGGCGAGACGGAGCAGGTTCTGGCGGCTCTGCGGGTCGAGGTTGTGCAGTAGGAACCGGGCATAGAGGTCGACTGGCTCCGGGTGGTGGCTGAGCCGGTGGCCGAGCACCAGCACGTCTCAGGTCGGCGAGGTTGACCGGTGCGCGTTTCACCTGAACGCCGTCGGGCAACCCGAGGTCGCGGCCAGCACGCTCAGCGAATAGTCGACGCCGAGTACGTCGCGGCCCTGTCGGGCGAACCAGCGGGCATTGCGCGCGGTGCCGGTGCCCAGGTCGACCAGCGGACGGTCCGAGCCGTGGTGCCGGTGCACCCAGCGGGCGAAGGGCGTGGGCTGTGCCGGGAGCCGTCGAGCTGCCCTGGACGCGTAGAAGGAGTCCCACTGTTTGCGATAGGGGTGGAGTCCACCAACCAGCCCTCCAGCGGCGTGCCAGCCAGCGCGGCGTGTGGTACTGGAACGACGGTCGGGCACCCGCCAGCCGGGGCCGTAGGTGGCCTCCAGGAGCCGTTCGTACTCCTTGGGCGCCGGCATCGGGTGTCCGTGCAGCTCCAGCGTGGTCAGCGGAAGCAGCGACGCCTCGTCGAAGCCGCGAAGCCGGTATCCGACGGCATGTACAGCACGCCGTCGACCCAGTGCGCGGTGAACACGTCGACGAACCGCAACGAGCCGTCGGCGCTGGGTAGCCGCACGTTGAGCCGGGTGCCCATCCCGCGGCGGACCACCCAACCCTTGTCGGTCAGCAGCCGCTCGATCCGGGAGGACTTGCGCATCACGTCGACCGGATCAGCCTGCCGGCTCAGGTAAGCCAGGTCGACGTCGTTGTCGTGGCCGATGATGCGGCCGTTGCGGGCTGCGCCGAGCAGGGTTCCGTAGCAGATGAACGACGGCACTCGCGCGTCGTCCTGGAGCACGCGGAGCAGCTCGGCGCACTGGCGCATCAACTCGTCGACCTGCTTGTCGCTGTCGGCCGACAGCGGTTTGATCAGCCGTCCGTATTGTCGAGGACCAGGGGCGCGCCAGCCGCGTTGCGGACGGTCATGAGCTCGTGATTGCCCTTGAACACGTGACTTCCCGCGGCGACGACCTGGCCCGAGACGTGCTCGCGTACCTCGATGTCGGCGACACCGAGGAACCTGCGCAGCGCTTTCGGCCAGGCGGCAAGGAGCACGTCGGTCTCGGCGACGGTGTCGCGTAGCGGTTGCAGCGACCAGATGTGCTGTCCGTTGGCGTACACGTCGTAGGTGCCATGGGAGAGACGTCGGCCGGTAGGCCGAGCCCGTCCAGGTCGATGCGCAGGGGAGCCGGGGTGCTAGTCATCGACGTTCCCGCGCGAGGACAGCGCCCGAGACAGGCGGCCGTGGTCTGGGGTCCTTATCGACCGCTTGGCGCGAAGAGCGTCACGCTCCAGCGTGACCGCACGATGATCTCGGATCATCTGCTCGATCGCGTCGAGGGCCACCTCGAGCATCTGCTCGGTGGTGACGTCGTCGGGGTAGGGCGGCGGTTGTTCGGGATCCGACGGCTGGTAGCGCAGATCGCGGAGATCGCCCACGACGTCGTACCCCTGTCGTCTGATCGTGCGTGCGGCCGCACGACTGCGG
>JASGGG010000094.1:0-11553 GCA_047605165.1 Nocardioidaceae bacterium
CCGCCCACAACGAGCATCGCGATGATGATGAAGGTGTAGTCCAGGTAGAACGTACTCGGGGTGACCGAGCCCAGCAGAAGTGCGAACAGGCCGCCTCCCACACCCATGAAGAACGCACTCAGCGTGAACGCAGCCACCCGCAGCCCACCGATAGCGATGCCAGAGGCACGGGCGGCGACATCGTCAGACTTCGAGGCACGCAGTTGCTTGCCGAACGAGGAGCGCTGGAACAGCCAGGCAACCCAGATCGCCACCAGCGCCCAGACCAGAGCGGTGGTCACCGTCGTCGACAGCGGCAACGAGGTCAGCCCCTTGCGTCCGCGGGTCACCACGTCCCAATTCGAGGTGATGACGTTGACGGCGATCAACACCGAGACCGTGGCCAGGCCCGCCGAGAGCCCTCCGATGCGGGAGAGCGGCAACACCACCAGTAGACCGGCCGTCGCGGCGACCACCCCGCCGAGCAGGATCGCGGCGGCCGGCGAGATCGAGAACCAGTTCAGCGCCGGCGCGTCGCGCAGCATGGTCTCCTTCAGTTGCAACGGCATCGCCAGGATGCCAGCGGTGTAGGCACCGACCGTGGCGAAGCTGAGGTGGCCGAAGGAGTGGATCCCGGAGTTGCCGACGAAGATGTAGAGCCCGACCACGAGGATGAGGTTGATCAGGGCGACCGTGAGGGTCGACCGCATCGATTCCGGGCCCATCGAGACCAGCAGCGTCGCGGCGATTACGCACACACTCAGGGCGGCCGGGGTGAGCAAGAACCTGGGCGGCCCGGGGATCCGGGGCGCGCTGTGCACCGCGCCGATCCGGTCTGACGACAACGTGTTCATACCCGGGTCCCCTCGTCCGACTTCACGAGGCCGGACGGTCGCAGCACCAGCAACAGGAAGACGGCCGCGAACAGGAAGGCGTCACGGAAGGGCTTGGTGTCCACCGGCAAGGTGGCCTGCAACGCTTGGCTCGCGGCACCGAGCGCCAGGCCCCCGACGGCGGCTCCCTTCAGGCTCGACAAGCCGCCGACCACCGCCGCGACCAGTCCGAAGAGCAGTGCACCGAAGCCGAAGTCGGGCGTCGCCGAGCCACTGCTGGTGAGGAGGAAGACCGAGGCGGTGAACGCGAGGATCCCGGCAATCACGAAGGCCACCGAGATCACTCTGTTGGCCCGTACGCCGAGCATCCGGGCGGTGGCGAAGTCCGCAGCTGCGGCCCGCATCTGGAGGCCCAGGGAGGTGTGAGTCAAGAAGAGCGTCAGCCCGGCCAACAACAGGCCGGTGACCGCCACCGTCACCAGGTTGACCCGTGGCACGAAAACATCGCCCAGACGCCAGCTGGACATCATCCACGCCGAGACCTGAGTAGACCTGGGCAGCGCCCCGAACAGCGACTCCGCCAGGCTTGTCATCGCGATGGAGACCCCGAAGGAGGTGACCATCAAGGTAGCGGAGTCGGCCTGCCTGATGCCGCGGAACGCGATCAGGTCGAGCAGTAGTGAGAGCCCGATCGTCACCGCGAGCGCGACGGCCAACCTGACCCACAACGGCCAGGAGTCGGTCAGCACCAGCGTGTAGGCGCCGGCCATGATGAGGCTGGAGTGCGCGAAGTTGATCAGCCGCAGGATGCCGAACACCAGCGCCACCCCGAGCGCGTAGAGGGCGTAGAGGCAGCCGAGGTCGAGGGCGTTGATGACGTTCTGGACGAGATAGCTCATGAGTCCGCCTCCTTGGCGTGGCGGGCTGCGAGGTACTCCTCGGCGAGGCCCGCGACTTCTCCCGGCCCGCCGGGGCCGGACCTGACGACCTCACCCGCGCGCAGCAAGTAGTAGCGGTCCGAGATCGAGACGGCCAGGTGAGCGTTCTGCTCGACCAGCAAGATGGTGATCCCCTCCGCGCGTAGCGCGGCGATGACGGCAAAGACCGAGTCCACCATCTGCGGCGCCAGCCCGAGAGACGGCTCGTCGAGCAGCAGGAGCCGCGGCCTACTCATCAGGGCCCGAGCGATGGCGAGTTGCTGCTGCTCGCCGCCGGAGAGCAGGCCCGCGGCCTGCCTGAAGCGCTCACGAAGGATGGGGAACCGCTGGAGCTGTGACTCGAGATCGGCGGCGACTGCGAACTTCTCGCGCCGGCCGCGAGCAACGGCGCCAAGCCGCAGGTTCTCCCCCACCGTCAGGCCCGGGAAAATGTTGCGTCCCTCAGGAACCAAAGCCAACCCGGAGGCCACGACAAACTCCGGTGTCGCGTCGGCGAGCTCTCGGCCCTCGAAGCGGATCGATCCGGCGGCGGGCCTGATCAGGGCGCTCACCGCCCGCATGGTGGAAGACTTACCGGCACCGTTGGCCCCCACCAAGGTGACGAGTTCACCGCACTCGACCTCAAGGTCGAGATGTCGCAGCGCCAGAATGGAGCCGTAACGGACGGTCAGATCACGAATCTTGAGCATCAGCTGTTCCCTGTCCTTGCCGAACCGAGGTAGGCCTCGATGACCGCCGGATCGCGGGCTACCTCGTCGGGGACACCGTTGGCGAGCACCTTGCCGTGATCGATGACTTGGAGCCGGTCGCACAACTGCATGACTAGGCGCATGTCGTGTTCGATGAGCAGAAGACCGGCGCCGGTTCGCCGCGCGATGATCTGCAGCAGCTCCCGCAGGTCGTCGCTCTCATGCTCGTTGAGACCCGCCGCAGGCTCATCGAGCATCAGGTAGCACGGCTCCGAGACCAGCAGCCGCGCGATGCCGAGGCGCCGCTCCAGCCCATACGGAAGCGATCCGGCCTCGCGATAGGCCCACGCGGTGAGGTCCGCGGTCTCCAGTGCCTCCGCCACGGCGCCGCGGGCACGGCGCTGACCCACCCCCAGACCGAGCGCGACCACCTCGACGTTCTCGTAGACCGACATGTCGGCGAACAGACGCACGCTCTGGAAGCTTCGCCGTACGCCGTGCCGCGCGAGGCGTCGAGGCGACCATCCGGTCACCTCGACCCCGTCAGCATGCAACGATCCTCGGGCCGGTTGGAACCCGGAGAGCACGTTGACGAGTGTGGACTTCCCTGCTCCATTCGGTCCGATCAGCCCGAGGATCTCGCCGCGCCTCAGCTCGAGGTCGACGCCGTCGACCGCCCGCAGCCCGCGGAAGTCGACGGTGAGGTCCGTTGCGACCAGACGGCCTGTGGCCCGTACCGGTGCGGGGCCGGTGCCCTTCTCAGACATGACACGCTCCTTTCTGGACTCATCCGTCACGCTCGTCCGCGCAGCGGGCGTGTCCACCGGCCGGCATCAGCAGGGATTGCCGCCGGGAAGCTCGTCCAGCGTGACGCCCTTGTCGCTCACCAGTGCCGGCTTGCCGTCCGTGTAGCGCAGGAAGTACGTCGGGCGCGCCGAGGGGATATGACAGGTCGAGGTGTAGGTCGTCGGGCCGACCAGGAGATCCTCGGCGGTGAAGGTGTCCAGCGCGGCCTCGACAGCCGCGGTCTCGGTGGTGCCGGCCGCGGTGATCGCCGTGGCGAGCGCCTGGACGCTGGAGTAGCCCGAAAGCGGGTAGAAGCCGGAGGCGGCCGGCTCTCCCGTCTCGTCCTCGATCCGCTGGAAGAACTCGTTGATCTCTGCACGCGGGTCGTCGCCCCACATCGAGGCCATCGCCGGGATGTAGAAGTCCGACAGGTCGGGGATCGAGTCGAGCCAGTAGGTGCCGTCGAAGGCCTGAAGGCCCATCATGTCGGTGTCGATCCCGGCCGAACGGATCTGCTGGATGACCACCGCGCCGCCAGGCGGATACGAGCCGATGATGATGACGTCGGGGTCCGCCTTCACGATGTTGGCCACCTGGGAGGCGGCCGACTGGTCGCCGCTCTGGAAGGTGTCTTGGCCCACGATGCTGCCGCCCAGGGACTCCCACTCGGAGATGAACGAGTCGGCGGCCACCTCGCTGTATTCCAGGGTGTCGTCCACGATCACGAACGGACGCTGGTAGCCCTGGTCGTGGGCCCACTGTGCCATCACCGAGCCCTCGTAGGGCGAGGAGGTGTGGGTGTTGTAGGTGTTCGCCCCCACGCCGTCGTACCCGAACTCTGGGCCACCGGCGCAGCCGATGGCGATGACGTTCTCGGCGAGTGCCTCACGCGCGGCCGGACCGCCGATGTCGTAGTCGCAGGACGGCACCACGAACTGGGCACCCTGCTCGATGATCTCCTTGGCCGCGGTCTGGATCTTGGTAGCGTCCGTGGCGTTGTCGTTGGAGATCAGCTTCAACTGGCGGCCGAGCACACCACCGTCGGCGTTGATGTCGTCGATCGCCATCTGCATGCCCTGCTCCACTGGCCCGTCGAAGACCGACATGAAGCCCGTCATGCCCGCGGTGTGGCCGATGACGATCGGCCCGGTCTCCTCCGCGGCCGAAGCCGAGGTGGAACTCTGTGTCGAGGATCCTGCCGTATCAGCGTCCGAGTCGTCCGCCGCTGTCGTGCAGCCGACCAGTGAGGTCCCTGCAGCGAAGAGCAGCCCGACCGAAGCAGCGCGCCACTTGATGTTCACGTGCGATCACTTCCTTAGTTGAAAGTCCCTTGTGCAACTTGTCCGAAACGCTCCTGCCGACCGCCCCCTTGCGCGACAGCTCTCGTGTTCTGTGGACCGGCTCAGATCCGTCCGAGCGGACCGGCCGCCTTGACGCGGATCCGCACCACCGGCTCGCTGAGGTAGGCCATCGGCACTTCTTCGAGTTCGACGATCTCCACCTCATTGGGGTCAGCACCCGCGCTGACCGCCTCGTCGTTGGCGGCCGAGGTCGCCTCCGCCAGCACCTCCTCACGCGTGCGAGCCCCGAGCTTGTAGACCCTGTCGATCTGACCCGAGACCGAGGCGATCGCGGCTCCGATCGCGTTCGCCACGTCGTAGTTATCCGGCCAAATCACTTCATCGAATCCGGGCAAAGTCGGCGGCAGAATCAGGCTGCCGCCACCGACCGCCACCACTGGGAGGAGGGTGCGGGAGGGCTTCATCTGGTCGACCGCGTCCCACACCAATTCGTCGGCAGCTGCCAGAGCGGCGCCCAGCACCTCCTCGTGCCCCTGGAGTGCGGCGGCGTCTCCGATCCTCATCCGACCCAGGGAGACCGCAGCATCGGAGAGCGTCCGGGTCCGGCCACCAAAGACCAGCGCCTCGTGGGGCAGCCGGTAGCCGACACTGTCAGGACCGACCCTGATCCCGCCCTCGCCCTCGCCCTCACGGATGCGAGTTCCGCCCCCGACTGCGATGGAGACCAGGTCCGGCATCCGGAAGTTCGTGCGCACGCCACCAACATCCACCGCGGTGCTGGACTCGCGGGGGAAGCCGTTGACCAGGACGCCGATGTCACTAGATGTGCCACCGACGTCGATGACCACCCCGTCGGTCATCCCTGTCAGATAGCCGGCGCCACGCATGCTGTTGGCAGGCCCGCTGCCGATGGTCAGCACGGGGAAGCGCAGCACGTAGTCCAAGCCCATCAACGTGCCGTCGTTTTGAGTCAGGAAACTGACCGCGCTGACGTTGTTGCGCTCCAGCGCATCGTTCAGCCCGGCGACGACCTTACGTGCCACACCGATCAAGGCAGCATTGAGCACGCAGGCGTTCTCCCGCTCCAACAGCCCGAGGGCTCCGATCCCGCGGGAGGTGGAGATTGGAATCTCCTCCCCCAGCACCTCACGCACGACCGCTTGGGCAGCGAGTTCGTGATCGGCGTTGACCGGCGAAAAGACGCTGGTGATGGCCACGGCCTCCGCTTTGCCCAGCACGCTCTGGAGAAACTCCCGCAGTGCCGGGCCGTCGAAGGCCGCCAGCGGGTCGCCGCTGATCTCACTGCCGCCCCCGATGACCACCTCGCCGACCGAGACGACCTCCTTGAGGTCACCGGGCCAATCCATCAACGGGGGGATCGAGGTGGTCGCCGGGGCGCCGACACGGACGACCGCGACCTTGAAGAGGTCCCGCCGCTCCAAGATGGCGTTGGTGGCGTGGGTCGTGCCGAGCATGACGTGGGTGACCCGGTGGGCATCCGCGCCTAGCTTGCCGAGCACCGACTCCATCGCCGACGCGATCCCGGAAGTGAGATCGGCGGTCGTGGCCGTCTTGTGCTTGGCGAGCAGGTTGTTATCGCGATCGAGCACCACCGCGTCGGTGTTCGTGCCACCGACATCGATGCCGATCCTGAAGTCAGCCGACCCGGACATGAGTCTCCTCCACTGGCACGTAGTCGACGTCGTAGCCGAAGGCGCGGGGGCCGACGACCTCCAGGCCCCGCTCGGAGCGCCATGCCTGGGGAGCGGGGATGGCCGCGACGATCACCCGCTGCCCGTAGCGGATGTGCTCGGTCACGATGCCGTAGGCGGTGTGCTTGTCGAGCAGCGTGATGATGTCGGGCACGGTCGCCAGCGGCGCTCCGTCCTCGAGGACGATGAGGTTTTCGTTCTGGAACTCGATGCGCACCAGCCGGCCGCGATCACCCTCGATTCCTTCGATGACCGCGGAGCCACGCACGAAGCCGCCCGCCGTACGGCGCTCGACGTCGACGACCTTGCCCGTCAGCAACGAGTAGAGGCCGACCTCCCGATCGAGCGCGACGAAGGGGTCCTCGCGGGCAGTCCTGATCGTGCGGCCGATCTGCACCGCCTTGCTGACGGTGCCACGGATCACCGGACCGCGTGCCACGGCTCCGGTCATCGGGTAGAGCCCAGCGCAAGCGCACCCACCCAGGGTCGACACGGTGGTGCGCATCAGCCGTTCCAGCCACACATTGCCAGTGGGCGCGAAGACAACCTGTTGGGAACGCTCGTCGACCATGACCGCCGGCCAGGCCGGGATGTCATAGAGATGTGGCGTGCACATCTGTACCTCCGGGAAGGCCCGCCCCATCAGGTCCCCATCGACCAGCGGCAGACCGGTCGCACCGGCCCAGGCCACCGGCAGTACGCCATTGAGGCCACCCATCTCCAGCGGCATCATCGCGAAGGTCGACCTACCGACCTGTTGCTCCATAGCGGCTCGGATCGTTGGTCCTTCATTGCCACTCGGGATCTTCTCCACCATCACCGTTGGGGCGCCGATCATGCCTGCACTGATGACCAGCTCCTCGTCCGGAACGTCCTCGATGTCGACGACTCGGACCGGACCGTTTTCGCGGACCGCGTTGATCGCCATCAGCTGACCCACTCGTGGATCGCCCCCGCCGCCGCCGGCCAGCACCGTGCAGCCGATCGCCAGGTCGCGGATCGCCTCCTCCCCCAGATAGAGATCGGAGCTGGGGCTCGTACCACTCACACTGACTCCTGCATAGCGTCCAGCACCCGCTCAGGAGTGATCGGCAGATGGTTGAAGCTGCGACCCAATGCGTGGCTGACCGCGTTGGAGATCGCGGCGGGCACGAGCGTGATCGGAGGCTCGGCAACCCCCAACGCCCCGAACGGCCCGGCCGCGGAAGGATGCTCCATGACGATCAGCTCCACGCTCGGCAGGACCAGTCCGTGCGGCAACCGGTATTCGTGCAGGTTGCGTTCCCGATAGCGGCCGTCCTCGCCGACCCGGAGCTGCTCATACAGCGAGTAGCCGATCCCCTGGGCCAGGGCGCCCTGGACCTGGCCGCGAAGCCCGACCGGGTTCACCACCCGGCCGGTCTCCTGCACCATGACGTAGCGGACCACCGTGGTGGAACCGGTGACCTCGTTGACCTCCACCACAGCGAGGTGGACGTGATAGCTCGGCGTCGCCATCCCCGGGAAGAGCAGGCCGTCGGCGCAGCCGGGGTTGTAGGGCACCGGCGGGGTGACATAGGAGCTCGAGGCGGTGATCTGACCGACCGAGAACTGAGCGGCCATGGCGGCCTGGCCCAGTGTCACCGACTCCTCGCCGGCACCGCGCACACTGATCCGCCCGTCCGCCACAGTCAGATCCTCGGGATTGGCCTCAAGCAGGCTGGCGGCGATCTCCAGGATCTGCTGACGCACCTTGAGCGTCGCGTCGCGAGCCGCCCGACCGGCCGAGTGGGTAGTTCGGCTGCCCTGCGATCCTCCGTCGTACCCGGCCACGTCGGTGTCGGGCATCGAGATGATCACCTGCTCGGGTCGCACGCCCATCGTCTCAGCTACGATCTGGGTCAACCCCATGGCGACCGAACCGGACCCGTTCTCGTTGGCGGCGGTGATCACCTGGACAAAGCCGTCCTCGTTGACCTTGACGGTCGCGCTGCCTGGCATCGGGTTGGTCATCCAGATCCCGGCAGCGAGCCCCACCCCTTGGTTCGGCTTGAGATCGGTCAGCACCTGCTGCCAGGGGGCCACCTCCTCCAGCCGCTCGAATGCCTCGCCCAGCAAGCTGGCGTTGTCCAGCACCTGCCCGGTCAAGGTCGTGGAACCGTCGGTGAACAGATGCCGCAGCCGGTAGTCACGCCGGTCCACGCCCAAGGTCTGCGCGATATGGTCGACGTGGCGCTCCAGGGCCATGTAGAGATAGAGACCGCCCACGCCGCGGAAGGCGCCCGTCGGCGCGGTGTTGGTGTACCAGAGCCGGGAGCGGACGCGGACCGGACCGGCCACCTCGTAGACGCTGCCGACGATCGACATCGGCAGCGACGCCAACCAGGGCATCTCGCCGCTGTAGGCTCCGTTGTCGCTGTCGCAGAGCACCTCGCGGGCGATGACGTTGCCGTCCCCGTCGAGCGCACTACGCATCGTGACCACGGCGTTCTCGCGAGCGGGGGCGGTGAGCAGGTCCTCCTCGCGTGAGTTGCGGATCTGGACCGACCTGCCCACCAGCTTCGAGGCCAACGCGGCGTGCGGCTCCACCGAGGCGTCCAACTTGCCGCCGAAGCCCCCACCGATGGTGTGCCCCACGACTCGCACCATGCTAGGGCCTATGTCGAGGAACTGCGCGACCCGGTCCCGCACATTGAACGGGTACTGGGTGGAACTGTGAACTACGCACCGGCCGTCGGACCAGGTGGCCAGCGCCGACTTCGGCTCCATGTAGGCCTGATACTGCCGGTCCACGCCGAAGGTGTCCTCGACGATGTGGGCCGCGCGGGCGAACGCCTCGTTGACTCCATCGGGGTCGGCCAACATCTCGGCGGCGAGATTCCCGCGCCGCGGATAGTCGGGCCCGGCAGCCGGTTGGTAGGCGGCCCAGTCGCGGTGGATAAGGCGCGCCCGGGGATCGTCGGCCTGCTCGATGGCGCCCGCCATGACGATCGCGGGCCACTCCTCAATGCTCAGATCGATGGTCGCGCGGGCGACATGGGCGTCGTGGCGGGTCTCGGCGACCACCAGTGCGATCGGCTCCCCCTCGTAGCGCACCTCGTCACCCGCGAATAGCGGCTGGTCGCGCAGCACCCATCCGCCGAGCACCGCCGGCGCGTCGGCCGCCGTGATCACGGCCAGCACGCCAGGAGCGGACTCGGCCACCGAGACGTCGAGTCGCAGGATTCGGCCGGCCGGCACCGGCGACCGCAGCAGCACGCCGAAGGCGGTGTCGGCCTCGAGGTAGTCGACCGCGTAGACCGCGCGGCCAGTGAGCTTGACCTCAGCGTCCGAGCGCGGGACCGGCGCGCCGATGAGGCTGGTCACTGGCCCACCCCTCCGATGCCGGGCGAGCTAGGCGCCCTACGAGAAGTCCCCAGCTCCGCGACAGCGTCGAGCGCCGCGTCAGCGATCTGCACATAGCCCGTGCAGCGGCAGATGTTGCCCGTCAGGGCGCCCAGCACCTGCTGCCGGTCCGGAGCCGGGTTCTCACCGAGCAAGTCGGTCAGGGCGACCAGGACGCCGGGGGTGCAGAACCCGCACTGGACGGCGCCGTGTGCGGCGAAGGCCCGCTGCAGGGCCACGGTGCGCGGATCGTCGGCGAGGCCCTCGATGGTGAGAACCTCGCGACCAGCCGCGGTCGCCGCCGGGGTCAGGCAGGCGTCGACCGCGTGACCGTCGAGCAGGACGGTGCAGGCCCCGCACTCACCCTCCAGGCAGCCTTCCTTGGTGCCTCGCAATCCCCACCGCTCACGCAGCAGCGAGAGCAGCGACTCCGCACCGCGCGCCTCACAGGTGCGCGCTCGGCCATTGACGTAGGCCTGGATCTCGATCACCGCTCGGCTCCCCTCTGGTCGGTACCGACGGGCGACAGCAGATCGGTGAGCACTGCGGCGACCACCCGGGGAAGCAGCTGGCTGCGATAGCGCGACGTGGCCCGCACGTCGTCGGCCGGCTCGATCTCGCCAGCCGCCGACGCGGCCTCCGCGATGAGGGGGCCGAGGGCGCCCAGCCGCGGAAGGGGCTCGCCCAGGACAGCCAACACCGTCTCGCTGCGCACGGCGCGGAAGGGCACCGGCGCATAGGCTCCGACCGCCAGTCGTATGCGCCAGCCCTGACTTTCGAGATCCGGCGGACTCACCGGAATAGCGCGTGCCGCCACAGCCACGATCGGGGCGTCCATCTCGCCGCGGCGTCCGACCTTGCGATAGGCGGTCCGCTCGCCGGGCACGGGTGCGGCCAGGTGGATCGATGTGATCAGCTCGTCGGAGCGGCGAGCGGTCCTCCCCTCCCCGAGGACGAAATCCTCGACCCGCATTCTGTGCTTCCCGCCCACTGAAGCCAGTTGAATCTGTGCATCATGCACGAGGAGCGCAGCACCCAAATCGGCCGGCCCAGCACTTGCGAGGTTGCCACCGACCGTGCCGGCCTGCTGGGTCTGTCGGTAGCCGAGCCGATGAGCACTAGCCTGGAGGAGGGGCGGCACCAGCAGGCTTGCCAGAAGTTCCCGATGGGTCACTGCCGCACCGATGTGGATGCTTTCGCCCACGTCGATGCGGCGCAGCTCGGGTAAAGACCCGACATGAACCAGGTGATCGGGCGTGAGACGGCCCCGGCGGACCTGGATCATGACATCGGTGCCACCGGCGATGACGACGGCAGCGGCGCCGTGCTCTGCCAGCAGCGCCAGGGCCTGCTCGAGCCCGGCCGGCCGATGATACACCGGGTCCTGGACCAGGCCGGGCGAGAGCCACATATCGGTCGACATGCCAGTCAGGCTAGTCGGACCACGCTCACTCCCTTGTGTTCATATCTCTACTTTCTCAGTCATATGTGTTCGAGATGCACACAATTGCTCGGGCAATGTTTCCACGCTGGCATCGATGGCGTCCAGACCGATGGCAGCTGACCGCTATTGGGTGGCCGCCAGCTCGGCCGGCTCGGTGACCGGTCGCTCGCAGACGAAGCCGCGGCAGACGTACGCCGCGGGCTTCCCGTCGATGGCGTGGCGGCCCGCCAGCAGCGGGATGTCGTCGTTGGGCCCGTCGGCGACGAGCACGACCGCTCCCGGGCGCCGTCGCGCCGCGCGGGCGAGCGCCTCGCGCGCCTCGCCCGGCGGGCCGACCACCGCGATCTCCTCGGGGCCGTCGAGCATGGCGATCGCGGCGGCGAGCGACCAGCCGGCGAACCGCGGCGCTCGCTCGATGAGTCGCGCGGTGGTCGCCAGCGCGGCCTCCGCGGTGTCGCGGTAGCGGCCCTCCCCCGTCACCGCGTGCGCTGTGATCAGGGCGTGGATC
>JASGGG010000095.1:0-11452 GCA_047605165.1 Nocardioidaceae bacterium
GTCGGCGACGACAGCAGCGCGACCTTCGCCACCGACACCGCCACCATCGAGGGCACGGTGGTTGGTGTTAGCACGCCGAACGCCTCAGGCTCCAGCGGGGGAGACCCGCAGACCGGCAACAGCGTCATCGACGTCTCGGTTCCCTCCGCCACCGCCCCCGGCCTCGCCGCCAAGGCCGCCAACGGCAGGGTCGCCCTGGTACTGGACTCTCGGGCGCAGTGACATGGCCCTGTACGTGCTGACCTCGGCATCCGCATCCCCGGGTGTCTCGACAGCCGCGGCTGGCCTGGCCTACCACTGGCCCCGTCCGGTGCTTCTCCTCGACGCCGACCCGACCGGCACCTCGGCGTTGCTCGCCGGTCGCTTCCGCGGTGAACTTGAGCCAGGCCTGGGGCTGATCGACCTCGCTGTTGCTGCCGCTGAGGATCGGCTCGACGAGGCCTTCGCCGCCGCCATCACCAGGCTGCCCGACAGCGACGTCCGGTTCCTGGCCGGCATTCGCTCCCACGAGCAGGCCCATAGCCTCGGCTCCCTGTGGCCGCAGTTGCTCGGTGTGCTGCACCGTCTCGATGAGGCCGGCCACGACGTCATCATCGACGCCGGCCGCCTCGGCCTGGTCGGCAGCCCCGGCCTGCTCATCGACCGTGCCGACCTCGTCGTCCTGGTCACCCGCAACAGCCTCGTCTCCCTGGCCGGCGCCCGCTCCTGGGCCGCCAGCATGCGCAGCCGGTTCGCAGAGCACGGCAGCTCCGCGCGGCTGGGCATGATGCTCATCCAAGACGCCCCGCGCCGGGTCCAGGCCTACGGCGACGGACAGGTCGCCCGCGCCCTCCAGCTGCCGGTCCTGGCCAGCCTCCCGTATGACAAGGAGGGCGCCGAGGTCTACTCCCACGGCGCCCGGCCGCCGAAGAACTTCGAGACCTCCGGCCTCGCCAAGGCCTACGCCGCCTCCGCTGAGGCACTGCGCATGGTGCATGCGGGATACCTCGACGAGCTCGCCGGTAGCACAAGGCGAACCACCAACCGTCAGGACAGGATCGCGGCCGCGGCCCGGTCTCTGGCCGCCCGCGGCCGGACCGCCGAGCCGAACGGAGCCGCCGATGTCTGAGCGCAACCCCGCCTACCAGCCCGAGCCGATGCCGGACCCGGCCCGGCTGCCCCTGTTCAACGCTCCCACCGGCCCCAAGGTCAGCTGGTCGGCCAACAGCCACCAGACCGGGGGAGTGGCTCCCGGCCGCGTCGACGGGGCCCCCAGCAACGGCCACCGCGCCGCCAGCCCCTGGGACGTTCCCCGCCAGCCGACCCAACCCGCCGCTCAGCCCGCGGAACAGGGCAGCGCCTACCAGCCCGGCCGAGCGGACTGGCAGCTGGTGCGCGAGCTGCGCCTGGAAGCCACGACCCGCCTCGCCGAGGCCATCAACGCCGAGGCCCTCGACGCCGGCGCCCGCCAGCAGCGTGGCCGCTCGATCATCGCCGACATCATCAAGCAGCGGGTCTCCACCACCATCCACGCCGGCCGCGAGCCCTGGGACAACACCCAGCGCGACTGGCTGCGCAAGGCCCTCGACGACGCCCTGTTCAAGCTCGGCCGACTCCAGCCGCTCCTAGACCGCGACGACGTCGAGAACATCATCATCACCGGCCACAACACCGTGTGGCTCGACCTCATCGACGGCAGCCTCGAGCGCGCCCACTCCGTCGCCGACAGCGACGAGGAGCTCATCGAGTTCCTCCGCTGGGTCGCCAACCGCTTTCGACCCCAGGACAACGAGCGTCCCTTCAACGAGTCGGTCCCCAAGCTGCACCTCTCGCTGGCCTGGAACGACGACAACGGCGAGCCGATGCGGGCACGCCTGGCCGCCACCGCGTTCGTCACCGTCTACCCGGTGGTCGTCATCCGCCGCCACCGCCTCACCCGGATCACCCTCGACGACCTCGTCGCCAAGGGGATGCTCACCCCGGTCGCGGCCAACTTCCTGCGGGCCTGCGTGCGCGCGGGGAAGTCGATCGTCGTCTCCGGGCCGCAGGGCGCCGGCAAGACGACCCTGATCCGCGCCCTGTGCGCCTGCATCGACTTCTCCGAGAAGATCGGCACCTTCGAGACCGAGTACGAGCTCTTCCTTCACGAGATGCCCGACCGGCACTCGGTCGTCATCCCGTGGGAGGCCCGCCCCGGGTCCACCGAGGTCGACGCGTTCGGTCGCCGGGCCGGCGAGTTCACGCTCGGCGAGGCGATCGATGACTCCTTCCGCTTCACTCTGTCGCGCCAGATCGTCGGCGAGGTCCGCGGCAAGGAGATCTGGGCGATGATCAAGGCGATGGAGTCCGGCGCCGGCTCCATCAGCTCCACCCATGGCAAGAACGCCCGCCAGACGATGGACAAGCTGGTCACCTGCGCCATGGAGGAAGGCGAGTCTTTCGAGCTGGCCACGCTGAAGCTGGCACAGACCGTTGACCTCGTCGTCCAGATCGGCCTGCTAAGCAAGCCCGACGGCGAGAAGCGCTGGTCCCGCACCCGCTGGGTCTCCGAGGTCGCGCTCGTCGAGCCCGGCGACGCCGGGTACAACCTCGATGGCGTCTTCGAGTCCGGCTTCGGCACCACCGTGGCCACCCCCAGCGGTACCCCGATCAAGAAGGGCCTGCTCAACGAGCTTCAGTACCACGGCTTCGACCTCGCGGCCTTCCAGCGCGAGATGGGAGCGTGGGGGGTGCAGCCGTCATGACTCCGCTCATCCCCGCCCTGGGCGGAGCCCTCTTCGTCGCCGGCATCCTCGGCCTGGTCGTCGGCCCGCCGTCGAAGCTTCCGGGAACCCCGGTCAAGCACCGGCAGGGCCCGCTCACCCGCCGGCTCGCCCAGATGCCGCGCCGCACCCGCATTCGGGTCCTGGTCGCGTTCCTGCTCGGCCTGGTCGTCGCAGTCCTGACCGGGTTCGTGCTCGCCGTCATCGTGCTGCCCGCGGCCGCGATCGGGTTCCCGTACCTGCTGAGCCCGGCCACCGGCGGCTCCAGCCCCGAACGTCTCCAAGCCCTCGAGGAGTGGACCCGCGGCCTGTCCGGCCGGCTGACCATCGGCATGGGTCTGGACTCCGCTCTCAAGCGGTCACTGTCCACCGCGCCCAATGCGATCCGGCCCGAGGTCACCCGCCTGGTCAACCGGCTGTGGTCGGACTGGACGGTCGACCGTGCCCTGAGAGTCTTCGCCGACGAGATCGACGACGAGGTCGGCGACTTCATCGCCCTCAGCCTCGTCTTGGCCGCCACCAACTCCGGCGGCGCCGGCCTCGCCAACACACTCGACGGCATCGCCGAGTCGACCGCCGCCACGGTCCGTGCTCGCCGCGCGATCGCCGCCGACCAGCAGAAGCCCCGTACCACGGCCACCGTGGTCACGGTCATCTGGATCGCCGTCTTGGCCTACATGTTCCTCAACGGCTCCTACATCCAGCCCTACACAACCGCGCTGGGACAGGTGATCCTGCTCGTCCTCGGCTCGGCTTACGTCGGGATCCTGCTGTGGATGCGGTCGATGTCGAAGCCTCCCAAGAGCATGCGCCTCATGGTCAGCCCGGAAGGAGAGGCTCGATGACGACCGGACTCCAGCTGGCCATCTTCGGCGGCCTGATCTTCGGAGGTGCACTCGCCGCGATGGTCTGGCGACTGGCCCCGACCCACCCCGACCTGGCCGACGCCCTGGACCGGCTCTCCCCGGATTACGTCGAGCGCCGCGCCCGCCGAGTCGTCGAAGACGCCGAACGCGACCTGGACTCCACCGAGAAGGTCGGTCTGTGGGCCATGCGCGTCTTCCCTGGCCGGGCCTGGGTCGGCACCCCGCACAAGGACCTCGGCGTGCTGCGAAAGTCCGTCGCCCAGTTCTACGGCGAGAAGGTGACCTTCGCGCTGCTCGGCCTGGTCGCCGGCCCGATCCTGGCCTACGTCATCGGCCACATCGGGTTCGTCCACCTTTCCGGGTTTTCCCTCCCGATCATCTTCTCCCTCGCCGCGGCGGCCGGAATGTTCTTCCTGCCCAACTACAACGCGATCGACGACGCCAAGACCAAGCGGGCCGAGTTCACCAAGATGCTCATCCCATACTACGAGTTCGTCGCCACCGAGCGACTCCAGGGCTCGGGCACCAACCAGGCCCTCGTCCGGGCCTGCTCACCCGAGCTCACCCGCCACTGGGCCTTCGAGCGACTCCGCGAAGCCCTCCTGCCCGCCGAGCTCGGCACCACCACTGCCTGGGACGCCCTGGAGAAGCTCTCGGAGGAGATGTCGGTCTCCGAGCTGGGCGACCTGGCCGACATCACCCGCCTCTCCGGCGAGTCCGGCGCCCAGATCTACAGCCACCTGCGCGCCCGCGCCGCCCAGATGCGCTCCCAGATGCTCAGCGGCGAAGTCGCCAAGTCCAACGCCATCTCCGAGCGCATGTACGTCCCCGGCGGGCTGCTCGGCGTCACCCTCATGCTCATCCTCATCGCCCCGACCCTGCTCCGCATCACCTAGTCCTGAGCCCTAACACCAAGCACCAAGGAGAACCGACAATGACCAAGCTGCTCATCACCCTCAACCTGCTGGGCATGCGCCTCATGGCACCCATCGACCGCGCCCTCTTTGGCGCCCACGACACCCTGCGCCGTCGCCGCGATGAGCGCGGCTCGGTGACCATCGAGCAGGTCATCTGGGCCGTCGCGCTCATCGTCATCGCCGGCGGCGTCGTCGCAGCCATCACCGCCTACGTCAACTCCAAGAAGGACCAGATCAAGTAGCCAGCGCTCGCGCCAGCCACCTCCACTCTCTCGGGAAGAACCTCCCACGATGACCAGCCTCAGTCGCCCCCTGACCTGGGGACTCCGCCTCCGCCTGGCGTGCTGGCTGCGCACACCCGCACAGGCACGGCGCAGTCGCCGCTCCGAGCGGGGCGCCACCACCATCGAGATGGTCCTACTGATGATCGGCCTCTTCACCCTGCTGTTCCTCGGCCTCGAGGCCGGCCTGTACTACCACGCCCGATCGGTCGCGATCGCGGCCGCGCAGGAAGGCGCACGCGAGGCCGGATCCCAGCACGGCAGCCAGGCCTCAGGCGTCGCCGCCGCCCAGCAGTTCCTCACCCAGGCCGGCGGACCCGGCGTCATCGTGAACACCAACGTCGTTGCCTCCCGCACCGCCACCACGGCAACCGTGACCGTCACCGGCGACAGCATGAGCGTCATCCCCGGCGTGCAGGTCGCAATCACCCAGTCCGCCACTGTGCCGGTCGAGAGGCTCACGCAATGAGCTGGCCAGTTCGGTTCAGTAATCGCGAAGCCCGACGCCGCGACGAACGGGGCGCCGCCTCCATCGAGGCCGTCCTGGTCGCCATCGCCCTCGGCCTCTTCATCGCCCTGGTCATCCTCGGCGGCCGCGTCGAGATGGCCAAGCAGGCCGTCCAGTCCGCCGCCTACGACGCCGCCCGCAGCGCCTCGATCAGCCGCACCAGCGGCGAGGCCAATTCCTCAGGCCAATCCACCGCGATGGCCAGCCTGTCCCAGCAGGGCATCCACTGCACCCGCGCAGACGTCACCATCGACACCAGCGCCTTCAACACCGCCCTGGGCACCACCGGATCCGCAGCCCTTATCCGCGCCACCGTCACCTGCACCATCGACGTCTCCGGCCTCGGCCTGCCCGGCATCAACCAGCGCACCATCACCGAGACCATGACTAGCCCGCTGGACTCCTACCGAGGCAGATCCTGATGCCCGCGCAGCTGAACCGATTCGCCCGGCTCCTGCATCGTCTCACCCGCGGCCACCGCCGCGACGAGCGCGGCTCGATCTCGGTCTGGATGATCGCCTCCGCGATTGCCCTCATCGGCATCGCCGGGATCGGCACCGATCTGTCCGGTCAGGTCCACACCAAGCAGCACGCCCAGGACATCGCGGCTCAGGCCGCCCGCGTCGGCGCCGAGCAGGTCAGCGGAGACGTCGTCTCTGGTGCCCAGGCGAGCGTGAACTTCGTCGCGGCCCGCAACGCCGCCCAGCAGTACCTCCAAGCTGCCGGCCTCAACGGGTCGGTCAACATCGTCAACGGCACCACGATCGAAGTGACGACCACCGAGACCTACGACACCACGTTCCTTGGCCTTCTCGGCATCAGCCACCTGAAGGTCACCGGCGACGCCACCGCACAGTCGATCCGCACCGAAGGAGGCGTGGCCCGATGACCAGCCCAGCGACCACCCGACCCAACCTATCCACCCGCCTCCAGGGCCTCGCCGCTACCCTCGGCATCCTGGCCATCCTCGTCGGGATGCCCCTGGTGATGCTGGCGCTCGGCTCCGACCCGATCCCGCACCACATCTCCGACTGGACGACCCTCAAGCACGACCTGTTCAGTCGCGACGACGGCACCTTGGCCCTCCAGGTCATCAAGGGTGTCGTTTGGATCGCCTGGCTCATCGCCGCCGTCCTCGTCCTCCTCGAGATCGTCTACAAGGTCGCACACCTCAAGGTCCGCAACCTGCCTATCCTCGGCCGGCCCCAGGGCGCCGCCCGCAACCTAGTCGCGGTCGCCTCCCTGCTCTTCGTCGCCGGGCCGGTCATCGCCTCGACCCTCGGCCATGCAGGTGCCGCCATCGCAGCCCCCGCCCCGCACGCGCCGGCCCCAGGTACCGACACGATCACGGTCACCGCGAGCCCCCAGCACCACCACTCACACGCCACTCATCACGAGACCAGCCAGGACTCCCAGCCGACGTTCTCCTACAGCGTCCGCGAGGGCGACAACCTCTGGGACCTAGCCCGGACCTTCCTCGGCGACGGAAATCGCTACCACGAGCTCGTCGCGCTTAACCGCCACATCGTCGGCGACGACCCCGGCTTCCTCGAGCAGGGCTGGGTGCTGAAGATCCCAGGCACCCACGACACCGGGCAGCACACCCGGGCCTACGTCGTCGAGCACGGCGACACTCTCTCTGGCCTGGCGGCTACCTACCTCGGTGACGCCGACCGGTGGTCGGAGATATTCCACGCGTCCACCGGCATCACCCAGCCCGACGGTAGCCACATCACCAACCCTGACCTGATCCTGCCCGGCTACACCCTCCACATCCCCCAGCAGCGCACGGTCGACCAGCCGGCAGTGACTCCACACGCCAAGTCCGACCCGGCGACGCCGAAGCACCACCAGGCCACACCCACCGACCCGGCACCACGCGACATCACTCCGGTCGTCCCGGCTCAGGCGAGCATGCCCGCGCAGCCCACCGCCCCGGCGCCCACAGCCACTCCTTCACCCGCGCAGACCGCGCCGGCCGTCGAGCGCGACAACGCGAGCGAGGATGCCAGCAGCGATCACGCCGACATCCTCACCGCGCCCTGGGTCGTTTCCAGCCTCGCCGGGGGAGCGGTGCTGTCGGGGATCCTCCTTATCGCGCTCCGCCGGCGTCGGCGCCGCCAGGTCGAGGTCCGCCGACCCGGCCGCGCCATCGCGGTCCCGCCGCCCGAGCTCGCCCCCTACGAGAAGACCATCACCGTCGCCGGCCACCCGATGGAGAAGTCCATCGAGTTCCTCAACGCCGTCCTGCGCCAGCTCGCCCTCGACATCGCCGCCGCCCACCAGAGCGCCCCGCCCGTGGCCGCCGTGGAGCTCACCGAGACCTCGGCAACCGTGCACCTCACCGAGCCCGCCGACCTACCCGACCCGTGGATCGCAAGCCCCGACAAGCTCCGGTGGACCGCCATGACCAGCGCCCACGTCGCCGCCGGCCCGCACAGTGCCCCGGCCCCGTTCCCGCTGCTGGCCACCATCGGGCGCGACGAGGACGGCCACTGGTGGCTGCTCAACCTTGAGCACCTCGGCACCATCACCATCGGCGGCGACACCGACCGATCCCGCGACCTGCTGCGCTACATCGCCTGCGAGCTCGCCCTCGCCCCGTGGGCCGACTCCGCCCGCATCGACGGTGTCGGCACCGGCTCCGAAGCCGCCCGGATGAATCCCGCCCGGACACGCTTTCACGACACCGACACCGACACCGGCTCCGAAGCCGCCGACAACGTCCTTGCCTCCGCCCTGGAGATGATCGACCGCGCAGACGGCCTCGACACCGACACTCCCACCGGTCGCTCGACCCAGGCCGACGACGAGCTGTGGCTGGCCCGCCTGCTCCTGGTCGACGCTGTCGATGCCGACGAAGCCTCCCTGCAACTGCTCATCGACCTCATCGGCGACCACCCTGATCGCACCGGCGCCTCGGTCGTCCTGGCCGACCGGGATCTCGTCGGCGGGTTCGCGATCGACCTGTCCACCGATGGGCGGCTGCGCGTTGAGAAGGCCGGCCTCGACCTCATCCCGGTTGGAATCAACGCTAAGGCCGCCGACGGCGCCGCGCAGGTCCTCGAGCAGAGCCAGGACGTCGACGACGTCGAGGTGCCGGTCGACGAGACTGCCGTCGACGGCTGGGAGGCGTTCACCGACAAGACTGGCGCGATCCGACGCGAGTACACCCTGCCACGCAACGTGCAGGAGATCTCCGCGACATCAGTGGAGCCGGCCCGCTCGATGCTCGAGGACGACGACCAGGCCTACGTCGAGGCCGCCGCCACAACCGAGGATGACCTCGAGCAGGTCGCACCCCGCGTCCCGGTCGAGGTCTGCCAGGCCGTCGAGGCCGATCTCGCCACCCTCGACGAGGACTACCAGGCCTGGATCACCAAGGACCCGAGCCGCCCGCGCCTGCGGCTGCTCGGCGCCGTGAAGCTCACCGCCTACGGTGACATGGCCGAGGTCGCCGACCGGGTCGGGTTCTACACCGAACTGGCGGCCTACCTGGCGCGCAAGTCGCACACCGGCGCCACCACCGATGAGGTGGTCGAGGCGTTTGGCTATGAGAACAAGAACCGGGTTCGAGTCGACATCGCCATCCTGCGCGAGTGGCTCGGCACCAACGCGGCCACCGGAAACCCCTTCCTGCCAGACGCCAGGAAGGCCCCCGCCAAGCGTGAGCATGGTAGGAACGTCTACCAGCTTGACACCGGCCCCGGAGGCGTAATCGTCGATACGAAGCTGTTCGAGATGAAGAAGGCGAGAGCGCAGAGCCGCGGGGAAGCCGGCATGTCCGACCTGCGCGAAGCCCTCACCCTCGTCGACGGCATCCCCTACTCGATGCTGCGGGAGACCGGCTGGTCCTGGCTGCTGGAAGGCGACCGTGCCGACCACGACGCCGTGGTGATGGTCTCCGATGCCGCGCACATCCTCACCACCCACTACCTCAAGCAGGGCGCCATCAAGGATGCCTACGCCGTGGCCAAGGTCGGGATCCTCGCAGCTCCCAACGAGAAGACGATGCAGTTCAACCTCGCCCGCGTCATGAAGGCAGAAGGCCGCGTTGACGAGGCCGAGAAGATGCTCAACGAGATCGTCAATCGCTTCGACGATGGCCTCGCCCCACGCGACCTGTCGGAGCGATCAAGGAAGATCATCTCTAGCTGGAAGGCAACCGGGTGATGACCAGCAGTACAAGGAAGGAGATCCACGCAATGCGTACCACTCTCGGGAGTGTCGCACTGCTGCTGACCATCGCCATGACGGCGGCCGGCTGCGGCGGCTCCGGGTCCGATGCGGACCCGCCCCCCAAGACATCCTCGCCGACATCCAGCGCGCCCCCTACCTCGAGCGCGCCCGCCGACCCACGCGAACAGGCCAAGGTCGATGCCCAGGCCAAGCTCACTGAGTTTTTCGAGATCGACGGCCAGCTGGGGCAAGACCCGACCGCCCCGTTGTCGAAGCTCAAGTTGGTCGCCACGAGTGTGCTTCTGTCCGCCGAGCAGCGTCAGTTCGATAAGTGGCGCTCCTCGGGCTGGAAGCAGATCGGCGACCTTGAGGTCACCAAGATGGAAGTCCAGACCGTCAGCCTGGACAACAGCGACCCGGCCAATGGCAAGGTGCCCTCGGTCACGGTGATGGTCTGCACCGACGCGAGCAAGGTCGATGTGGTCGACAAGACGGGGAAGTCCGTCGTGCTCAGCACGCGACCACAGCAGGTGACTGCTCTCTACACCGTTGCCAACTACCGCTGGGACAAGTCTCCGTCGAAGGGCTGGCGCGTGGCGACCGCCACGGACAACGAGCTGGGCACATGCGCCCTGTAATCCCCCCCAGACGGTCGGTCCGTGTAGCTGCCACGCTGGTGGCGCTCCTCGTCGCTGTCGTCAGCACGATGACGGCCCTGATTCTCGGGACTGCCCCAGCTGCTGTCGCTGGGACGGAATGCCAGAAGGTCGACCCCAAGACAGGCGTGTGCCTGATTTCAGTAACCGTGCCGGACAACCCTGGCCCGCCCGACGACGATCCTGGTGAGCCGATAGGGAACACCGGGGACAGCGGTCCGGCCTGCTATTGGGACGGAACCTCGGAGGGGATCAGCAAGCCGCCGCCTGGTCCGGTGGCGTGTAGCGGGCCTGCGGGCTACTGGTCCAACTCCCACATGTGCTATATCTCGCCGATGTCTCCGCAGCCGCCGGCCGGTGACCCGCTATGGGAGGGCCACGAGGCCGGCGACGGGGCGGTCTACGCCTGCTACCAGCCGCAGACCGATATCTTCATCTACCTGTGGAGCGCTAACCCGCCTGCCGGGGCAGCGCAGGAGCTAACCCCTGAGCAGGTGGCCCAGCTGGCGCTCAAGAAGATGGTGATGAAGGCGATCCACGTGGGGCTTGCGCCCACTCCCGTCGAGGACGACCAGCAGTCGATGGGAGTGATCGGTGTCCCGGTGTGGATGTGGGTCTCGAACCCTGACACGCCGACCTACGGTCCCATTGCGGCATCGGCGAGTGCCGGCAGCATCACGGTCACCGCCACGGCCACCGTCGAGCGGGTGGTGTGGAACATGGGCGACGGTTCCAAGCCGATCAAGTGCGGCAAGGGCACGTCGTACAACAGTTCGGTTGACGGCGCCAAGCCGTCCCCGGATTGTGGATACACCTACCAGAAGGCATCGTGGGATCAGCCCGACCACCAGTACACCGTGACGGCGACGTCTCACTGGCGGGTGGACTGGTCGGGTGCCGGCCAGTCGGGCACGATCCGTCCTGACCCACTCACGGCGACGGTGCGCATCCGCGAGGGTGAGCTCCAAGTCCTGACCAAATAGAAGGCTAAGTCCGACGAAGCCGGGGTTTTGAGTCAAGCTTCAGGCTGCTGCTCCGGCTTCGGTGGTGAACTCGTGGATGGCGCGTCGTGACCAGCCTCAAGCGCCGTGCTCGGCCGGCCCGTCGAGACCTTCAGCGCTGGTGGCATCCCACCCGCTGGTCTCTGCGTAGTCGTCGGCCGTCAGCGTTGCGTAGCCGGCCCGGACCGCAACGAAGCGCTACGCACGGTCGTCTGCATCGAGCAGACGCTCGAGGACCGCAGCGGGCGTCAGGCCCTGGGCGCGGGCCGCTCGTTGATGCGGTCGCATGCGTGAGGGGTCACC
>JASGGG010000096.1:0-11192 GCA_047605165.1 Nocardioidaceae bacterium
CTCGATACACGCCTCGCAAGCTCGGCGCACTCGACGACCGGACGCGGCTCGATACGTTCGCTCGTCCCTCGTGTCCCGTCGGCGTCTCGATACGGCCCTCGGCTGGCGCCTCGGGCCACTCGACGACCGGGAGGCTGGTCGAGTGCGCCGACGAAGGAGGCGTGTATCGAGACCTACCGCCGCAGCCGCGCAGCCACCATCCGGACCATGTCGGTCAGCTCGGTGATCCGCAGGGCGCGGGCACACAGCAGCAGCACCGCGACGTCCACGACCGCCAGCACCGCGAGCGTGACCACGGCCCATACCTTGGACTCGCCCGCGTCGGCGATCTGGTCGAGCCCGACGCGTACCCCCCAGGTCGCGAGGGCCGCGAGCCCGGCGGCGATGCCGATCCGGATCCCGAAGCGGACCAGCTCGGGGGTCTCCAGCCCACCGAGCAGTCGACGCAGCACGGCGTAGGAGACAACGGCGCCGAGTGCGTACGCACCTCCGTAGGCGAGCGCGAGCCGCGGCGCCACCGCGGCCGGGTCGACGCCCCGGGTCAGCACGTAGGCCAGCGCGATGTTGCCGGCTCCGATCACGCACTGCACCCAGAACACCGTGCGGTTGCGTTCGAGGGCGTAGAAGCCGCGCAGCACCAGGTAGTGGCAGGTGAAGAACAGCAGCGCGATCCCGAAGGTCGCCAGCGTACGGGCGAAGTCGTGGGTCGCCGAGGTTGCGGCGCCGTAGCGGGAGACCAGGTTGGAGACCGGCAGCGCGATCAGCGGCAGCACCAGCGCGAACGGCACGATCAACGACAGTGCCGACCGCAGTGTCGTCGAGACCTGGTGGGCCAGGCCGGGCAGGTCGGCATCGCGGGCGTACGCCGCGAGCCGGGTCAGCACCGCGGTCGCGAGCGAGACCGTGATGATCGCGTGCGGGGTCATCACGACCAGGAACGTGTTGGAGTAGATCGTGTAGCCGGTGCCCTCGCCGGTCGTGGTGCCGGCGGACGCGATCCGTACGACCACGGAGTAGGCGATCTGGTTGACCACCACGAACAGCACGGTCCACACGCCGAGGCGGAACGTGTGCGCCAGGCCGGTGCCGACGAAGTCGAAGCGGGGCGAGAAGCGGTAGCCGGCCGAGCGCAGGTAGGGGACGAGCACGAGCAGCTGGATCGCGATACCCAGCGTCGATCCGAGCCCGAGCAGGAGCTCCTGTCCCGAGGTGAAGCCGCCGTGCTGCTCGGCGCCCCGGGCCGGACCGAACACGAACAGATAGGTCACCAGCGTCGCGATCGCCACGATGTTGTTGGCGATCGGCGCCCACATCATCGGCCCGAACCGGTTGCGCGAGTTCAGGATCTGGCCGACCAGCACGAACATCCCGTAGAAGAAGACCTGGGGCAGGCACAGTCGTGCGAACGCGATCGCGGCATCACGCTGCTCCCGCAGTCCGGGGTCGGTGAAGAAGTCGTGGTCGAGGAAGAGCCGCATCAACACAGGTGCGGCGAGGACGAGCAGCGCGGTCACGGCGGCGAGGAACAGCGCGGCCAGCGTCACGATCCGGTTCGTGTACGCGGTCCCGCCGTCGGCGTCGTTCTTCATCGCCCGCACCAGCTGCGGCACGAGCACCGCGTTGAACACCCCACCGGCCAGCAGGATGTAGAGCATGTTCGGCACCGTGTTGGCGATGTTGAACATGTCCGCGTGCGTCCAGGCGCCCAGCGCCGCGAGCAGCAGCGCGTTGCGGACGTACCCGCTGGCTCGCGACACCACCGTGCCCGCTGCCATCACCGCACTCGAGCTCAGCACCGACGAGTTGACCTGGTCACGAACCTGGTCCTGCTCGGTTTCCAGACCTGGGTCGACTCTGTCGCGGGCGAGCGGCTCGTTCCCGGGGTCAGTCATCGGCAGTCACCCGGCCCGGCGCATCGCCCGCAGTCTCGTCGGTCGGTGGGTCGGCCTGCGGTGCTCCGGCTCCTGGCTCGCCGTCCGTCGCTGCCTGCTCGGGGCCGGGGTGATGTCCGAACCGGTCGCGCACCTTGCCTCGCGTGCGGATCACGATCGCGATCACCAGCACGAGCGTGCCGACGCCGATGATCGCCCAGATGAACTGGCTGACGTGACTGGAGCGCAGCCGCATCGACTCGGGCTCGCCGATGGCTTCCCCGTCGGCGTTGACGATCTTGAGGGTCACCGGCCAGACGCCGATGCCGCTGGAGGTGGCACGCATGGTGACGGTGCGGCGCTGACCCGGCTCGACTCGTACCGGCTCGGCGTCGTCGATGGTGAGCTTGTCGGAGCTGGTGACCGCGTGCACGCCGACCACCACCGCCTCGTCGAGGTCGTTGGTCACCGTCGCCTGGAAGCGTCCCTCGTCGCTCGACATGGTCACGAACGACGGCCCGCGCACCGACACCTTGTCGAGCTCGCCGCGTAGCGACGCGGTGATGGCGGCGGTCCCGAGCTGCGAGCGTAGCGGCGCCTTGCGGTACTGGGCGGAGGTCGCGAGGTAGGCGTACGAGTCGAACTGTCCGGCGAGCTTGCCACTGCGGTCGAGGGTGGCGTCGAGCGTACCCGCGACCCGCTGCAGCGTCGCGGCCTCGGTGAAGTTGCCGGCCGGGACCAGCGCGGACTTGTCCGGCGGGTTCTGCGGCAGCACGGCCGGTTCGGCGACGGAGTCCGCCAGCGGGGAGCGTACGGCGTCGGAGACCGGAGTGCCGGTCAGCCAGGGCACCTGGGTGAGGGCCTCGAAGAAGTGCGACCGCTCCCACTGGGCGCCGGGATCCCAGCGACTCGGCAGCGTCACCACCAGCGGCTGATCGGCCCGGCTGCCGAGCGCATGGACCGCTGCCTCGGCGATCGTGCGCTGCCGGACGCCCAGCGCCGTGCGGTCGATCGTGGTATCGGTGGCGCTGAACACGTCGTCGGCGACGGTCACGTGCGCGCCCGCGGTGGTGTCGACCCGGGTGTCGCGTACGTCGACCTGTGAGGCGCCCAGGAGCTGCGGCCCGAGTGCCGCGGTCGCCTGGGAGGTCGATTGGGTCAGGCTGCCGTCCGGGGGGGCGATCACCGGTGAGGCGGCGATGCCGAGAGCAGTCAGGCGCTCGATCCCGTGCCGGGTCGCATGTTCGACCAGCGGACCGAAGCGGGCCTGGTACGCCGCCTCGACATCCACGTCGCCGTAGGGAACCGCGAGCACGCCGTGGGCGGAGGCGTCGGTCTCCAGCAGCTTCAGCCATGCCGCCGCGGTCGTGGTGGTGTCGTCGGAATCCGCCTCGGGAAGAGCGGCTCGGCCAGCGGCGTCAGCCATGCCCGCCAGCGGATCGCCGGTGGTGTCGCCGGTGGTGTCGCCGGCGCCCAAACCCGAGTCGGTGCCCGGGTTGGTTTCTGGGTTGGTTCCGGGGCTGGCTTCTGGGGACTCGCTCGGCGACGGGCTCTCGGAAGGCTCCGACTCGGTGCGGCCCAGCGAGAGGTCGTACCCGGGGCTGCCCTCGGCGAGCGCCTTCGCCAGGTCGGGCACCGCCGGGTCGACCAGGTAGCTGAACGGGAACCCTGGGCTGACGCCGGGGCCTCCTCCTGTGCCGATTCCTGGGCCCCCCGCCGGGCCTGCCGTGGTCAGGGAGAGCAGCCGTCCCAGCCTGCCGTCGGCACTGAGCAACTGGTTCCAGCGATCAGCGGAGAGCGGCTGGCCGGTGCTGTCGTAGGAGACCGGGGCGCGTACCTGCACCAGCACACCGAGCGCGGTCGTCGGCGGGTTCTTCTTCGGCATCAGGGTGATGAAGGTGCGGGCCCGGCCGTCCGCGCCGTCCGTGCGGACGCCGTCCTCGGCACCGAGCACCTGGATGCCCAGCTGATAGACCCCTGACCGCCCGCTGATGCGCTCGTCGAGGTCCTTGCGCCGCACGGTGAGGCCGAACCGGGTGGACTTGCCGGGCTTCAGGTCGGTGATCGTGTCGTCGTACTGGCCTTCGCCGGCGAGCCGGTCGCCGAAGTACGTGTCGGGTGCGCTGCCAGCCGCGTCGTCGAGCGCGGCGCGGGTACGCAGCGGGTTCGGTGAGATGACCAGGTACGCCTGGAGGTCGCTCCAGTCGGCGTCGCTGTCGTTGGTGATCGTGCCGGTCACGCGCAGCGGCCCCTTGGCCGGGATCACCGCGGGATCGATGCCGTCGATGGTGACGGCGAGGGGGTCCCCGGCTGGGTCGTCCTGCGCCGCCTGCGCTGGCGAGGCCCCGACCGACCCGCCGATCCCCGCCACCGCGGCACCGGCCAGCAGACCAGCGAGCAGGCAGGCCACAGTGCGAGCCCGGCGGGGAGGAATCACCCGGCCAAATCTACGCGGTCTTCTGGCGCGCCGCGTTGTGGCCGATGGTGGCAATCGCGGCCGGTTTGTGGCCGATGCAGGCAACTTTCCCGGCGGATTCTCGTCGCCATCGGCCACAATGCAGCCCCTCCGCGTTGAGTGGGTTCGGTTTCCTGCACGGCTGAGTCGGCAGAGCAGGGAGGAGCGGCGAGTACGGCCGGGGCCGGGTCTGCCTCCGCGGTGTGGTGGGGTGCGTAGGCAAGACTCCTAACGCGGTTGCTCACTGGCAATATGTGGCAGCCAGCAACCGCATAAGCCGAGTAGCCACGGGCCAAACCGGACTGCGGAGACAAATCGGACCACGGCCGGACGTTGGCCGCCCTCGTTGCCAGTCCAACTGAACCGGGCAGGGAGCCGCAGCCTCCCCTCACGAGCGTGCGGCCGGCTAGCGAGCTGACCAGCCGTCGGCGAGCGCCCGTACTGACGCCGGCACCGGAACGTCCGAGCCCAGCCAGGAAGCAGGTTCCGGTGAACCCACGGTGAGGCCGACCGGCACGACGCCCTGCCAGACGTTCGGGTCGCCCGGCTCGCTGGGCGGGCCTGACCGGACCTTGACCGTCCAGCATCCGTCGGCGATCGGCAGCGACAGGGCCAGCGTGGCGGCGAACTCCTTGGCCGTCGTGCTCCGCACCTCGGCAGTGCGTCCGGGGAGAATCGCATCGGAGAGCTTCCGTAGCGCCGGATCCTTCTCGTCGCCGTCGATCGGTGCGAGCGATCCGTGGACGACGGCCGATCGGTAGTTGGCCGAGGAGTCGAAGGTCGAGTCGGCGACGACGATGCCGTCCAGGTGTACGACCGACAGGGCAGCGGGCGAACCTGCGGCAACGTGCCGCAGCGCTCCGGCACCGGTCGAGCCGTGCAGCAGCAGCCGGTCACCGTCGCGGCAGAACAGCATCGGCACCACCCAAGGCCGGCCGTCCACGACCGTGGAGAGGGTGCCGACCGGCACCGCGTCGAGAACCGCGTCGAGACTGGCCCGGTCCGGGCGGCCACGCTCGGGCTTGCGGGTCAGCTCTGCCCGGCGTGGTGAAGATGGGGAGGTCATGAGTTTCTCCTAGGTCAAGCCGTAGTCGGGCGGCCGAGCAGACCGTGGCCGGGTAGCAGCCGAAGGCGCCAGCCAGTGCGGCGGGCTCCCGATTCCCTTTGGTTCGCTCCGCTCGCTCATGCCCCGAGGCTAGGGCCCGCGTCGTCGGGTTTCTACAATCGGTCGCTATGTCTGAGTCGTCGCCCGGGTCGTTCTCGGGGTCGTCGCCCCGACGGTTGAGCGACGTCCAGGAGACGGCGCTCGCCGAGCTGATGCGCATCGCTCCCGTGATCGACGAACTGGGTGCGCGCTTCGCCGACGCCGGAGAGACTCTCGCCCTGGTCGGCGGCCCGGTGCGCGACGCGATGCTGGGGCGACTGCAGAACGACCTCGACTTCACCACCAGCGCCCACCCCGACGTCACCGAGCGGCTGCTGGCGGGCTGGGCCGACGCGGTCTGGGATCTCGGCAAGGAGTTCGGCACGATCGGCAGCCGCAAGGGCCAGTGGACCGTCGAGGTCACGACCTACCGGGCCGAGAAGTACGACCCCGACTCGCGCAAGCCCCAGGTGCGGTTCGGCGACTCGCTGGAAGGAGACCTGGGTCGCCGCGACTTCACCGTCAACGCGATGGCCGTGACCCTGCCCGAGCGCCGGTTCGAGGATCCCTACGGCGGCCTGCTCGACCTGGCCCACGGCGTACTCCGCACTCCTGGCCGCCCCGAGGACTCGTTCTCCGACGACCCACTGAGGATGATGCGCGCCGCCCGGTTCACCGCCCAGCTCGGCTTCACCGTCGCGCCCGAAGTCCAGGCCGCGATGACCGCGATGGCCGAACGGATCGAGATCATCTCCGCCGAGCGCGTACGCGACGAACTGGTCAAGCTGGTGTGCGCGCCCGAGCCCCGCCGCGGCCTCACTCTCCTGGTCGAGACCGGGCTGGCCCAGCGGGTGCTCCCCGAGCTGCCGGCCCTGATGCTCGAGCGCGACGAACACCACCGGCACAAGGACGTGTACGAGCACACGCTGACCGTGCTGGAACAGTCGATCGAGCTGGAGCGCCAGCGGCTGGGCCCCGAACCCGACTTCGTCTCCCGGTTCGCCGCGCTGATGCACGACGTCGGCAAGCCGCGTACCCGCCGATTCCAGGCCGACGGCTCGGTGACCTTCCACCACCACGACGTCGTCGGCGCGAAGCTGACCCGCAAGCGGATGAAGGCGCTGCGGTTCTCGAACGAGGACATCGACGCGGTCAGCAAGCTGGTCGAGCTGCACCTGCGGTTCCACGGCTACGGGGAGGGCGCCTGGACCGACTCGGCGGTCCGGCGCTACGTGCGCGACGCCGGTGACCAGCTGGAGCGGCTGCACATCCTGACCCGGGCCGACTGCACGACCCGCAACCGGCGCAAGGCGGAGCGGCTGGCGCGTACCTACGACGACATCGAGGCACGCATCGCCGCGCTGGCCGAGCAGGAGGAGCTCGACGCGATGCGCCCCGACCTCGACGGCAGCCAGATCATGGCCATCCTCGGCATTCCGCCCGGCCGCGAGGTCGGCGAGGCGTACCGCTTCCTGCTCGACCTGCGCATCGAGCACGGTCCGCAGTCACCGGAGGCCGCCGAGGCGGCCCTGCGCGCGTGGTGGGCCGGGCGAGCCGGCGGCGGGTCCTGACCGAACGCGACTCGCCCGAGGGGGCGGCGACCCGCTCATGGTCTGTGAGTAGGCTGTGAGATACGTATCAGGATGCTGGGGTGCGGCCTCTGCTCAGATGCGCATTGAGTACGGATGCTCAGGCCTCCGCGTACGCGGGTGCCCGAGGATCGAGAAGTAGCACGAGGTGCGGAACCGGCAGTGAAGGTCCCGCGTCAGTGATCTCCGGTGGCCGCTCTCGGGCGGTCATTGACCGACAACTGCAAGGGAGCATCCATGAATCGCCCGTTCACCCGCCGAGTGCGGGGCCGCGCTGTGGTCGCGGCGACTACCGCTGCCGGGATCGGCTTGGCCGGTCTCGTGCTGGCGTCGACGCCCGCGGACGCGGCTATCCCGGCCGACCCGAATTGTCCAGACGCGTACCCGGTCGCCGACCTGAATCCAGGCGATGCGGTCGACGGGCTCACCGTCTCCTCCGGCACCGACCCTGACGAGTTCACCGGAACGGTGCTCGGCGTGCTCGACGACGGCATCGCGCCCGGCGTCGACATGATCATGGTGTCGCTGGACAGCCCGGCGATCGAAGCGGCGGGCGGCATCTGGGAAGGCATGAGCGGCTCGCCGGTGTACGCATCCAATGGCGAGCTGATCGGTGCGGTCGCGTACGGCCTGTCCTACGGTCCCTCTCCGGTCGCGGGCGTCACCCCGGCCACGGCGATGCAGAAGCTGCTCACCAATCCGGTCGCGGGCGCCCAGAAGCTGGCCAAGACGGTCAAGCTGCCGGCGAAGCTCCAGGCCAAGGTCGCCGCCCAGCCCGACACCACCCTCGCCGAGGCGCAGTCGGGCTACTCCCAGTTGTCGACGCCGATCGCGGTGTCGGGCAACTACAACGCGAAGACCTTCAAGAAGCTGACCAAGTCACTCAAGCTCTCCGACGCCACGTTCTACCGGGCCAAGGCGGCCCCGGCGGCCGCAGATGTCGCGGGTAGCGACGACATCTTCGCCGGCAGCAACCTGGCCGCTTCGGTGTCCTACGGCGACATCACTTTGGCCGCGATCGGCACCACCACGATGGTCTGTGACGACAAGGTCGTCGGCTTCGGGCACCCGTTCTTCTTCACCGGTGAGGTGAGCTTCGCGCTGCACGGCGCGAACGCGGTCTACGTGCAGCCGGACTCGCTGGGCTCGCCGTTCAAGGTCGCCAACCCGACCGCACCGGTCGGCACCATCGACCAGGACCGCACGGCTGGCATCGCCGGTGTGCTGGGGGATCTCCCCGCGACGACCTCGGTCCACACCGCGGTGACCTACAACGGTGACACCCAGACGTCCGACACCCAGGTGCCGACGCCCGACTATCTGTCGACGGTGGAGTACTACGCCGCCAACTCCGGCATGCTCTCGGCACTCGACGCGTACACGAAGGGCTCGGCCCTGGTGACCTACAAGATCACCGGTCACACGGCTGCGGGCCCGTTCACGCTGACGCGCACCGACCGGTACGCGGACTCGTACGACATCACGTCGGCCGCCACTTGGGATGTCGCTGACGCGACCGACCAGATCATGTACAACGACTTCACCGACGTCACGATCGACGGCGTCGACTGGAAGGCCACGGTCGCGGCACAGCCTCGGCAGTACACCGTCTCCAAGGTGCAGGCCAAGATCAAGGGCACGTTCAAGACGCTGAAGTCGAGCTCCGTGGTCCGGGTCAAGCCGGGCAAGGCGCTCAAGCTGAAGATCACGCTGACGTCGCGGCGCAACGCCTTCGGCTCGAAGGTGATCGAGACGTCTGTGCTGTTGCCCAAGAAGACCAAGGTCGGCCGGTACGGCATGCTGTCGATCGGCGGCGCTTTCGGCGGCGACGAGTGTGAGGAGTTCGACTGCCGCGCGAGCGCCTCGGGTACGCCGAGCTCGTTCAAGGCCCTGCTCAAATCGATCGCCTCGGCCCCGCGCAGCGACCAGCTGCTCGCGGAGTTCGACATCTTCACCGCCGGCGGCATGAGCACGCCGTGGAAGAAGACCAAGCAGCTCAGCGACGTGGTGAGCGACGGTCTCTACTTCGACGCGGTCACGGTCAACAAGCTCTGACCTGGTCGTGCGTCGCGTCAGGCCGGAGAGTTTCAGTCACCAGGTGACTGAAACTCTCCGCGATCTGGTCGGGCGCCTCGGTTCGGCGCCGTAGCCTGAGCAGATGGGCGACTGGCAGAAGCGACAGCAGGACTTCGGCGACGCGGCCGACTGGCTCCTGCGCATCGTCGGGCACGTGGGCGGACGTTGGGCCGAACCCGCTCTCGGCGAGTGGGACGTGCGTAGCCTGGTCGGGCACACCTCTCGCGCACTCCTCACCGTCGAGAGCTATCTTGCGCAACCGCCGGAAGCGATCGAGGTCCATAGCGCCGCCCACTACTACCATCGCGCCCGCGAGCTGGCTGATGTACCCGGTGTCGCCGAGCGCGGCGTCGCGGCCGGCGCGGCACTGGGCGACGACCCCGCCGCAGCCGTGGTCGCGATCGCGGACCGTGTCGTCCCCCTTGTCCTGGCCTCGACCGGCGACGAGCTGCTCACCAGCATCGTGGGTGGCATCCGGCTGACCGACTACCTGCCGACCCGCACCTTCGAGCTGGTCGTCCACACCTGCGATCTGGCGGCTGCCCTGGGCATTCCCGTCGTCCCGCCGCCGGGCCCGGCCGCGGACGCCCTGGGTCTCTTGGTTGAGATCGCCGCAGCCGAGCCCGAAAGTGCCGGCGATCTACTCCTCGCGCTGACGGGTAGGCGACCCCTTCCGCCCGGCTTCAGCCTGCTCTGAACGATCGCTGCGAGACCTCGGCCTATGGGCACGTCACTGGTGGGTCACTTGCGGAGGCTGCTGCGGCATCGCTGGTTCCGGTGGCTGTTCGCGACCCGGCTGACCTCGCAGCTTTCCGACGGCGTCTTCCAGGTGGCGCTGGCGGGGTACGTGCTGTTCTCCCCCGAGCGACAACCCGATGCCCGCTCGATCGCGATGGCGCTCGCGGTGGTCTTGTTGCCGTTCTCGGTGCTCGGCCCGTTCGCCGGGGTGCTGCTGGACCGGTGGCAGCGCCGCCAGGTGCTGGCGTACGCGAACCTGATTCGGTCCGGCATCGTGCTGACGCTGGCGCTCTTCGTCGCGCGCGGCATACCCGATTGGCTGTTCGCGCTGGTCGTGGTCTGCTGCCTGTCGCTGAACCGGTTCGTGCTCGCCGGTCTCTCCGCGGCGCTGCCGCACACGGTCGAGGCCGACGACCTGGTCACCGCCAATGCCCTGACCCCGACCCTCGGCGCGCTCGGCACGGCCACCGGTGCCGGGCTGGGCGCGGTGGTGCATCAGGTGGCCGGGGACGCGTGGGTGCTGGTGTTCGCGGCGGTCGGCTACTTCGCCGCGAGCCTGGTGGCGCTGCGGATCCCACGCCGGCTGCTCGGCCCGGACGCGGTCGACCAGTCCACGCTCGGCGCCGTGCTGCACGGTGTGATCCGTGGCCTGGTCCAAGGACTCAGGCATCTGCGTGAGCGCAGACCCGCCGCGTACGCACTGGGCACGATCGCTGCCTCACGGTTCGCCTTCGGGCTGATCACCGTCGTCACCGTGCTGCTCTATCGCGGTCATTTCCATGCCGGCGAGGATCCCGACGCGGCGTTCGCCGACCTGGCCTGGTTCGGTGGCGCGGTCGCGCTCGGATTCTTCGCGGCCGCACTGCTGACGCCGCCGGTGGTCGAGCGCAGTGGCACCTACCGATGGATGGTGTCGTTGCTGGGGATCGCCGGCGTCGCGACGCTGGGGCCCGTGCTGTGGCCGCACCGGCCCGTGCTGGTCGGGGCGGGCGCGGTCGTCGGTCTCGGTGCGCAAGGAGTGAAGATCTGCGTCGACACACTCGTGCAGATCAGCGTGGACGACGAGTTCCGGGGCCGGGTCTTCTCGGTGTACGACGTGCTCTACAACGGCGCCTTCGTCGCGTCGGCCGCGGTGGCGGCGGGCTTCGTACCCGACAACGGGCTCGCGCCGGGCGTACTCGCCTTAGCAGCGGCCGTCTTCATGGGGACAGCAACCGCCTACGCCGCATCCCGGCCATGAATGCCGAGTTGGCACGAAACTACGCCGAGTTGGCCCGAATCGGCGTCGAATCGTGCCCACACGCTTACGATTAGTGCCA
>JASGGG010000097.1:0-11113 GCA_047605165.1 Nocardioidaceae bacterium
AAGGACCGGGGCACCGGCAAGGAGCAGTCGATGACGATCACCGGCGGCTCGGCGTTGTCCAAGGACGACATCGACAAGATGGTCAAGGAGGCCGAGCAGTACGCCGAGGAGGATCGCCTGCGCAAGGAGGCCATCGAGGCACGCAACCAGGCCGACGGACTGGTCTACCAGACCGAGAAGTTCCTGGCCGACAACGCCGACAAGATCCCGGCCGAGGTGAAGGCCGAGGTCGAGGCCGACGTCGCCTCGCTGAAGGAGGCACTCGCCGCCAACGACGGCGCCGGTGATGCCGACGCCATCACGGCCGGCATCGCCAAGCTCGGCGAGTCCAGCCAGAAGATGGGCGCGGCGATGTACGCGGCCGGCCAGGCCGAGGCAGCGGCTTCGGGTGCTGGTGACGCCGGCACCGGTGACGCCGACGAGGATGTCGTCGAGGCCGAGATCGTCGACGAGGGCGAGGACGACGCCAAGTGACCGACCAGGACACCGGACCCGGCACCGAGCCGGAGACCCACTTCCCTGGCGAAGGAATGGTCGACTTCGACACCGAGGTCGAGGCCCCCGAGGAGGGCGGTGGCGACGCCGCCCCCTCGGCAGACACGCCCGACGAGGAGCCGGTCCAGCAGCCAGTGGACCAACGCATCGCCGAGCTGACCGGCGACCTGCAGCGCCTCCAAGCCGAGTACGTCAACTACAAGAGGCGGGTGGACCGCGACCGGGAGCTGGTGCAGCAGAACGCCCGGTTCTCGATCCTGTCGGCGCTGTTGCCGGTGCTCGACGACGTCGACCGCGCCCGCGGACACGGTGAGCTCGAAGGCGGCTTCAAGGCCGTCGCCGAGTCGCTGGAGCGGATCGTCACCGGCCAAGGGCTGACCAAGTACGGCGAACCCGGCGACGAGTTCGATCCGCACCTGCACGAGGCGCTCATGCACGGCCACAGCGCCGAGGTGACCACGTCGACCTGCCAGAACATCGTGCAGGCCGGCTACCGCATCGGTGACCGGGTGGTACGCCCGGCCATGGTGACGGTGGTCGATCCGGAGCCGGATGAACCGGCCACCACCGATCCAGTGGTCGAACCAGCGAGCGAATGATGGTCGCGCCCGCTGATCGAGTGCCGCAGCGAGGGATGATGGTCGCGCCCGCTGATCGAGTGCCGCGGCGAGGGACGAGCTGCGGTGTATCGAGATCACGCTCCGGCGAGGTGGTCTCGATACGCGCCTCGTTCCTCGGCGCACTCGACCAACGGGGTACGCGCCTCGTTTCTCGGCGCACTCGACCAGCGGGGTACGCGGCTCGTTTCTGGGCGTGCTCGACCAACAGGTAGCTAGAGAGGAGGGGTGGTGACCAACACCGACTGGGCGACCAAGGACTTCTACCGGGTCCTCGGCGTCAGCAAGGACGCGTCGCAGGCCGATATCAAGAAGGCCTACCGCAAACTCGCTCGGGCGAACCACCCCGACTCCCATCCGGGTGACAAGGAAGCAGAAGAGCGGTTCAAGGCGGTCGCCGAGGCCTACGACGTCGTCGGCGACGAGAAGAAGCGCAAGGAGTACGACGAGCAGCGCGAGCTGTTCGCCAATGGCTTCGGGCCGTACACCGGCAATCCCGGTGGAGCCGGCCCGGATCTCTCCGACATCTTCGGCGGCAACGTCGGTGACTTCCTCGGCGGCATGTTCGGCGGTGGCCGCCGGACGACCAACCGGGCTCGTCGCGGTGCCGACGTCGAGACCGAGGCGACGATCAGTTTCACCGACGCCGTCGAGGGCGTCACGGTCCAGCTGCGGCTCAGCTCCGAAGCACCGTGCCCGGACTGTCGCGGCACCGGAGCACGCGCAGGCACCGTGCCTCGCGTGTGCCCCGACTGCGAGGGCGTGGGCATGCGTGCGGCGTCGGCCGGTGGCGCGTTCATGCTCAACGAGACGTGCCCGAGTTGTCACGGCCGTGGGCTGATCGTCGACGACCCGTGCCCGACCTGTCACGGGTCGGGACGGGGGATGTCCAACCGCACCATCTCGGCCCGCATCCCTGCCGGGGTCAAGGACGGCGGCCGGATCCGGTTGCGCGGCAAGGGCGCCCCGGGGGAACACGGTGGACCCAACGGCGATCTCTACGTGCTCGTCAAGGTCAGGCCGCACCAGCTGTTCGGCCGCAAGGGCGACAACCTGACGCTGAAAGTGCCGGTGGCCTTCCACGAGCTGGCGCTCGGTGCCGAGGTGAAGGTGCCCACGCTGGGCGGCACGCCGGTGACCGTGCGGATCCCGGCCGGCACCCCCAACGGGCGTACGTTCCGGGTGCGCGGCAAGGGGATCGGCAAGGCCGACGGCCACACCGGCGACCTGCTCGTGACCGTCGAGGTCACCGTGCCGGCCCGGCTGTCCGACGATGCCCGTGCCGCGGTCGAGGCGCTGCGTACTGCCCTGCCCGAGGGCGACGTACGGGCCGAGCTGTTCAACGCGGGGAGCCAGCGATGACCGCCCACGACGCGGACTTCCCGGTCTACGTCATCAGCGTCGCCGCGGAATTGACCGGTCTGCACCCGCAGACGTTGCGCACCTACGACCGGATCGGCCTGGTCTCGCCCGGCCGGTCCGGGGGCGGTGGCCGCCGCTACTCCACCCGCGACATCGAGCAGCTGCGTACTGTCGCCCACTTGACCGCCGAAGGCATCGGCCTGGAGGGCGTACGCCGCATCATGGCCCTGGAGAACCAGGTCGACGCGCTGCGCGCCCGGGTCCGCGAGCTCGAGGACCAGCTCGCTCTGCACCAACCCGTGGTCCCCAACCTCCCCGCCCGCCGCCAAGCCGCCAACTCGGTCGTCGTCTGGCGCCGTTAGCTCCACGAAGGAAAGAAACATGGACGTCTCGAAGTTCACCAAGCGCAGCCAGGAAGCGATCTCGGCTGCCGTGCAGAACGCGTCGGCGGCCGGCAACAGTCAGGTCGAGGCCACACATCTCCTCCGGGCGCTCTTGGAGCAGACCGACGGCCTCATCGAGCCGCTGATCCGCGAGGCCGGGGCCGACCCCAAGGCCGTCGCTGCCGCGACCACCCACGAGCTCGACCGGCTGGCCAAGGCCACGGGTACGACAGTGGCCGCGCCGAGCACGTCGCGCGCGCTGCTCGCGGTGCTGGCGAAGGCAGAGGAGCTCGCCCGGCAGCGAGGCGACGACTTCATCTCCACCGAGCACCTGCTGGTCGCGATCGCCGAGGTCGACTCGCCTGCCGCCGTCGTGCTGCGACAGGCCGGTGCGACCGCCGAGGCACTGCAAGCCGCGTTCACCAAGGTCCGCGGCAACGTACGCGTCACTTCTCAGGACCCGGAGGCGACGTTCCAGGCCTTGGAGAAGTACTCGGTCGACCTGACCGAGCGTGCCCGCGAGGGCAAGATGGACCCGGTCATCGGTCGTGACGCCGAGATCCGCCGGGTCGTCCAGGTGCTGTCCCGGCGTACCAAGAACAACCCCGTGCTCATCGGCGAGCCCGGCGTCGGCAAGACCGCCGTCGTCGAGGGGCTCGCGCAGCGCATCGTCGCGGGCGACGTTCCCGAGTCGCTGCGCGGCAAGAAGCTCGTGTCGCTGGACCTCGCCTCGATGGTCGCGGGCGCCAAGTACCGCGGCGAGTTCGAGGAGCGGCTCAAGGCCGTCCTCGCGGAGATCACCGCGTCCGACGGTCAGGTGGTCACGTTCATCGACGAGCTGCACACCGTCGTCGGCGCGGGCGCCGGCGGCGAGGGCGCGATGGATGCCGGCAACATGCTCAAGCCGATGCTGGCGCGCGGCGAGCTGCACATGATCGGCGCGACCACCCTCGACGAATACCGCGAGCACATCGAGAAGGACCCCGCCCTGGAGCGGCGCTTCCAGCAGGTGTACGTCGGTGAGCCGAGCGTCGAGGACACCATCCAGATCCTGCGCGGCATCCAGGAGAAGTACGAAGCCCACCACGGCGTACGCATCACCGACGCCGCGCTGGTCGCCGCCGCGACGCTGTCGGACCGCTACGTCACCGGCCGCCAGCTGCCGGACAAGGCCATCGACCTGATCGACGAGGCCGCGTCCCGGCTGCGGATGGAGCACGAGTCCTCCCCGGAGGAGATCGACCAGCTTCGCCGCGCGGTCGCCCGGTTGAAGATGGAGGAGATCGCGCTGGAGAAGGAGAGCGACGACGCCACCGTCGCGCGACTCACGGCGCTGCGCAAGGACCTCGCCGACAAGGAGGAAAGTCTGCGTGGGCTCGAGGCCCGCTGGGAGCGGGAGAAGAGCGAACTCGAAGGCGAGGGTGACCTGCGCCGGCAGCTCGACCAGCTGCGCATCGACGCCGACCGGCTGGAGCGCGAGGGTGACCTCGCGGGTGCCAGCAAGATCCTCTACGGCGAGATCCCCGGGTTGGAGCAGAAGCTCAAGTCGCTGGAGGTCGCCGAGCACGAGGACGGCGAGAAGCTGGTCGGCGAAGAGGTCGGCCCCGAGGAGATCGCCGACGTCGTCGAGGCCTGGACCGGCATCCCGACCGGCAGGCTGCTCCAGGGCGAGACCAGCAAGCTGCTGGAGATGGAGTCGATCCTCGGCGAGCGGCTGATCGGTCAGCGGGCCGCGGTCACCGCGGTCAGCGACGCCGTACGCCGGGCTCGCGCCGGGATCTCCGACCCCCACCGGCCGACCGGATCGTTCCTGTTCCTCGGCCCGACCGGTGTCGGCAAGACCGAGCTGGCCAAGGCACTGGCCGACTTCCTGTTCGACGACGAGCGCGCGATGGTGCGCATCGACATGAGCGAGTACGGCGAGAAGCATTCCGTCTCGCGGCTGGTCGGCGCCCCGCCCGGGTACGTCGGGTACGAGGAGGGCGGCCAGCTCACCGAGGCCGTCCGGCGCCGCCCGTACTCGGTCGTGCTGCTCGACGAGGTCGAGAAGGCCCACCCCGAGGTCTTCGACATCCTGCTGCAGGTCTTCGACGACGGCCGGCTGACCGACGGCCAGGGACGCACGGTCGACTTCCGCAACGTCGTGTTGATCCTGACCAGCAACCTCGGGTCGACCTACCTGGTCGACCCGACGCTGGACGAGGAGAAGAAGCACGAGTCCGTCATGGCGGTGGTGCGTGCCTCGTTCAAGCCGGAGTTCCTCAACCGGCTCGACGAGATCGTGATGTTCGACGCGCTCAGCAAGGACGACCTGACCCACATCGTCGACCTGCAGCTCGCGCTGCTGGAGCAGCGACTGGTCGACCGGCGGATCAGCCTCGAGGTCACCGAGCCCGCGCAACGCTGGCTGGCCGATGCGGGCTACGACCCGGCGTACGGTGCGCGTCCGCTCAAGCGGCTGATTCAGAGCACGATCGGCGACCCGCTCGCCCGGCTGCTGATCGGCGGGCAGGTCACCGACGGCCAGACTGTCACGGTCGATGTCGGCGATGGCGGCCTGGTGTTGACACCTCCGTGATGCAATAGGGGCATGACAGAGCACGCAACGGCGCGTCCGCAGCAGGTCACGATCTCGGCGTGGCTGGGGGTCGCCGGTGCCGTGCTGATGGTGCTCAAGCTGATGGACACCATGGCCGGTACCCGCAGCTTGCAGACCCGTGAGACGGCCACCGACCTGCTTGCCAAGCCGCCGTACAGCGGCCTCGGGCTCTCCGTCGAGCAGCTGATGGACACCTGGCGGGTCGTGGTTCTGGTGGCCGGTGCCCTGTCGGCCGCGTGCCTGGTGTTCGCTCTCTATGCTCTGCGGCGGCATCGAGGTGCCCGGATCGGGTTCACCATCGCGGCAGCACTCGTCGCGCTGACCATCCCCGCCGTCGGTGTCCTGCCGGTGGTGCTCGCGGTGGCCGCTGCCGGGCTGTGGTCGGAGTCGGCCCGGGACTGGTTTGCCGGGCGTGCGCCCAGGGCAGTCGAAGCTGGTGCCGCGTCTCCGTCGGCCTCCGTGTCCCCGTGGCTGCGTTCGGAGCAGGCGCCCGAGCCGTCGCAGGCTGCCGACACGCCTCCTCCGCCACCGAGCGTGCAACCTGCCGGCCAGCCCGGGCCTTCGCCCTACCCGTACGGCAGCGGCCAGCCTGCAGGCGCGCCGGTTGCCCCCGAGCCCGACCAGCAGCCGGCCCAGCCGTCCGGCCAGGTGTCCTACCCGCCGCCCGGCTCGCAGCAGGCATACCCCTCGTACCCGGCCCAGCCGTACCCGCCGCAGCAATATCCGCCCCAGCAGTACGCCCAGCAGCACCCACAGCCCTACCCGGGCCAGCCGTACTACTACCCGCCGGCCCAGCCCGCCGGGCGGCCCGGCGCCGTCTTGTGGGCGGCGATCATCACCTGGGTCAGTGCGGGACTCGTCCTGCTCGGCAGCATCGTCGTGCTGTTGATGATGGCCGTCGCGCACGACGACTTCGTGTCCGAGATCGAACGGCAGATGAGCACCAACTCGGACTTGAGCGACCTCGACATGACTGCCGCGGACATCGCCAACCTCGTGGTCGTCATCTTCGTGATCGCGCTGCTGTGGTGCCTGGTGGCGGTCGTGGTGGCGGTGTTCATGTTCCGTGGCCACAACTGGGCGCGCATCGTGCTGACCGTCTCCGCCGGCGTCACCGCGCTGTTGTCGCTGATCGCGGTGCTCAGCCTGATCTCACTGCTGCCACTCGCCGCCGCTGTCGCCACGGGCATCTTGATGTTCACCAAAGGCTCGAACGCCTTCTTCCGCGGCCGTTCGGGTACGCCCGGTGGTTCGCCCGGCGCACCACCCCCGCCCCAGCAGTACGCCTCCGGCGGGCCTTGGTAAGCGCCTACCAGTTGCGTGGCGAAGCAAGCTTGGCCAAGCGAATCTGCCTGCGGGCGGTCGAGGCCGCGGACAGGTACGACTCGCCGGTCGGCAAGGCGGCGGCCTACTGGAACGCCTCGCTGGTCTGGAAGTTGAACAATGCGCATGTGTACGTCAAGCTTCGCGCGTTCGACTCGGCTGGAACCGTCGTTGAGACTCGGAGGGGCGACTACGACGGTTCGATCGACACGTCCACGACGTTCAACTGGTCGTTCGCTGAGAACCTTGACGTGCAGATCAAGGTGTGCGAAGAGAAGGGCGGGATCATTCCCGACGATTGCACTCTGATTTTTGAGATCTGAATCGATGATTTCGGGAAAGTTGACGATCCCGTCAGCGTTCGCGGTGCTCGGGAAGACCTGATCGGCTTCCTCAATGCCGACCCTGCCCGGTTGTTGGCCATCGATGAGGTGCAGCGTGTTCCGAACTGATCTTGGCGTTGAAGTACGTCGTGGACGGCGACACCCGCCCGACGATTCGCGCCAACTCGGCTAGCGCAGCGCGGCCAGCCGGCTGACTGCATCGGTGAGCACTTCGCGGCGTTTGCAGAAGGCCCAGCGGACGAGGTGGCGGCTGGTGTCCTGGTCGTCGTAGAGGACCTGGGCGGGGATGGCGACGACCCCGGCTCGCTCGGGGAGGTCGAGACAGAAGGCCATCCCGTCCTCGTACCCGAAGCTGCGCACGTCAGTCATCGCGAAATAGGTGCCCTGAGGCCGGAACACCTCGAATCCCGCGTCGGCCAGCCCGGCACAGAGCAGATCGCGCTTGGCCTGCAGGTCGGCTGCCAACCGCGACACGAACGCCTCCTCGTTGTCCAGGGCGTACGCGACGGCCGGTTGGAGCGGCGCGGCGTTGGTGTAGGTGAGCCACTGCTTCGCGGCGCGCACGGTCTCGACCAGCTCAGGCGTACCCGTCACCCAGCCGACCTTCCAGCCAGTGAACGAGAACGTTTTGCCCTGGCTGGAGATCGTCACCGTGCGGTCGGCCATGCCGGGCAGCGTCGCGATCGGGATGTGCTCGACGCCGTCGAAGGTGAGGTGCTCGTACACCTCGTCGGACACCACGACCAGGTCGTGCTCGATCGCCAGCGCCGCGATCGCCTGCAGCTCTTCGTGGGTCAGCACGGAACCGGTCGGGTTGTGCGGGGTGTTGAGCAGGATCACCTTGGTGCGCGCGCTGACCGCGGCCCGCAGCTCGTCCAGGTCGATCCGGAAGCCGGGCGCACGCAGGGTGACGGGGCGGCGTACGCCTCCGGCCATGGAGATCGTGGCGACATAGGAGTCGTAGAACGGCTCGAGTACGACGACCTCGTCGCCCGGCTCGACCAACGCCAGGATCGCCGCGGCGATGGCCTCGGTCGCACCGGCCGTGACCAGCACCTGGGTGTCGGGGTCGAGCTCGATCCCGTAGTGACGTCGCTGGTGTGCGGTGATCGCTTGCCGCAGCTCGGGGATGCCCGGGCCAGGCGCGTACTGGTTGTGCCCCGAGGCCAGCGCCTCCCGAGCGACCTCCAACACCGCGGCCGGGCCGTCCTCGTCGGGGAAGCCCTGGCCCAGGTTGATCGACCCGGTGCGCGTCGCCAACGCGGACATCGTCGCGAAGATCGTCGGCGGCAGTCCCTGGAGGCGGTCGGCAAGGCGTGTCAGGTCGGTCATGTTCCGGAGTCTAGGGCGGTCTCGATACGCGCCTCCTTCGTCGGCGCATTCGACCGGCGGGGGTGTCTTCTTCGTCGGCGCACTCGACCACCCTCGCCGCTGATCGAGTGCCGCTGCGAGGTACGAGCGGCGGTGTATCGAGATCCCGGGTGGCCGCCGGATAAGGTCGGCGCCATGAGCGCTCGCGACGAACTCCGCCAGCACATCGTGGACAAGGCGATCGTGCACGGCAAGGTGACTCTCTCCTCCGGGCGGGAGGCCGACTACTACGTGGACCTACGCCGGATCACCCTCGACGGCGCCGCTGCCCCGCTCGTCGGCGAGGTGATGCGCGAGCTCACCCGCGACCTGGACTACGACGCGGTCGGCGGCCTCACGCTCGGCGCCGACCCGGTCGCCACCGCGATGCTGCACGCCGCCGCTCGTGACGACCAGGTGCTGGACGCGTTCGTCGTACGCAAAGAGGGCAAGGCGCACGGGCTGCAACGCCGCATCGAAGGGCCCGAGGTGGCAGGACGCCGGGTGCTCGCGGTCGAGGACACCTCGACGACCGGCGGGTCGGTGCTGACCGCGGTCGAGGCCCTGCGCGAGGCCGGCGCGAACGTCGTCGGGGTCGCGGTGATCGTCGACCGCGACACCGGGTCCCGGGAGAAGATCGAGGCGGCCGGGCTGCCGTACCTGTTCGCCTACGACCGCGCCGACCTCGGCCTGGAGTGACGCTCGCTCACACGTTGACGCGGTCGCGCCAGTAGCCGGGACGCCGCTTGGTGGGCGCGACAGCGACGATCGTCAGGAGGTTGTCCTGGACGAAGTAGACGACGCGATAAGGGAAGTCCGCTACGCCCTTGGACCGGACGGCGGGGTCACGATCCCAGCCTGGCCAGACGGCCCACGCCTGCGGGTCTTTCACCACAGCGTCGATGGCGGCACCAACCTGAGTCCTGAAGCGCCGCCCGAGACCGGGTTCGCGGTCTTCGTGCCAGAAGACATCCGCGTCGAACTCGGTGTCTGCCTCCGGATGAAACTCGAAGGCAAGGCTCATGCTTTCCGGGCAGCCTCGCGAGCAGTGAGGCGCTCGTCGATTCGGCGGAGCACCTCTTCGCCGGGGATGGTCTGAACGATGCCGCTGAGGATGTCGTCGACACGAGAGCCGATCTCGGTCGTCCAAGCCTCGTCGACCGTCCCCTGGTCAGCGACCTCGACGGACTCCAGCAGCCGGAGGGCGACGTCCTTGCGCACCGAAGGGGGCAGGCTCAGGCCAGCCTCGTAGAATTCCGATGCGCTCAGCGACATGGGTTCAGTGTATGCCGCGACAGCAACGGCCGCGCGCCCTGTACGAGCGGCGGGCAGGTCGAGCCCGCATTAGTTGATCTCGTCGGTCTGCGGCGGAGTCTCAGGCGGCGCGGTGACGCGCCTGCTGCGGGCGGCGTTGCGCCGGTGCCGGTAGTACTCCCACACGATCGGCACGGTGAAGATCACCACGATCAGGATCAGGCTGGCTTCGAGGTTGTGCTGCAGGAACGCGATACCGCCCAGGAAGTAGCCGAGCAGGGTCAGTCCGGTCGCCCAGGCCACCGCCCCGACCGCCGACCAGGTGAGGAACCGCCGGCGATCCATCTGCGCGGCACCGGCGACCAGGGTGATGAAGGTGCGCACGATCGGCACGAACCGGCCGAGCACGAGCGCGCGGTTCCCGTACAACTCGAAGAACTCGTGTGACTTGGTGAAGTTCTTGGTGTTGAGGAACCGGCCCTCACGCTGGAACAGCGCCGGCCCCACCTTGCGACCGATCTCGTACCCGACCACGTTGCCCAGGAACGCCGAGATGCTCAGGATCACGCACGCGACCACGATGTTCATCTCGATGTTGTCGGGCGGATCGCGATGGATGAACAGCCCGACCGAGAACAGCAGCGTGTCGCCGGGGAGGATCGGGAACAGCAGCCCGCACTCGATGAAGACGATCACGACCGAGATCCAGAACATCTCCTGGCCGAAGTTCTCCAGAAGCCACTGGGGGTTCATCCAGTCGAGGCCGAACAACAGCGGCACCAGTGCGGTCACGCGCCAAGCCTAGGGTGTCGGTGTGAACGAGGAGGAACGAGCGCCGTACGACCCGATGCCGTACGGGCCGGCCGAGGTCGGCGTCGGGCCGTGGCCGGGGGAGTGGCCCGACGGCGACGAGTACGACCCGGAGCTGCTCGCGCTGGGTGACCGGCGCAACGTCGTCGACCGCTACCGCTACTGGTCGATGGACGCGATCATCGCCGACCTCGACACCCGCCGGCACGACTTCCACGTCGCGATCGAGAACTGGCAGCACGACTTCAACATCGGCACGATCGTGCGTACGGCCAACGCGTTCCTCGCGGCCGAGGTACACATCGTCGGCAACCGGAGGTGGAACCGGCGTGGTGCGATGGTGACCGACCGCTACCAGCACCTGCGGCACCACCAGACTCCTCTGCAGCTGCGTGACTACCTGGCCGAGCGTGACGTCGTGCTCTGGGGCATCGACAACCTGCCCGGCTCGGCGCACCTGGAGACCACGCCGCTCCCGCGCAAAGTGTGTTTCCTGTTCGGGCAGGAAGGCCCGGGCCTGTCGGATGCCGCGCGCGACGTCTGTGACGGCACGTTCTCGATCGCCCAGTTCGGCTC
>JASGGG010000098.1:0-11098 GCA_047605165.1 Nocardioidaceae bacterium
CGAGTGGTCCGAGGCGCCAGCCGAGGGCCGTATCGAGACGCCGACCGGACGCGAGCCACCCTCGGTCGTCGAGTGGTCCGAGGCGCCAGCCGAGGGCCGTATCGAGACGCCGACCGGACGCGAGCCACCCTCGGTCGTCGAGTGGTCCGAGGCGCCAGCCGAGGGCCGTATCGAGACGCCGACCGGACGCGAGGCACCGACGTGATCTCGATACGCCCGCTTCGTTCCTCGCCGGGCACTCGATCACCTCAACCGCATTGATCAGTGGTTCCCTCCCAAGCCGCTGGCGCGCTGGATGCGGCGGCCGACCGCGGCGCGGACGGACTCCTCGGTGCCGATCACGCGCACCCGTTGCTTGGCGCGGGTGACCGCGGTGTAGAAGAGCTCGCGGGTCAGCAGCGGGGAGGTCGGCTCGGGGAGCACCACCGTGACGACGTCGAACTGACTGCCTTGGCTCTTGTGGATCGACATCGCGTTGACCGTGACGACCTCGGCGAGCCGGTTGGTGGCAACCGTGCGGACGCCTTGCCCGTCTCGGAAAGCCGCCACCAGGCGCCCGCCGGAGCTGTCTCGGCCGCCGGAGCTGTCTCGGCCGCCTGGGCTGCGGATCACGACGCCGGTGTCGCCGTTGTAGAGCCCGAGGTCGCGGTCGTTGCTAGTGACCAGAAGGGGGCGGCCGGCATACCAGGTGCCGAATCGCGGGTGCGTGGGGTCGCCCTCGCGCAGCCATTCCTCGGCGTGCCTGCTCCACAGCGTCACCCCGTAGGGCCCCTCTCGATGCGCACAGAGCACCCGGTGCCGCTCGAGAGCGTCGAGGGCAGCGGCCGCGTCGCCCCCAATTGCGGCTTCCGCGAGTGCGCTGCCCGACTCGACGATGTCGGCTCGCACCGCGGTGTGGTCCTCGGGCGCCACCAGCATCACATCCGGTGAGGCACGCAGGGTGGCGACGGCCGCATCCGCATCGCCGTCGCGGATCGCCGCAGCCAGCGTCTGGATGGTCTCGGTGAAGCGGTGCACGTGAGTGAGCGTCACGACGTGACCGCTCAGGCTGGGCCGCTCGGTGAGGTCACGCAGCACCGCACCGGCTTCGACGGAGGCGAGCTGGTCGGGGTCGCCGACCAGGATCAGCCGCGCTTCCGGCCGCAACGCGTCAACGAGCCGCGACATCATCGTCAGCGCCACCATCGATGCCTCGTCGACCACCACGACGTCGTAGGGCAGCTTGTTGTCGGCGTCGTGTTTGAACCGGTTGCGCTGCGGCGTCCAGCCGAGCATCCGGTGCAGCGTGGCGGCGGCCGGCTCCCCGAGCCGCTCCCTGTCGGCTGCTGAGAACGTGGCGATCGAGGATCGTACGGCCTCCTCCAGCCGGGCGGCCGCCTTGCCGGTCGGCGCGGTGAGGGCGATGCGCGGAGCGGGACCGGGCTGGGCGGCCAGCACCGCGAGCAGCTTGGCGACCGTGGTGGTCTTGCCGGTGCCTGGCCCGCCCGCGAGCACGCTGATCCACTGCCGGGCCGCCGTCTGGGCAGCCTTCCGCTGCAGAGCGTCGGCCGACTCGGGGAAGAGCCGGTCGAGCGCGGCGCTCAACGCACCCTCGTCGAGGTCGGAGGGCAGCATCGCGCCGCGGGCATCGACGATCTCGGCGACCCTGCGCTCCTGGTGCCAGTACCGGTCGAGATAGAGCCGGCCGTGGCGCAGGTGCAGCGGCCTCACCTCGGCGCCCCCGATGGTGTCGCCGGTGCCGTCACCGACGAGTCCACTCGCGGCGAGAGCATCCGCCCACTCCCCCACATCCGGCCAGTGCAGGGCCGCCAGCCGGGCGAGCATCTCCTCGTCGGCGTCCTCGATGCCGACCGAGTCGGCCACCTCCGCGAGCTCCAGGCACACCGACCCGTGCCGAACCGCCCGCACAGCCATCGCGATGCCGAGCAGGACTTCCAGCGACGGGTCCGCGAGACCGCCGAGCCGCGGCAGCGCTCGGGCGACCTGGACGTCGGCCGAGCCGAGCACACCGGCCGCGACGTAGGGAGCGAGCAGGTCGGTCATGCCACACTGCCCAGCAGGCCGGCCAGCAGATCCGAGAGCGCGACGACGAGCGCGGACGGCACCGGCCAGGAGAACACCCCGGCGGGGATGCCGTCGTCAACCGGCGTGTCCGGGCCGCACATGCCGCGGACGAACAGGTACAGCACGCCGCCTAGATGCAGGTCCGGGTCGTAGGCCGGCAGTCGCCAACGCAAGAACCGGTGTAGCGCCACGGAATACAGCAGCGCCTGCAGCGGGTAGTGAGCCACCCGCATCGCGAGCGCCAGGCCGTCGCGGCCGTACCCCGCGGTGGTCAGCGGCTCGGGGCCGAGCCAGTTGGTCTTGTAGTCGACGACGACGTAGCGCTGCTGCCCACCGACCTCGACACGGAGCACGGCGTCGATGAAGCCGCCGAGGAAGCCACGTAGCGCGGTGCCGGCCAGTGCTTGGTCGAGATCGTCCGCGTACGCCCGCATCGGGTCGTCGGCCGGCAGGTGCTCGCGGAGCAGCGCGGCGACGTCACCGATCTGGATCGCGACGCCGTCGGCGGTGCCGAGCGGGTATTCGTACTCGAGCTCGGACAACACGTCGACGGGCGGCAGGTCGGCCAGTCGTCTGCCGCCGGCGAGCGGTCCGAGCGGGGTCAGCAGCGACGGAAGCAGTGCCTCGGCAAGCACCTGCGGCTCGACGCCGGCACGCCGCGACGAGTCGAGCTCGACGCACCTGGCAAGCAGCGCGGCCGGCAGGTCGGGGCTGGTGAAGTCGAGACCCTCGTACACCGAGTGCACGAGGGTGCCGAAGTCCGCACCGCGCGGCAGATCGGCCATCGGCGAAGGCATCGCCCTTGTCGGTGGTCGAGTCGGTGGCCGAGTCGGTGGTCGGGCGGCACCGACGACGGAGGTGGGTGTCGCGACCTCGATCACCGGCTCGTCGAGGATGCCCGGGGTCTCCGGCTCGCTCAGCGATGACGCGGTCGCAGTTGGCTGGTCGTGCAGTGCGGCGGTCAGCCCGGAGTACGACGTGCGCCGCCAGGTCAGGTCGAGCAACCGGTCGAACGACCGTGCGGCGAGCGCCCCGGCGTCGACCGCCGGCGGAACCCAGGCGACCGGGGCTGCCGGCATCGCGTGCTCGACCCGGATCATGCCCTCGCTGCGGTCTCGCAGCCCGTGCAGCCGGTCCCAGCACTCGCTGCTCCGTGGCAGTGGAACGTCGTGTGGCAGCGCGCCTTGCACGGGCTCACCGAACAGCAGGCGGTGCAGCGGCGCGGTGCGGGTGTTGGCCGTCGGTGCCCACCAGAGCACGACCTGGCACCGCGCCCGCGTCAGGGCGACATAGGCGAGGCGGAGGTCTTCGTCGGCGTCTTCCCGCTCCGAGGCATCTCTGCGCGCTTCGTAGCGCGCCGCGGTAGGACCGCCGAGGTCGCGGATCCGGCGGCGGTCCGGAGGGTTGCCCTCGTGGACCAGCAGGCTCTCGGGCTCGCGCGGCACGAAGCGGTCCCAGAGGAACGGCGCGTAGACGATCGGATACTCCAGGCCCTTGCTGCGGTGCACGGTGACGACCTGCACCGCGTCCGACTCGGACTCCAGGCGCCGGCTGCGCTCGTCGTTGACGTCACCTGCGGCCTCGTCGATCCGCTCGCCCAGCCAGGTGACAAGCGACGACAGGCCCAGTGAGCGTGCGGTCGCCTCCGCGTGCAGGGTCTGCCCGATATGTCGCAGGTCGGTCAGTCTGCGTTCCCCGTCAGGAGCGGCGAGTACGCGAGCAGCGAGGTCGGTGCCGGAGGCGATGGTCTCCAGCAGCGCCGCCACCCCGCGGGACTCGACGATCCCTGCCCAGGCCCTCAGCATCGCGCTCAGCCGGTCGCGCTCGTCGTCGGACGCCGCGGCCAACTCGGTAGCCGTCCAGCCGACGAAGACGGTCAGCGCGGCGGCGCGGGTCAGAGCCGTCCGATGCAGTTGCTCCAGAGCGGTCAGCAGGATCAGCCAGTCACGCGCGGAGTCGGTGCGGAATACGCTGGAGGTGCCCGACAGCACGACCGGGACACCCGCCCGGAGGAGCGCGTCACGCACCAGCGCACCCTCGCTGTTCTTGCGTACCAGGACGGCGACGTCGCTCGGCGTCACCGGCCGGTCTCCCGAGCCGGCGGCGATCGTGGCACCCGAGGAGAGCAGCGCCACGATGTCGCGCGCGACGTCGCCTGCGACGTGGTCGCGCACCGGGCCGACCCCGGCCAGCCGACGGCCTTCCTCGGGCGGGACGGCCTCGGCGTCGACGACCCGCAGCCGCAACGGCGTGACCTGCTCCGCCGGGCCGCCGAGCCGGGACTCCCGATGGTGAGCCACCACCTGCTCGACCGCGATCGAAGGAGCCCCGAGCGCCGCCCCGCCCATCAGGTGCCCCAGCGCCGCCAGTAGCGGCCCGTCACTGCGTCGGTTCACACCGAGGCTCTCGACGCGGTCCGCGGCCGAGATGGCCAGCAGGTAGGTGTCGATGTCGCCACCGCGGAAGGAGTAGATGGCCTGCTTGGGGTCGCCGATCAGCACCAGGGTGCAGTGCTGGTGAAAGAGCGCTTCGAAGATCCGCCACTGCACCGGGTCGGTGTCTTGGAATTCGTCGACGAGCACGATGTCGTACCGCCCGCGCAAACGCTCGGTCGCAGCGGGACCGGTGGGATCGGCGCGAAGAGCCCGGTCGAGCATCGACTGGAGGTCGTCGTAGTCATGCACGCGGCCGCGTCGCTTGCGCACTGCCAGCTCGTCGCGGACCGAGCCTGCGAACGACAACCGGATCGCGGCGGTCGAGCCGGGCTCCGCGTCAGTCGGCTCCAGGTCGCTGATCGAATCACCCGCCGCCTCCGTGGCCAAGAACCGGGCCTGGTCGAAGCCGAACAGCGGAGCCGGGCTGTCGCTGCGCCCGAAGGCGCCGACGTACAGGTCGGTGGCCACGTCGGCGACCAGTTCGGTGGCCGAATCGACCAGGGTCATCCCGGGGTCGGTGTCGGAGAGCAGGCCCAGCACCTTCAGCATCTGCGAGCAGAACGCATGAGTGGTCGAGATCGTCGCGGCGTCGAAGTCGGCCAGTGCTCGGGCGAGTCGCTCGGTGCGCTCGTGTCGCTCGGCGTCGGAACCTGCGCGCAGCAAGGCGGCAACCTCGTCATCGGGCTCCGGCTCGCGTACGCCGACCAGGCCGGCGTGCAGGTCACGCAGCCGCCCTCGAACCCGCTCACGAAGCTCGGCGGTCGCGGCCCGGCCGAAGGTGACCATCAGCAGCCGCTCGAGCGGCACTCCGTCGGCGACGTAGCGCGCTGCCAGCGATGCGATCGCGTGCGTCTTGCCCGTTCCCGCGGAGGCCTGCAGCACAGTGGTACGCCGGCCTGCGGGAAGTGGTCCGGCCAGGTCGAAGGCAGCGCCGGAGACCGGCCCCGGGCCAGGAATGGGCTCGGAAATCGGCTGGGTCATCGCAGCATCTCCCGGCCGAGCAGCGGCTCCCAGAGCCGGCGTGCGAGGGTGCCGAAGCGACTCGGCTCGGGGTTCCGGCCCGCCGGGAGGTCGTCTGGCCGGGGTCGGCTGCTCGCCAACTCGTCGATGGTGACATCACCCCAGGCCATCCGCTGCTCGACGTCGGTCGACTCACCGAAAGGCATGCCGTCGCGACGAGTGCCCCGCCACGTCCGCGACGCCCGGGCGAGCGCCGCCTTCGGGGCCGCACCGCGCACCCGGGCCGACGCGTACGCCTCGCTCGTCCCTACCGGCAGCGGGAGCGGCTCACACAGGCCTCGCCGATAGAGGGCGACGACATCGTCGAGGAATGCGGCTGCGCTCGCGGCGTCCATGCCGCTCAGTTGCGAACGTGCCACCCGGTTCCGGGAGCGCCCGAACACCTCGGCCCGCCAACTGCCCACGCTCAGTGCATCCCCGTCAGATGCGGCCCGGTCAGATGCGGCCCCGTCAGATGCGCCCCGGTCAGATGAGCAGAGGGCAAGCAATTCGAGCCAGGCCGTGATGCGGTGCTTGGGCTTGAGCTCGGAGTACTCGACGCGCACGATCGTGTCGCCGTGGACTCGTGGCACCGAACCGATGACGCGGACGCCGCTGGGCAGCAGCACATCGATATCGAGGACGTGGGCAGGAGGTGTACGCGTCTGGGCGCTCTCCGCGACCAGGGCAGCCACCCGCTGGTAGATCGGGCCGAGCGCCGCCACGCCGAGCTGCCCTGGGGGAAGGGTGCCGCGGGCGAACTCGGCAGCGGCCACGGAATCCAGGGAAACCCCGCCGCCACGGGAATCGGTCCCAGTCGAGGCAGCAAGCGTCGCCCGCAGCAGCCGGTCGCCGATCTGCCAACCGGCCAGGCCGTCGAGCTCCGGCGACAGCTCGTCGGCGAGCTCGTCCGCGTCACGCGGGAAGCCGATCCCGAGCCGGGCGGTGAGGAAGGTCTTGACCGGGTTGGCGACGAACTTGGCGAGCGCGTCGAGCTCCAGCACCGGGACGCCCCCCGCGTCGGGCTCCGGCTCTGGCTCTGACGGGGCAAGCGGCTCGGGAAGGAAGGCCACCGGGGGTCGTCGGGGTGCGACGAATGCGCGGGCACCGCGTGCGGCCGCTGCGTCGAAGCTGAACGGAGACCCCTGCAGGCCGGCGGGGCCGGTGTCTTGGCAGTCGCCCGCGAAGTTGACGGGGTCGAACGACTGGAGCGAATGCCGGCGCACCACCTCGTGGCCAGGCGCAGTGCGGTCCACCAGGTCGAGCAGCTCCGCGAGTGGTGTGGCTGGCGGCCGAGGCAGGCCGGACCGCTCGTCGTTGCCCGTGTAGAGGATCACCAGATGCTCCTGCGCGGCCATGATCGCGTCGAGCAGCAATTGCCGGTCCTCGCTGCGCGGATCGCGTTCGCCAATCCGTGGGCGACGGGCCAGCACGTCGTCGCCGTCGAGTTGCTGAGCGCGCGGGAAGGCACCGTCGTCGAGGCCGAGGACGACCACGACCCGGTGTGGCACCGAACGCATCGGCACCATCGAGCAGACGGTCAGGCTGCCGGTGCGGAAGTTGGCGCGGGTCGGCCGGCCCCGGAGTCGCTCGTCAAGCAGTGCCCGTAGGTCGTTGACCGAAAGAGGTCGCGCGTCCGGTGGGATCGCATCGGCGGTCTCGGCGATGGTAGCCAGGGTCAGCCGGGCCTGGGTGAGCTGCCAGCCGTCGTACCCCGGAACCTCGACCAGGCTGTCGAGCACCTGGTCGAGCAACGCGATCCAGTCCGGCAGCGGCTTCCAGCCGGACAGCTGCGCGGTGCTGTCGACCACCGCGCCGACGAACTCGGCGAGCCGCCCGACCAGATCGATGTCGGTGGAGTCGACGTCGTCGAGCGGCAGAGTGCCTCCGAACAGTCGCTGTCCGGTCTCGTCGAGTGCGACTCCGAGCAGTAACCGGTCAAGCCCGGCTCGCCAGGTATTGGCTCCGATCGCGTCGAGTTGGAACGGCTTTCGCGACTCGGCGTCGGCACCCCAGCGGACGCCGGCTCGTCCCAACCAGTCGGTGATCAGCGCCAGCGCCTCGTCGTCGAAGCCGAAGCGGCGACGTACCGGCTCGCGCGCGGCGAGGTCGAGCACCTCGCCGATCCGGAGGCGCCCGTCGGTCAACTCGAGAATCGCTGCCAGCACGCCGAGCACCGGATTGGTCTCGCGTAGGGACCGGTCGGCCAGCCGGATCCGCAGCATCTGGCCCGGGTGTGCCGGACGGTCAGTACCGTCGGAACCATCGACGGTCTGTTCTGTGGCGTCAGCCGCAAGCCCGAAGGTCGCCGAGAGCAGCGGCGCGAAGGCCTCGATGTCGGGGCACATCACGACGATGTCGCGCAGTTCCAGGGTGGGGTCGTCGGCCAGCAGGCCGAGCACGACCTCGCGTAGCACCTCGACCTGGCGGTGCCGGCCGTGACATGCATGGACGACGAGGCTGTCGTCGGACTGGTCCGGCGCCGGGCCCGACGCATCCGGTGCCCGATCGTGTTGGAGGTCGCTCTGCAGCCGGGTCAGCAACGAGATTCGTTCGATCAGCTGGTCGGCATGCACGACCGCGAAGCCGGGCGTGAGCTCGGCCTGGAGCCGTAGTTGGAGCTCGCGGGCGTCCCGGCCCATCGTGGCCAGCAGTGGATGGGCGCCGGGAGCACTCGTGGAGACCTCGTCGCGCCACCAGGACTCCCCCGCATTCGGCACCGTCGTCTCCCAGGCGGTGCGCGAGGGATGCGGAACGAACAGGTGGATGTCGCGGTGCGTGGCCAGCGCGTCGACGACCTGGATCTCGCTGGCGTCGATCCGGGTCGCCCCGAACAGCGACAGCCGCGCCGGGAGTGGCAGCCGGTCGGCGACCTCGGCGTCGCCGAGCAGCTCCACGGCCCGGACCAGCCGCTCGGCGGGCGCGGGCACATCGAGCCGATCGCGTACGCGGCGCAGGATCTCGGCCTGCCAGTGCAGATCCCGGGGCACCGACTCGCCGCCGGTGTCGCCCCCTGTGGCATCGCCGGCGAGCCAGGCCCGCACCATCGCCGGCCGCGCGGACTGGTAGGCGGTGAAAAAGCCGGCGAGCTTCTGCGCAACCAGGACCCGGCGGCTCCGGCGATGCGCCCGGTCGCCCTCGCCGTACGCACCGACGTAGTAGCCGAGGGCCGCGCACCAGGGCTCGAGCTCGCACTCGTCGACGACCGTCAGCACCGCCCAGGTCAGCCGGCCCGGGGACCACGGATCTGTGCGTGGGTCGATGCCGGTCAGCTCGGCGAGTGTCTGCCCGACGAGCCGCGTCGGGGACGGAAACTCGACGTGCGCGCAGACTCCGTCGGCTGCCCCTGAGGAAGCTCCGAGCGCCATGGCCAGGCTCTGGGAGATCCAGCGCTCGACACCTTTGGACGGCACTGCGACGATCTCGGGCACGAACGGGTCGGCCCTCAACCTTCCGGGTGAGGGCTCGGCCAGCATCGTGGCCAAGGTCTCGACGAGGGCGTCGGCGCGCGCCGCGCGATGGATCGTTAGCATCGCGCGTCACGCTAGCCGAGGGGCCCGGCACAATGCGGCCCGGCTGCCGGCAGGCTCAATCGAGGAGAGACGCCGGGGTGAAGGAGACCGGGAACGGCGAAGCGACCTCGAACGGCTCCGTGCCCACCGCGCGTGCAACCTCCTGATAGGCGCCGTCGATCAGGCTCCAAGCGATCACCGAGGGCTCGTTGGGATCAACCACCCAGTAGTGCGAGCACGCCGCCCGCTGCAGCCGGTCCTTCTTCAAGAGCAGATCGACACCACGTGTCGAAGGCGAGAGCACCTCGGCCGCAAGCAACGGCGCAGCGGGCAGATCGGTCTCGGTGAAGGCCTGCTCCGGCGCCACCAGCAGGTCGGGTTGCAGCACCGTGTCGTTCGCGAGCACGACATCGACGGGGGCAAAGAGCACCTTGAGGCCAACGGGGGCTGCCGCGCGCAGCAAGAGAAACAGGCCCGCTGCCGCGTCTTGGTGGCGCACCCGCGGCGCAGGGGTCACGACGAGTACCCCGTCGATGAGCTCGTAGCGATGCCCGTCATCAGGCATCCCGTCCAGATCGGCACGCGTCAACTCCCGCCCGTACGGCAAGAATCCACGCACCTCGGTCGTCACAACCGCCATCGTAGTCGCCCCTTCCGTCCATGCCAGGCATCCAACCGTCTCAGCTAGGACCACCGCCAGAGCGAATTTCTCGCCTGTGGATAACTCCTGATCGCGAAGCTCGCAGATGACGCGCCGCGCGAACCGGTGTCTAATGCAAGCATGGCGACCGGGATGCGCGCCGAGGTTGCCGAGTCGTGGCACCGCTCGGCGGCCGCGGGGGTGTCGGCCGATACGACCGACGCTCCGATCACGCTCGCGCCCGACAGCCTGCGGGACTATCGCGCCGCGCACCCCCTGGCGCAGGTGTTCCCGCTCTTGGACGACGTGCTCGGACAGGCGGCACGCGACTGCGACACGATCATGGCGGTGGCCGACGAGGCCGGTCAGCTGCTTTGGGTATGCGCGAACCCCAGCGTGCTGCGGGCCGCGGAGCGGATCGGCTTCGTGGAGGGCTCCAACTGGGACGAGCGGATGGCCGGCACCAACGCTCCCGGGATGGCGCTGCGCCTGGACCGCACCGCGACCGTCATCGGTGCCGAGCACTTCCGCCACTCGGTGCAACGGTGGTCGTGCGCCGCGACCCCGATCCACGACCCGGTCTCCAACTCACTGCTGGGCGTACTCGACATCACCGGCGGCGAGGACATCGTCAAGCCGGAGACCGTCGCGCTGGTGCGTGCGGCAGCCCGGATGGCCGAGTCCGAGATCGCCCGCGCATTGCTGACCAGCCGTGAGCCACCAGCCACCGAGCACGCAGACGGGCTGCACGTACTGATCGAGTCACTGGGCCGCAACGAGTCGCTGATCACCGTGCACAACGGCGCCTCGCCGACGACGATCAGGCTCTCGCCGCGGCACTCGGAGATCCTGTTGTTGCTCGCCGCGACTCCGCGTGGGTTGTCCGGTGACGAGTTGGCCGTGCTGCTGTACGAGGACGACGGCGGTGACTCCACCCTGCGGGCCGAGCTCAACCGGCTGCGGCACCTGCTCGGCACCGAGTTGCTCGTCTCGAGGCCCTACCGGTTGGCCGCAACCGTGACCGGTGACTGGATCGGAGTGGAGGCCATGCTCGCCGCGGGCGACGTGGCGGGCGCGCTTCGGGCGTACCGCGGGCCGATTCTCCCCCGCTCGACTGCCCCAGGCGTACGCCGTCTGCGCGAGGAAGTGGCCGAGTCGATGCGCCAGGCCGTGCTCACCTGCGGCCAAGCAGACCTGATGTCCACCTGGACCCGGTCGTCGTGGGGCAGCGACGACTACACGATGTGGCTCGCCCAGCGTGCAGCGGTCGGCGCAACGTCACCGCTACGTCCGCTGATCGAAGGTCAGATAGCCCGCCTCGACCGCGAGTTGAGCTAGAGCGCGCTGATCGAGTGGTCCCGAGGGACGAGGGACCGTGTCGAGCCGCTTCCGCTCGTCGAGTGGTCCGAGGCGCTGATATGTAGGGGCTGGTTGTCAAGGGGGCATGG
>JASGGG010000099.1:0-11047 GCA_047605165.1 Nocardioidaceae bacterium
CGCACGCGCAGGACGGCCGCGCCAAGGCGGTGCGCACCACCGACGCCGGCGCGGACCTCGTCGGCCGCGCGGTGCGGATCGTCGCGGAGGTCGACGACGCGCTGTTCGGGAGGCCGGGATCGGAGCGCGAACGACTACGAGCGGCCCTCCAGGGCATCGTCCCACGGAAGTGACACCCGCTGCAGCGCGAGACCGGGTGGCCAACGAGTGCTCTGCCAACAGCGCCCGGCCCGGCGGCCGACGCATTGTGTCGGGGGTCTTGCGTAGCTTCGGGTTCATGACAGATGGAGTGCTCAGGGACTTGGCGGCGGCAGCCGCTCAGGTTGCTGTGCGCGACTGGTCCGAGCCCACCAACCCTGGCACGGATCCGGTGGAGGCGTTCGCGGTCCTTTCGCAGGTCGCCGCGCAGGTCGAGGCGGCCAAGGTCAACTTGGCTGCCCACCTCACGGTTACCGGAGCGGCTGTCGAGCATGGGTGGGCCAGCACCAAAGACTTCCTGACCAGCGTCAGCGGCGGTCCCAAGGGCACTGGCGGTGCTCTGGTACGCCTCGCCGGCCGGCTCGAGGCGATGCCCGCGACCGCGCAGGCGCTGGCCGAAGGATGGCTGTCACGCACCAAGGCCGACACCATCGCGATGCTCGTCACCCGGCTCCCCCGCGTCCAGAGCCTGCGAGCAGACGCGGAAGCGCGGCTGCTGGAGTTGGCCCGGACCCACGACGACACCGACCTACGCGGCGCGTTCCGTGCGGTGGTTCGTGAGCTGGATCCCGATGGTGAGATCCTCGGCACCCTGCTCGGGCTGCCGAAGGTCGAGCAGAACGCCCACGCCCAGCGGTTCCTGTCCTTCCGCAAGGACGTCTTCGGGGGCATGTGGGTACGCGGCTACGCCTGCGTGGAGGACATCGAGCGGATCAAGGCCACCCTGATGCCGCTGGCCGGTCCTCGCCCTACGAAGCCGGGTGCCTGCGGCGGGACGCCCACCCTGATCGCACCCGACGGCCAACGAAGCCCAGGCCAGCGCGGCACCTGCCCCGACCCGGAGTGCTTCCACGACGGAGTCGACGCCCGTGAGGCCGGTGCCCGTCTCTGGGACGCGTTGATGGAGGTCCTCGATCGCGCGAACACCGCCGACCTGCTGCCCACCACCCACGGCACACCGACGCGGCTGTTCGTCACGACCACGCTCGACGACCTGCGCCAAGACCCCGGGGCGACAGACTCCGAGACCCCGGGCCCCGGTGGGGACCACGACCGGGACCACCGCCGCGACGAAGGCGGCACCACCCTGAGCGGCGAAGCTCTGTCGGTCGGCACCGTGCGCCGGATGGCCTGCGACGCCGAGATCATCCCTGCCGTGCTCGGGAGCGAGGGTCAACTCCTCGACCTCGGCCGCGTCCAACGCCTGGTCACCACTGCCCTCTGGCAGGCGCTGGTCTTGCGTGACCGTCACTGCGCGTTCCCCGGATGCACCCGGCTGCCCATCGCCTGCGATGCCCACCACGTCCAGCACTGGGCCGACGGCGGTCCGACCTCGTTGGACAACATGGTCCTGCTCTGCCGTCGGCACCACACCCTCGTCCACCGCAGCCCTTGGGCACTGTCCATCGACGAGCTCACCCGACGCCCGGTCTTCCATCCGCCTCCGGGACTCAAGCACACACCGGCAGTCGCCGACGCAGCGCAGCCACGACCGCCCAACGCCGCCTGACCGCCGCTCGGCGGCTGGCAGCCAGCTCAGTCCCAGGTGTGGACCGGTTGGTTGGAGTGCATGCGCACGCGGTAGTCGGCCATCGCCTCCGCGAGCGCCGCGGGCCGGCCTCCCCCGGCTGCATTCACCCGCTCGACCAGCCAGGTCGCTCCGTTGCGTCCGCTCAGGCAGCGGCCCTCGATCACGCCGAGCAGCCGATCGCTCTGCTCCTGCGATACGCCCCACTTCGCCAGGCCTTCGGCGGCCTGCGGGAGCAGCCGACGCAGCACCAGTTCGGTCACCGGCACCTGGCCGGCGCCGGGCCAGTAGTTGTGCGCCTCGATGCCGAGGCGTGCCGCGACGTGGAAGTTCTCCTCGGCCGCGGCAAACGACAGTTGTGACCAGACCGGGCGCTCATCCTCTGCGAGCGCTCGCACGAGACCGAAGTACAGGGCGGCGTTGGCCATCGTGTCGATCACCGTCGGCCCGGCAGGCAACACGCGGTTCTCGACGCGCACGTGCGGCACGCCCGCGACGATGTCGTAAACCGGCCGATTCCAGCGGTAGACGGTGCCGTTGTGCAGACGCAGTTCCTCCAGCTTCGGTGTGCCACCCGCGGCGAGCACCGTGCGTGGATCCTCGTCCTCGAGCACCGGCAACAACGCCGGGAAGTAGCGGACGTTCTCCTCGAACAGGTCGAAGATCGAGTTGATCCACCGCTCGCCGAACCACACCCGTGGCCGTACGCCTTGGGCCTTCAGCTCCTCGGCCCGGGTATCGGTCGCCTGCTCGAAGAGCACGATGCGGGTCTCCCGCCACAGCTCCTTGCCCATCAGGTACGGGGAGTTGGCAGCGGTCGCCAGTTGCACGCCGGCGATCGCCTGGGAGGCATTCCAGTACGCCGCGAACTGGTCGGGGCTGACCTGCACGTGCAGCTGGGTCGAGGTGCAGGCGGCCTCGGGCGCGATCGAGTCCGCGGTGGTGAACAGGTGTTCCGGGCCGCCGATATCGAGCACGATGTCTTCACCGCGCGCCCCCAGGATCTGGTCGCTGAGCAGTTGGTACCGGGGGTTCGCACTGAGGTTGTGGCCTTGGAGGTGGCCTTCGGTCAGTGTCGGCAGGATGCCGACCATCACCATGTGGGCACCGACCTCCGCTGCCTTTGCCTCGGCGTCGTTGAGGCTGCGCCGCACGTCGTCCTCGAACGCGCCGATCCCGTCCTCGCGCAGCGCCCGGGGCGCGACGTTGATCTCGATGTTGAACTGGCCCAGCTCGGTCTGGAAGTCGGGGTCGGCGATCGCCTCGAGAACCTCCAGGTTGCGCAGCGCCGGTTGCTCGCGGTCATCGACCAGGTTGAGCTCGATCTCCAGCCCCGTCAGCGGATGCTCCGCGTCGAACCGCGCATCCCGCAGCATCTGGGCGAACACGTCGAGGCACTCGTGGATCTTGCGGCGGAACCGAGCCCGGTCGGCGCCGGTGAACTCCTGCTCTTCGACATCCCGTCCCATGGACGAAGCGTAGGGGGCGAGAGGTCGCACGGATAGGTACTGCCGTTGCGAGCGGCGTCAGGCGCGTGCGATGGCAAGGCGGAGGAGGGAGACGGGCCGGGGCCCGTCGACCGACGACAACGCAGCCAGCGTGCGTGGATGGCGTCGCGCAGCAGGCAACGACCTAATCCGCGCGAGCTCTAGGCGGCATAGAACAGATCACGCACGCTGTCGAGCATCGTCGGGTCGTAGTTGCGTGGTGACACCGCCGCCTCCAGCAGGTCGCCGACGTATTTCGCGATGCCGTTGTCCGGGTCGAGCTGCCAGCAGTGGTCCAGCGCGACCCAGGCCAGCGCTCCCTGGCCACTGACCCACGCACAGAATCCGAGCATCGCCGCGACCTCGGACAGAAGCCGCTTCGGGCTGCGACGAACCAGGTCGCGCAGCACCTCGACGTAGCGTTCGGCGTTCTGCCTGTCGACCCGCGACATGAGGAGGTCCCGCACCGGCGGGATCCAGCAAGCGGTGAGGACTCCGGCCGCCTCGTCGTCGGTGAGGAGTCGTTCGTGCCGCAGAACGGCCGTGACCATCGCGTCCATTTCACAGCCGAACCTCAAGACGCCCTCTCCCGGTGAGAAGTACTCGACAGGTGTGCCCGGCCGCCCGCAGCCGAGTTCTCGGGCAAGCCGGGCGGCGAGCTTGCCGATCCGCCGGCGGACCAGGTCGGGCGCCGGGTCCAGACAGGACTCCAGCTCGGCGCGGCTGCCGAGCAGCGGCCTGCCCTCGTACACCGCCTGGGTCACCTCGGGATGAGTACGCAGATCGAACTCGACCAGGCTCCGGTCCTCGCTATCGAGGTCGATGTAGCGGTAGCTGTCGGTCAGGATCGAGCACTCCACCGGCAGGTCGCCGTCGCGACAGGTGTAGCGCAGGCTCAGGTCCAGTTGCTCGATGTAGAGCTCGTCGGCCAGGTCGGCGAAGTACACCATGAACAGTTGCTCGGCGTGGTTGTCGGCAGCAGCGGGAAGCAGCGCTCGGAAGGCGTCGAGCATCAACTGTGGCAGCTTCTCGTCGGACAGCCCCTTTCGCCGCTGAACCACGTGCGGCAGATCGACCCGAGCATAGAAGGGCCCGCCTGGCGTGAAGGCAACCATCACCATCGACTCGGTCGGCAAGAAGCCCAGGCCGAGAGCGGCCGCTGTGACGATGTCCTCCGCGGACTTGATGCGGAAGGTTCGCTTTGGTTTCATGTCCGGACTCTGCTGCCCAGACCAGAAAGACGCGAGGGCCGAAATCGTGCCCTGTGGACAAGCCGGGATGTGGAAAACCTGTCCCCCCTCACCTGCATGATGAGATCGTGCGCGCCGAGCCGACGATCCTCCACCTCGATCTCGACGCGTTCTATGCCTCGGTCGAGCAGCGGGACAAGCCGTCGCTGCGTGGCAAGCCGGTCGTGGTGGGCGGTGTCGGCGGCCGCGGGGTCGTGGCGACGGCGTCCTACGAGGCTCGCGCGTACGGCGTACGCTCGGCCATGCCGACCAACGAGGCACGGTCGCGCTGCCCGCACGCGGCCTTCCTGTCCGGCCGGTTCCCCGCCTACCACCAGGCCAGCCGCGCGGTCATGGACGTGCTGCGCGCCGTCTCCCCCTTGGTCGAGCCCCTGTCGCTGGACGAGGCCTTCGTGGACCTCGCGGCAGCATCCGAGTCGCCGACGACCGTCGACGAGGTCACCCGGGTCGGCGCGGAGCTGAAGGCGGCCGTGCACGCGGTGACCGGCGGGCTGACGGCTTCGGTCGGGATCGCGTCGTCGAAGCTGATGGCCAAGATCGCCAGCGACCTGAACAAGCCGGACGGGCTGCTCACCGTCCCGCCGGGCACCGAGCGGGAACTGCTGGCCCCGATGCAGGTCACGGTGATCCCCGGCATCGGCCCGGCGACGGCACAGCGGCTGCGTCAGGTCGGCGTCGTGACGGTAGCCGACCTCACCCGGGTGTCGGCCGACGAGCTGGTCCGGGTGCTCGGCCAGGCCCACGGGGCCTCGCTGTACGCGCTGTGCCGCGCCGAGGACGACCGGCCCGTCGTTGCCGAGCGTGAGACGAAGTCGATCAGCGTCGAGGACACCTTCGAGATCGATGTCGTCGACCGCTCGCTCCTCGCTGCCCTCCTGGACCGGCAGGTACGCAAGGTCACCGAGCGGCTGCGGAAGGCCCGCCTGTCGGGCCGTACGGTCACGATCAAGGTACGGATGCACGACTTCGAGACGCACACCAAGAGCTCGACCCTGCCCGCGCCGACCGACGACCCCCGAGCGTTGGGCCGGCTGGCCCGGACGCTGCTGGACGACACCGACGTCACCGGAGGCATCCGGCTCCTCGGCGTCGGCGTCTCCGGGCTCGCGGACTGGATCCAGGAGGACCTCTTCGGCGACGACCCCTCCGAGCTCGACGAGCCCGCCCCTGAGGTCGACCTGTCGCGGTTCGAGCGCCGCCGTGGCTGGCTGCCCGGCATGGACGTGGAGCACGACGAGTACGGCCGCGGCTGGGTCTGGGGCGCGGGCCTGGGCCGGGTGACGGTGCGCTTCGAGACCGCCGAGACCGGCCCCGGCCCGGTCCGCACGCTCTCCGCGGAGGACCCGGCGCTCCGACAGTGGCGGCCGGAGGCCCCCCGAAGTGACCCCCAGAAGTGACATAGGGTTCCCGGCATGTCCGCCTCAGCCCCCGTCCCAGCCTCCGCACCCGCCTCAGGCGTCCCTCTCCCGCCCATTGCTCCGGTCCGCCCCCTCGAGCGCGTGCACCACGGCGACGTCTTCGTGGACGACTACGCGTGGCTGCGCGACAAGGAGGCGCCCGAGACCATCGGCTACCTCGAGGCCGAGAACGCCTACACCGAGGCTCGGACCGCCCACCTCGCCGACCTGCGCGAGGCGATCTTCGGCGATATCAAGGCACGCACCCAGGAGACCGACCTCTCGGTGCCGACCCGTGTCGGCGGCTACTGGTACTACGGTCGCAGTGTCGAGGGCAAGCAGTACGGCATCTCCTGCCGCCGACCGGTCTCGGGATCCGACGATTGGACGCCTCCGGTGCTGTCACCCGACGAGCCAGCGCCAGGTGAGCAGGTGCTGCTGGACTCCAACGAGCTCGCCGAGGGCCACGCGTTCTTCTCGCTCGGGGCCAGCTCGGTCAGCCCGGACGGCAACCGGCTGGCCTTCTCCACCGACACCTCCGGCGACGAACGATTCGTGCTCCAGGTCAAGGATCTGACCACCGGCGAACTGCTTCCCGACACGATCTCGGGGACCTCGTACGGCGTGACCTGGGATCTGACCGGTGAGCACTTCTTCTACTCGACCGTCGACGACGCATGGCGCCCCGACAAGGTCTGGCGACACCGGATCGGCACCGACCCCGAGACCGATGTCCTGGTCCACCACGAGGAGGACGAGCGGTTCTGGGTCGGTGTCGGGCGTACCCGCAGCAATCGCTTCCTCGCGATCTCGATCGGCTCCAAGACCACCTCGGAGTACCGCATCCTCGAAGCCGACAACGCCACGGGGGCGTTCCGCGTCGTCGCGCCACGTCGCCAAGGCGTGGAGTACGGCGTCGAGCACGCGGTCGTCGGCGGCACGGACCGGCTGCTGGTGCTGCACAACGACGACGCGCTCAACTTCGAGCTCGCGATCGCCCCGGTCGACGCCACCGACCACACCCAGTGGGTGCCGCTCCTCCCCCACGACCCCGCCGTCCGGCTGGAAGACGTCAACGCGTTCTCCGGTCACGTCGTCGTCAGCCAGCGCAGCGACGGACTGACCCAGCTACGGATCCTCGACCTCGGGCCCGACGGCATCACCGAGGACTACCTGGTCGACTTCGCCGAACCCCTCTACACCGTCGGTCTCGGCGCCAACCCCGAGTTCTCCGCCCCGACGTTGCGCATCGGACACACCACGATGACCACCCCGCCCGCGGTCTACGACTACGACGTGCGTACGCGATCCCTCACGCTGCTCAAGCAGACCCCGGTGCTCGACCACCCGGTGCACGGGCCGTACGAGCCGGCTCGCTACGAGCAGTTCCGGGAGTGGGCGACCGCACCCGACGGCACCCGGGTGCCGATGTCGGTGGTGGTGCCCAAGGGAGCACCACGCGACGGTTCGACGCCGTTCCTGCTCTACGGATACGGCTCCTACGAGGCATCGATGGACCCGTACTTCTCCATCGCTCGCCTGTCGCTGCTCGACCGCGGCATGGGCTTCGCTATCGCGCACGTGCGCGGGGGCGGCGAAATGGGCCGGTCTTGGTACGACGACGGCAAGATGCTGCGCAAGCGCAACACCTTCACCGACTTCGTCGCCTGTGCCCAGCACCTGGCGTCGACCGGGCTGAGCGCCCCCGACCGGATCGTCGCCGAGGGCGGCAGCGCCGGCGGACTGCTGATGGGTGCGGTGGCCAACCTCGCGCCCGAGGCCTTCGCGGGGATTCTCGCCGAGGTTCCGTTCGTCGACGCTCTCACCACCATCCTCGATCCGTCGCTGCCGCTGACCGTGGTGGAGTGGGAGGAGTGGGGCAACCCGCTGGAGGATCCCGAGGTGTATGCCTACATGAAGTCCTACACCCCGTACGAGAACGTGACGGCCAAGCGGTACCCGCCGATCCTGGCCCAGACCTCTCTCAACGACGCCCGGGTGCTGTACGTCGAGCCCGCCAAGTGGGTCGCCCGGCTCCGGGCCACCGCGACCGGGTCGGAGACGGTACTGCTCAAGACCGAGATGGTCGCCGGTCACGGCGGTGTCAGCGGGCGCTACAACGCCTGGCGGGACCGCGCGTTCGCCCTGGCCTGGGTGCTCGATCAGGCCGGCCTTTCCCGACGGTGACCTGGGGCTTCCTGAAAAGTCCCTGAAATCGCCCCCACACTGCAACTATTCGCTCCGGCCACGCGTCCCAACAGATGTAGGACCGATCGCCGATCGGGAATTCTGACGGCCACTCGACCGTTGGTTTCAATGCCGGACGAACCGGGTAACCACCCGTTTCTGGCGAGCACGAAAGGGGCACACCCCAATGGCTACCGTTCGCACCCAGACTCGCGAGATCGAGGGACGCGACAGCGTCGGCATGTACCTCGACGAGATCGCTCGTACTCCCCTGCTCGACGCCATCACCGAGGTCGAGCTCGCCCGTACCATCGAAGCCGGGTTGTTCGCCGAGCGACTGCTCGCCGAAGGCCGGGTCGGGCGCAGGAAGGGCGGCGCCCCGAAGAACGCCACCCGGGAGGAGCTCGAGTGGATGGCCGAGGAGGGCCGCAAGGCCGTCGACCGTTTCATCGAGGCCAACCTGCGGCTGGTGGTCTCGATCGCCCGCAAGTACGGCCGCTCCCAGATGCCCATGCTCGACCTCATCCAGGAGGGCAACACCGGCCTGATCCGGGCGGTGGAGAAGTTCGACTACACCAAGGGCTTCAAGTTCTCGACGTACGCCACCTGGTGGGTCCGGCAAGCCATCACCCGAGGCATCGCGCAGCAGGGCCGCGTGGTACGTCTGCCCGTGCACGTGGTCGAGGAGATCAACCAGATCGGTGCCGCCCGCCGCACCCTGGAACGTCAGCTCGGGCGTGACCCGGAACCCGAAGAGATCGCCGAGGAGCTCGGCCTCGACATCGAGCGCGTCCTGGACCTGATGGCCTGGGCACGCGAGCACGTCAGCCTCGACACCCCGATCGACGAGGACGGCGACACCTCGCTGGGCGACCTGATCGCCCAGGAGCAGGCGCCCGGCCCCGACAGCACCTTCCTCGACGTCGAAGCCCGCGAGCGGCTCGCCCGGCTGGTCGAGACCCTCGACGAACGGTCGGCCGACATCATCCGGTCGCGCTACGGACTGGTCGACGGGCGGATCCACAAGCTGTCCGACATCGGCGCCAAGCACGGCATCTCGGCCGAGCGGGTCCGTCAGCTGGAGCGAGAGGCCCTGCAGAAGCTACGCGCCACCGCCGACCCCGACATCGCCGCCTAGGGCGTCGCCGGCCGGCTGATCAACGCCCGATAGATGTCCTCGACCTGCCGGCGCAGTCGGTCCACCGGGCCACTGTTGTCGATCAGGTAGGTCGCCACAGCGCGACGCTCCTCCCGGGTCGCCTGACTCGCGATCCGGGAGCGGGCGTCGGCCACCGTCCAGCCACGGTCCTCGACCATCCGGCGTACCGCTTCCTCGACCGGGACGTCGACCACGATCACCGCGTCGAACAGGTCGGCGATGCCCATCTCCACGATCAGCGGCATGTCGTTGACGACCAGGGCGCCCGTGGCCAGCGCCGCTGCCTCGCGGGCCCGCGACACCTCGTTGATCAGCGGGTGGGTGATCGCTTCCAGACGCTTGCGCGCGGCGGGGTCGTTGAAGACGACCGCGGCCAGTTTCGGCCGGTCGAGCTCGCCGTCGGCGGTGAGCATGCCCGCGCCGAACTCCGCGATGACCGCGGCTAGGCCGGGTGTCCCCTTGGCCACCACCTCCCGGGCGATCTGGTCGGAGTCGATCACCACCGCGCCCAGCTCGCGCAGGATCTGCGACACCGTGCTCTTGCCCGACGCGATACCGCCCGTCAGTCCCACCTTCATGGGGTCAACCTAGGCCATGAAACCCTGGCCCCAATGACGACAGACCCCTCCTCCTGGCGGCCCAGCGACCGCATCGCGCTGCTGGTGCGCGGCTCGGTGCCCTACGCGCAGCTGTGCGTCAGCCTGCTGTCTCGAGGCATCGTCCCGGTGCCGATGGACCCGAACCTCACGGCCGCCGAGCGCGACCGCCTGCTCCCCTATGTCGACCCCTGTGCGGTACTGACCGACCAAGCCTCGATCGAGGAAACGCTCGCCGCGTTGCCCATACCTGAACCCGCCCTGCCACTCGGCCGGCCGATGCATCTCACCTCGGGCACGACCGGCTCGCCCAAGGGCGTGTTCAGCGGGCTCCTCGACGAGTCGGCTGCCCGCGCGCTGGTGACCGAGGAGCGCGACCTGTGGGGCTTCGACGACGCCGACGTCAACCTGGTGCTGAGCCCGATGCACCACAGCGCTCCGCTGCGGTTCGCGATGGGTACGCTGCTCGCCGGCGGCACCGTGGTCGTACCCGGGCCGTTCGACCCCGCGACCGTCACCGACGCGATCCTCCGGCACCGGCCGACCACGATGTTCTGCGTCCCGACCCACCTGCAACGGCTGTTCGCGCATTGGGAGGGCACCGGCGTACCCGACCTGACCTGCTTTCGCCTGGTGGCGCACGCGGGCGCCGCCTGCCCGGTCGAGGTCAAGCAGCGACTCGTCGCGCTGTTCCCCGAAGGCTCGACGTGGGAGTTCTACGGCTCGACCGAAGGCCAGTTCACGGCCTGCCGCAGCGAGGAGGCGGCCGACCGGCCGGGCACGGTGGGCCGCGCCCGCCCGGGTCGCGCGCTGAGCGTGGACGAGGACGGCATGCTGTGGTGCACCGTGCCGGAGCACGCCCGCTTCACCTATTGGCGGGCTCCGGAGAAGACCGCAGCCGCCTGGCGCACGACCGTCGACGGTCGATCGGCGTTCACGGTGGGCGACCTGGGCCGTATCGACACCGACGGCTACGTGTACCTCGACGGCCGCCGCGAGGACCTGATCATCACCGGCGGCGTCAACGTCTATCCCGTCGAGGTCGAGAGCGTGCTCGGCGAATGCCCGGGGGTCACCGAGATCGCGGTGTATGCCCGCCCCGACCCCACGTGGGGCCAGCGGGTCTGCGCCGCCGTGGTCGGCGAGGTCACCGCCGAGGCCCTCGACGCGTACGCCCGGGAGCGGCTCTCCCCCGCCAAGCGGCCCAAGGAGTACGTCCTGCGCGACGCCCTGCCGCACACCAGC
>JASGGG010000100.1:0-10926 GCA_047605165.1 Nocardioidaceae bacterium
CCGAACTGCAGGACTCGGACGACATCGGATCCGCAGGGGTACTCGACGGCGACCCAGCCGTCTCCCTTCAGCTGGTCGGTGGGGGTCACCGCTTGTCCGCCACTGGTCAGCGTCTTGGTCGCAGGGTCCACCGTCACCTCACCGCACGTGTCCGCAACCTCTTGCAGGCTTGCCAGGGTGAGCTCGGCCGTGACCGACCGCGTCGCGCCTGGTCCGATGGCGAGTGGTTGGTTCCCATCAGGTCCGGGGGCATCTTGGGCGAGCATGGCGGTCGCGCCCAGAGCCAGGCCGGCAACGACCAGCCCGCCCGCGGTGAGGGCGCCGCCGATGCGGGCGCGCCGCTGACGCACCGCCTGCCTGCCGGCACGGATCAGGGTGTCCAGTCGGTCGTCGCCGGCGTCAATCCGCGGGATCGCCAGCTCGAGGTCGTCCTTCAAGGTGTCCATGGTGTTCCTCTCGTCTCACCCTCTATGACGGAGCAACACGTGCACCGGGTTGACATGGTCGTCTATGTCCGCCGATCGGGCTTGTCGAGACCCGGGTGTGGAGTCGGGAGCCGTGGGCGAGTTGCGCATTACGCCGGAGAGTTTCAGTCACCTGGTGACTGAAACTCTCCGCTCTGTTGGTCGAGACCGGCGCTGACCGGCCACAATTAGCGGTTGGCCTGACCCTCTGCTGCTGGTTTGTGGCCGATGGTGACTGTTTCGGCTGGGTTGTGGCCGATGGTGACAGGGTCGCTCGGCGTGTCGTTGTCGTGATCGGCCACAAATCAGCGGTTGCCGGAGAGGACGGGTATGGCTTCGGCGACGTGGAGGTCGGTGCTGGGTCCGGGGATGGTGACGGTGTCGGGGATGGGTTGCCAGGGGCCGTTGTCGATGCGGTAGCGGGCGGTGTAGGTGACGTCGACCGAGGGGTGCACGGTGTGGTGGGAGTGTAGGTAGCGGTGGGTGATGTCTTTGTGTGGGTAGGGCCGTCCTGGTGTCTTGCTGGTTGCTTGGCTTTGGTCGTCGAAGTTCCAGGTGTAATGGGTGGAGGTGGACTTGACGGTGACTTGGTGGCCGAGCATGGGCAGGGTGCGGGTGAAGGAGGTTGGGTCCGCATAGAAGATGGTGTCGAGGTTGACCAGGGTCTTGGCGGCGGGGTTGGTGTGGACGGTGGCGGCGGGGAGGTTGATGCGGCGTAGAGCTTGGAGGACGAGGGCGGGGGTGATGGTTGCGGGTGGGTTGGTGTTGGGGGTTTCGTTTTCGGACATGCAGCTGGCTGAGAGCAGGGTCATGGTGCCGTCGGAGTAGACCGCCCAGACGTAGGTGAATCGTTGACCGTTGTTGCAGCCATAGCTGGGTGGGGTGGTTACGCAGGGGCCGGTGCATTTGATTTGCGTCACGATCCCCACGAGTGTCGGGGCCTTGCTGTGTGCTGCGCCCGTGCTGGAGGCGCCGCCTCCATGGTCCTTGCAGCCTAAGGCAAGGACCCATTGTGTCTGGGTTGCGCTGCCTGCATCGTGGCATTGGGCAGCGTGAGCCTCAGGGGTCGGCTGCAGCATCCATGCGGCGACAAGGATGATTGCGATGAGCCCGCGTGTCGTGCAGTCGTTTCGCTTCACGCACGAACCAGGCGTCGCTTCCAGCGCAGCCGAAATTCCATAGCGAAGCCACTCGCAGGGAAGCGTTCGGGCGTCGCACTGGCGTCTTGTGGATGGTTGCGGCCCGGGTCTTGACGGTTGCGACATACCGCGTCAGCGACTCAGGAAGGATTCGTCTGATGCGCCAGGTGCCTCCCCTACTGCTTCCTCCATTGGTGAAGACCTCGGCAATCGCGTGCTGCAACGACGCGCATCAGCGACATTCACGGGCACTCAGGCTTGTTAGTGACTCAGTTCCCAGTCATGATCCCGACGTTCACGGCATCGACCCAGGCACGGATGAATGTCTTGCCGCCCTCGATTGTGTGCTCAGTGGCGGTCGGCGGCAGTGTCGGTGTCGAGGTGCTGACCGTCGGGGCGGTCGTGCTTGGCGTGATCGGCGGCGGTGTGGGACCGGGGTCGTTGTTGCAGGCAGCCAGCAGGGCCAAGGTGCCCAGCGCCAGTGCCGCTCGTACTCGCATCCAACGTCCCCGTCCTGCTCGTGTGCCGCAATCTACCCAGCACGACCGTGGAACGGGAGGGGCAATCTCAGCGCCTGTGGAAAACCCGGGTTGTGGCCGATGGCGACAACGACACGCCGGGGGAGCTTGCCGCCATCGGCCACAATCCCGCCGCAACAGTCGGGATCGGCCACAATCCGGCTGCAGCCGCAACAGGTCGTACGCTGCCGATGTCATGCGCTGCGACTACTTCGAGGCCGGGGAGTGCCGGTCGTGCACGCTGCTGCCGGTGCCGTACGCGGAGCAGGTGGCGGGGAAGGTTGCGCACGTATGCGAGCTCTTGGGGGAGCGGGACATCGAGTGGCTGCCTCCGATCACCGGGCCTGAGTCGGGGTTTCGCAACAAGGCGAAGCTGGTGGTCGGCGGCACGATCGACCAGCCCACGCTGGGGATCCTCGGGAGCGCGGGCGGCGTAGACCTGCGGGAGTGCGGCCTGCACTCGGCTGCGATTGTGGCAGTGCTGCCACGGCTTGCGGAGTTCGTGACCACCGCGAGGATCGAGCCTTATGACGTGGGGGAGCGGCGCGGCGAGCTCAAGTACCTGCTCGTCACCGAGTCGCCCGACGGCGAGCTGATGCTCCGCTTCGTGTTGCGGTCCCAGGAGAGCATTGCGCGGATCCACAAGCACCTGCCCGGGCTTCTCAGACAAGAGCCCGCGCTGGCGGTCGTTACCGCGAATCTCCAGCCCGAGCACAAGGCCGTGCTCGAGGGCGACCGCGAGATCCACCTGGCCGGTGGGGAGTCGCTGCTGATGCGGGTCAACGGGATTGGCCTGCACCTGCGGCCGCGGAGCTTCTTCCAAACCAACACGGAGATCGCCGCAGCCCTCTATCGCCAGGTCACCGAGTGGGTCGAAGCAGCCGAGCCCGCCGAGGTCTGGGACCTCTATTGCGGGGTAGGCGGCTTCGCCCTGCACGTCGCCGACCCCGGCCGCCAGATGGGCCGGCGCGTGCTCGGCATCGAGGTCAGCGAGGAGGCCGTGGAGAGTGCCCGTACGACGGCGGCGGAGCTGGGCGCGGATGCAACGTTCGCAGCGGGCGACGCGACGGCGTACGCGCTCGCGGCCGAGGAGCCGCCGGATCTGGTGATCGTGAACCCACCCAGACGCGGGATCGGCGTCGAGCTGACGCAGTGGCTCGAGACCAGCGGCGTGCGGCGGGTGATCTACTCCAGCTGCAACGCCGTGTCACTCGCAAGGGACCTCGACGCGATGCCGAGTCTCCGCCCGGTACGCGGACGATTGCTCGACATGTTCCCGCAGACCGGCCACTACGAGGTGGTCGTCGAGCTCGCGCGCTGAATCTCGACGCGGCCGCTGGCCGGTGATTCGGCACGAGCGGGCGGCCCCGGTAGACTCGGCGGCTGTGCCCGACGGGTGGCACCCGATCTTGAAAACAGCAGACGAACAGCAGAGGAACACGCGCGTGGCAACCACGAACGACCTGAAGAACGGCATGGTGCTCAACCTGGACGGCCAGCTCTGGGCGGTGGTGGAGTTCCAGCACGTCAAGCCCGGCAAGGGCCCGGCCTTCGTCCGCACCAAGCTCAAGAACGTCGAGTCGGGCAAGGTCGTCGACAAGACCTTCAACGCCGGCACCAAGGTCGAGACGGCCAACGTCGACAAGCGCACGATGCAGTACCTCTACAACGACGGCACCAGCTTCGTGTTCATGGACACCGGCACCTACGACCAGCTCGAGATCTCTCCGGAGATCGTCGGCGACGCCACCAACTTCCTGCTGGAGAACCAGGAGGCGATCGTCGCCACCAACGACGGTCGGGTCCTCTACGTCGAGCTGCCCGCATCGGTGGAGCTGCTCGTCGAATACACCGAGCCCGGTTTGCAGGGCGACCGCTCCAGCGGCGGCACCAAGCCGGCTCGGCTGGAGACCGGTCACGAGATCCAGGTGCCGCTGTTCATCACCACCGGCGAGAAGGTCAAGGTCGACACCCGCGACTCGTCCTACCTCGGCCGCGTCAACTCCTGACCGGGCACGACCTTGGCTGCCAGGACGAAGTCCCGCAAGCGCGCGCTCGACGTGCTGTTCGAGGGCGAGCTGCGCGGGCTGCCGCTGGGCGGCACCCTTGAGGAGCGGCTCGCTGACGGCGACCCCCCGGTCAACGACTACACCGCCGCGCTCGTCCGCGGTGTCGTCGAGCACCAGAGCCGCATCGACGAGCTGCTCGCGCACTACGCCCAGGGCTGGACCCTCGACCGGATGCCCGGCGTGGACCGCAACCTGCTGCGGATCGGGGTCTACGAGATCCTCTACGCCGACGACGTACCCGACGCCGTCGCGGTCTCCGAGGCGATGAGCCTGGCCCGTGAGCTCTCCACCGACGAGTCACCGTCCTTCGTCAACGGCATCCTCGGCAACATCGTCCGGAACAAGGCGGCGCTGCCCGCGTAGTCGGCCAGTCACCACCCGCGGCACCAACAGGAACACCCCGAGCACGACCAGCGCCACCACGACGAACGAGGGCGCGGTGCCCTGGTCGCTGACCGCCCGCAACGCCATGCCACCGGCCCAGGTGACCAACCAGACGAGTACGCCCGACCGCAGTTGGCGGGCCGACAGCGCGAGGCCGAGCAGGAGCAGATGAGCGAGAACCACGCCGGCCAGGAACGGCCAGGCCGTGTGCCACCAGCCGCTCGGCGTCAGCCCCTCGTCGTGACTGAGCCGGCCGATCGCGGCGAACAGCGACACGGCGCCTACGTCGAAGATCGGCCAGCGCCTGGGGATGGGCATGAACCCAGCATGCCCGATCGGCGCACTCGACGACCGGACGGCTCGATACGGTTCTGAGGTCGGCTGGCCCTGATTCAGGGCGATAGCACCACTGCTATGGCGACCCACGGAAACGATCTGGTCCGCGAGGCCCGGAAGCGTGCCCGCTTGACCCAGCGCGAGCTGGCGGCGAAGGCGGGCACCACCCAGAGCGCGATCGCGCGACTGGAGTCCGGCCGCACCCGCCCGGCGTTCGACGACGTGCTGCGGCTGGTCCGGCTCTGTGGGTTCGATCTCGACGTCATCCTGGTCGAGCGGGACGATTCAGACCGGCACCAGGCCGCCGCGCTGCGCCCGCTGACTCCCAGCGAGCGGGTGGCGCGCTCTCAGCACGTGGCGCGTCAGTTGCAGTTGATTCGAGAGGCAGGTCAGCGACGCGGTGTCGCCTAGCTTCGGCGGCCAACCGGGACAAGGACCAGCGCGTGCTTTCCACCCGGCGCGAGATCCTCGCCAACCGCGACCTCGACTCAAAGTAGCGTCAGCCGTGCGGTAGCATCGGCGCAGATCGACATCCTTTAACGAGCCGTCCCGTGAGGCGGAGAAGGAGGTCGGGCACACCGATGCCTGCCCAGGAAGCCATTCCTAGCACCGGGGGCCGCGAGGTCCTCGACGCGCGTGACGTCTCCCGCGCTCTCTCCCGCGTCGCCCACGAGATCCTCGAACGTAACAAGGGCTCCGAGGACTTGGTGCTGCTCGGCATCCCGTCCCGTGGCGTACCCCTCGCTCGCCGCATCGCCGACAAGATCGCCGCGGTCGAAGGCCCCAGCGGTGGCGTGCCCGTCGGGTCGCTGGACGTGACGATGTACCGCGACGACCTGCGGCTGAAGCCGGCCCGAGCGCTGTTGCACACCGACATCCCCGGCGACGGCATCGACGACAAGGTCGTGGTGCTGGTCGACGACGTGCTGTACTCCGGCCGCACCATCCGGTCCGCGCTGGATGCGCTGAACGACATCGGCCGGCCCCGCGCGGTGCGGCTGGCGGTGCTGGTCGACCGCGGCCACCGTGACCTGCCGATCCGGGCCGACTTCGTCGGCAAGAACCTGCCCACCTCGGTTGCCGAGTCGGTGCGGGTACGCCTGACCGAGACCGACGGCGAGGACAGCGTCACCATCGTCGACAACCCAGTCGAGACAGCAGGGGAGGCGAGCTGATGCGACACCTGCTGTCCGCCGGGGACCTGACCCGCGACGAGGCCGAGCTGATCCTCACCACCGCCGAGGAATTGCGTACGCTCGCGGACCGGCCGATCAAGAAGCTCCCGGCCCTGCGTGGCCGGACGGTGGTCAACCTGTTCTTCGAGGACTCCACCCGCACCCGCACCTCGTTCGAGGCCGCCGCCAAGCGCCTCTCGGCGGACGTGATCAACTTCGCGGCCAAGGGCTCGTCGGTGTCCAAGGGCGAGAGCCTCAAGGACACCGCGATGACCCTGGAGGCGATGGGCGCCGACGCGATCGTCATCCGCCACGGTGCCTCGGGTGCCGCGCATCGGCTCGCCACTACCGGCTGGACCCGGGCGGCGGTGATCAACGCGGGCGACGGCACCCACGAGCACCCCACCCAGGCGCTGCTCGACGCGTTCACGATGACCCGGCACCTGGCCCCGGAGAAAGGGCAGGGCTTGGACGGGCGCCGGATCACCATCGTCGGCGACGTGCTGCACAGCCGGGTCGCCCGCTCCAATGTGCTGCTGCTCAAGACCCTCGGCGCCGAGGTGACCCTGGTCGCGCCACCCACGCTGTTCCCGGTCGGCGTCGAGACCTGGGGCGTGGAGACGTCCTACGACCTGGACGCGGCGATCCCCAAGGCCGACGCGGTGATGATGCTGCGGGTGCAGCGCGAGCGGATGAACGCGGCCTTCTTCCCCAGCGCGCGCGAGTATTCCCGCAACTACGGTCTCGACGCCCAGCGTCTGGCGGCCATGCAGGAGCACGCGATCGTGATGCACCCCGGGCCGATGGTGCGCGGCATGGAGATCACCGCCGACGTCGCCGACTCCGATCGCTCGGTCATCGTTGAGCAGGTGACCAACGGTGTCGCGGTCCGGATGGCCGTGCTGTACCTGACCCTCGGCGGAAGTGAGAGTGAGTCCTGAGGTGACCACGTCGTACCTGATCAAGAGCGTCTCCGTCCTGGGCACCGAGCCTACGGACCTGGCGATCGTCGACGGACTGATCGCGGCGAGCGCACCCGAGGACGCCGAGGTGATCGACGGCACCGGGCTCGTTGCGCTGCCAGGTCTCGTCGATCTGCACACGCACCTGCGCGAGCCTGGCCGGGAGGACGCCGAGACGGTCGAGACCGGCACCCGCGCGGCCGCGCTCGGCGGCTTCACCGCGGTGCACGCGATGGCCAACACCGACCCCGTCGCCGACACGGCCGGCGTGGTCGAGCAGGTCTGGCGGCTGGGCCGCGAGTCCGGGTACGCCGACGTCTACCCGATCGGCGCCGTCACGATCGGGCTCGAAGGCGAACGGCTCTCCGAACTCGCGGCGATGGCCGACTCGGCTGCGCGCGTACGCGTCTTCTCCGACGACGGCAAGTGCGTGTGGGACTCGCAGCTGATGCGCCGCGCGCTGGAGTACGTCAAGGCGTTCGACGGGGTGATCGCCCAGCACGCACAGGATCCGCGGCTGACCGAGGGCGCCCAGATGCACGAGGGCGAGGTGTCCGCGCGGCTCGGTCTGACCGGCTGGCCGGCGGTCGCCGAGGAGGCGATCATCGCCCGCGACTCGTTGTTGGCGGCACATGTCGGCTCGCGGTTGCATATCTGCCACGTGAGTACCGCGGGCTCGGTCGAGCTGGTACGCCGCGCCAAGGCCCAGGCGTCCAAGGAGGGCGGCTGGGAGGTCACCGCCGAGGTCACCCCTCACCACCTGCTGCTGACCGACGAGCGGGCGGAGAGCTACGACCCGATCTACAAGGTGAACCCGCCGCTGCGCAGCGCCGCTGACGTCGAGGCGCTCCGAGCGGCGCTGGCCGACGGCACGATCGACATCGTCGCGACCGACCATGCCCCGCACCCGCACGAGGACAAGGACTGCGAGTGGGCCGCGGCGGCGTTCGGGATGCTCGGCCTGGAGACGGCGCTCTCGGTGGTGCAGCACACGATGGTCGATACCGGGCTGCTGACCTGGGCGCAGGTCGCGGAGCGGATGTCGGTCAAGCCCGCCGAGATCGGGCGGATCGCCGCCGACCACGGCCGCCCGATCGAGGTCGGGGAGCCGGCCAACCTCGTGCTCTACGACCCGTCGGTCACCCGCGTGGTCGACTCGGCCGACACCGCCTCGCGGTCGCGGAACAACCCGTACCGGGGCATGGAGCTGCCGGGCCAGGTGGTCGCCACCTTCCTCCGGGGAACACCGAACGTGCTCGACGGGAAGCTGACGCGGTGAACAAGCCCGAAGCCGCTCTCGTGCTGTTGGCGTTCGTGGCGCTGGTCTACCTGCTGATGTGGTGGGGCTGGCGCCGCCGCGGTCGCAAGCACGACCTGCCGCCGTTGCCGCCGCCGCCGGATGATGCGGGAGACGCCAGACTTCGTGCCGATGGTCGGTACTTCGGCAGTGCCCTGGCGTCGGACTGGCTCGATCGGGTCGTCGCCCAGGGGCTCGGCAACCGCAGCGACTGCACACTCGTACTCTCCGTCTGCGGGCTGGACGTGCACCGTCCCGGGCTCGGCTCGTTCCGGATCCCGGTCACCGAGCTGCGCGGCGCCCGTCGCGATCGCGGGATCGCCGGCAAGGTGATTCCCCCCGACGGGATGCTGCTGGTCACCTGGCAGCACGGCGACCTGCTGCTCGACTCCGGTTTCAAACTGTCCGACGGTGGGCACGACACCTGGGTCGACGCCATCGATGCCCTGATGAAGGAGAAGCAGTCATGACAGCTGCACTGTTCGAGTGCCGTCGTGAGGTACGAGCGGCGGTGTATCGAGCCACGCTCGGTCGTCGAGTGCCCGGCGAGGAACGAGCCGGGTGTATCGAGACGCCGGCCAGACGCGGGGCGCCGAAGTCGCGGACTTCTCTCACAGACCCTGCCCGGCCGGCGGTGGTCTCGATACGCGCCTCGTTCCTCGGCGCACTCGACCAGCGGTCACCCGGAGAGGAGAAGCAGTCGTGACGTCTGCACTGTTGGTTCTGGAGGACGGCCGCACTTTTCGCGGTGAATCGTTCGGCGCCGAAGGCGAGACTTTCGGCGAGGCGGTGTTCTCCACGGGCATGTCCGGCTACCAGGAGACGCTGACTGACCCCTCGTACCACCGTCAGGTCGTGGTGATGACCGCACCGCACGTCGGCAACACCGGCATGAACGACGAGGATCCGGAGTCGCGCAGGATCTGGGTGGCCGGGTACGTCGTCCGCGATCCCGCGCGGGTCGCGTCCAACTGGCGTGCCACGCGGTCCCTGGACGACGAGCTCAAGCAGCAAGGTGTGGTCGGCATCAGTGGGATCGACACCCGCGCGCTGACCCGGCACCTGCGCGAGCGGGGCGCGATGCGGGTCGGCATCTCCACCACCGAGGCCGACGCCGACCAGCTGCTCCAGCGGGTGCTGGGCAGTGCCGAGATGACCGGCGCGGCCCTGGCCGGCGAGGTCACGACCGCGGAGGCGTACGTGGTGCCGGCGTGGGGTCTCGATACGCCTCCTTCGTCGGCTACTCGACCAGCGGACGGCGGGTCGTCGGCTACTCGACCGCCCTTGTTCCGGGTCGCGGCGATCGACCTGGGCATCAAGGCGAACACGCCACGGATGATGAGCGAGCGAGGCATCGAGGTCCACGTGCTGCCGCAGACCGCCAGCTTCGAGGACATCCAGGCCGTCGGTGCCGACTCCGGGGGGCCCGACGGAGTTTTCTACAGCAACGGCCCGGGTGACCCGGCTACCGCCGATCACAGTGTCGCGGTGCTACGGCAGGTGCTCGACGCGGGACTGCCGTACTTCGGCATCTGCTTCGGCAACCAGCTGTTCGGCCGCGCGCTGGGCTTCGGAACCTACAAGCTCAAGTACGGCCACCGGGGCATCAACCAGCCGGTGATGGACCGCACGACCGGCAAGGTCGAGGTCACCGCACACAACCACGGGTTCGCGGTCGAAGCTCCGCTCGACGGCGCCACGGAAACGCCCTATGGAACGGCGACCGTCAGCCACGTCTGCCTCAACGACGACGTCGTGGAGGGACTGGAGCTGCGGGTCTCGACAGGCTCGACCACCGAGGCCGGGCAGTTGAAGGCGTTCTCGGTGCAGTACCACCCGGAGGCGGCCGCCGGCCCGCACGACGCCGCGTACCTGTTCGACCGGTTCTGCCAGTTGATGGAGGAGCACCGTGCCCAAGCGTGACGACATCGAGTCGGTCCTGGTGATCGGCTCCGGGCCCATCGTCATCGGGCAGGCCTGCGAGTTCGACTACTCCGGCACCCAGGCGTGCCGAGTGTTGCGCGCGGAGGGTCTTCGGGTCGTCCTGGTCAACTCCAACCCGGCCACGATCATGACCGACCCCGAGTTCGCCGATGCCACCTACGTCGAGCCGATCACCCCCGAGTTCGTCGAGCTGGTGATCGCCAAGGAGCGCCCTGACGCGCTGCTCGCGACGCTCGGCGGCCAGACCGCGCTGAACACCGCGATCGCGCTGTCCGAGGCGGGCGTACTGGAGAAGTACGGCGTCGAGCTGATCGGCGCGAGCATCGAGGCGATCCACCGCGGCGAGAACCGCGAGTCGTTCAAGCAGATCGTCGAGGAGCTCGGGGGAGAGGTCGCCCGCAGCGTGATCTGCCACTCGATGGACGACTGCGTGGCGGCGACCGACCAGCTCGGCTACCCCGTTGTCGTACGCCCCTCCTTCACGATGGGCGGCACCGGCTCGGGAATCGCGTACGACGAAGCCGACCTGCACCGCATCGCCGGTGCCGGTCTCGACGCCAGCCCGACCACCGAGGTGCTCCTGGAGGAGTCGATCATCGGCTGGAAGGAGTACGAGCTGGAGGTGATGCGCGACAAGG
>JASGGG010000101.1:0-10897 GCA_047605165.1 Nocardioidaceae bacterium
TCCGCGCCGTGGACGGCGGCACCGAGATCTTCGAGCGCGAGTGGCGCGAGCACATCCCCCGCTGACTGCTCGAAGCATGTTGCCGCCAGCCGTTCGCAGCTGGTCGCACTCGCCTCTCCGCCTATCTCACTCAGGAAGCTGTGGCGGGTTCTCTCTGATCTTGCGTTCCCACTCCTGAGCAGTCCCGTGCACAGCCACAATGTGCACCTCTCGGTCGATGACAAGAAACGCGATGACGCGCTTCTTCTCGAAGGTTCGCGTTAGCAGACCCGGATAGAGGTCGTCCCTCGCATGCCCCGTGACCAGGGGACCCCCGAGCGATCGGCAGTACTTCGTTAGTCGCTCCATGTAGCGTGCCGCGACCACCGGACCTGCCTCGTCACGCAGGTACTCCTGGAGTGCGTGGAGGTTGGCTCGAGCTTCGGGGGAATAGTGGACTTCGTCGCTCATGCCCAGCGGGCACGTTCCGCCGCGAGCTCAGCTTCGACCTGGCTCGCCGGAATGGACCGGCTTGGGTCCGCCATGGTCGCCTCGGCGATCGGCACGACGACTTCGCGCAACCACTGCTCGACGTCCGGGTCGTGAAGTGCCGCGTCTTCCTCCGTGATGAGCCGCAGGCCCTGTCGCACCACGTCACCCTCGCTGCCAAACTCGCCGGAATCCACACGCGCGGCCAACTCGGCCGCGACGTCGGCCGGCAACGCGACGGTGACCAGGTCGTCGTTCGGGCTCGCAGCGGTCATGGGGTCAGTCTACGAGCCCGCCTATGCGGTTGTCCGCTCCTCGCCAGGCCCTCCGCGCCGTCTGAGCAGACGCTCCGGTTCCTGCTCGACGAGCACTATCCCGGGTGGCTCGCAGCCAAGTTGGTCGCGGACGGTATCGACACCGTCTCCCTCGCCGCAGACTGCCCGGATCGACGTGGGCTGGACGACAGCGCGGTCTTGCGTGCCGCCGTAGCGGCCGGCCGGATCGTCGTCACCGAGGATGTCACCACCTTTGGCGTCGCGATCGCCCGAGCGCCCGACCATCTCGGGGCGATCTACTGCCACGACGCGCGGTTCCCCAGGACTCGCCCCGGCCTCCGAAAGCTCCGCAAGGCCTTGGTCGCATTGGTCAAAGACCCGCCCGAAGGTCGCGGCAGCGCGCCGGTCGTCTGGTGGCTAGCGTCGCCCTGAGCGACCGTAGAAGCCAAGCCGGCTCAGACGTTCGCGGTGAACCGCACGTGCCCGTCGGGGCCTCGTCCTCGGACGTGCACGTCGAGGCGGGCGGTGCGCTTGCCCCGGTGCCAGACGACGGTGCCGGTGACCCGCTGGCCGGGGATCAGGCTGTAGTTCTTCAGCTTGAACCGCACGGTCGCCTCGCCGGTGTAGGAGAAGCGGCCACCGTGCAGGCCCACGCCGACACCGGCGTAGTTGTTCCACCACCGGTCGATCACGTCGGCCGCGACGAGAGCCAGCGACGGGCGCAGGCCGCGGACCTTGGTGGGGAACCGGCCGAGGGCGCGTACGGGCGGCACCGCCTTGGCACAGGCGCGTACCTGTTTCTCCGAGCCGGGTTTGCGGATGAACGCGCGGGCGATCCGGGAGGCGCAGCGGTCGGTGTCGCCCATCGCGGTGACGTGGAAGCTGTTGCGCACCAGCACATGGGTGGTGCGCGGGAACTGCCGCTGGACGATCTTGGCCTCCTCGTGGGAGGTGATCGAGTCGAGTTCACCGGACAGGATCAGCACGGGTACGTCCGGGTAGCTGTGGCCGGGCGGGCGCGGCGTGCCGGCGGGGTTCTCGGCCGGCGCGACCGGCCAGCGCAGGCACCAGTCGAGCATCTGCCAGTCGGAGTTGGCGTACTCACGAACCGTGAACGGGCCGTAGGTGGCCGGATGGTTCCGGGTGCGCCGGGTGAGCGCACGGTCGTACTGCACCAGGCGGGTGCCGGGCGATGCGGTCATGTCGTAGAGCTGCGGGTAGTCGTGGCAGGCGACCGCCGCGTCGAGACCCTCGCTGTAGTCGCGTGGCGCCCCCGCGTCGGTGTCGCCACCCGTGGCCTCGGCGACCAACCGGAACAGCGGAGCGCGGTACCCGTGCAGGGACGAACGCATGGCCGCGGTGAACTCACGGTAGAACGACGGGCCGTAGGTGGCGCCGAACGCCACCGAGGTCAGCGTCGAGCCGTCGACGGTGACCCGCATCGGGCGGCCGTCCGCGTCGTGTGACCGGCCGTGCCAGGGGTGAGCGCGTACCCGGCGCAGGACCTTGCGCAGCGTCGGCAGGAAGGCGGCGCCGCCGCGCCGGCACTCGGCGGCTCGCTTGCAGACCGTGTCGAACGCCCGTTTCATCGCGGGAGTCTGCAGCGGGTACCAGCCGGACTCGCCGTAGGTCGGATAGGCACCGTCGAGGACGACCGAGCGGACCTGCCCGGGGTGGCGGCCGGCAAAGACCTGAGTGAAGAAGGTGCCGTAGCTGTCGCCGTACAGATCCAGCTTGCCCAGGTCGAGAGCGGCGACCACCGCAGCCAGGTCGTCGGCCGACAGCGCGGTCGTGTAGTCGTCGGCGCGGTCACCGAGCTGCTTGGCGCAACGGCCCGCCGCGACGGCGTACGCGATCTTCAGGTTCTGCAAGCCGGGGCAGTCGATCGGCTGCGAGCGCCCGGTGCCGCGCTGGTCGAACAGCAGCAGGTTGCGTCGATCCATGAGCGGGCCGTACATGTGGGTGTAGTACCAGGTAGATCCGGTGGTGCTGTAGCCCGGACCACCTTCGTGCGGCACCAGCGTGCTGATGGCCGGACCGGTGCGCGCGGGCACGAACGCGAAGCCGACCTTGACCTGACCGGCCGCCGGATTCCCCGGTTCCCAGGGACGCTTGATCGACCCGCACCAGGCACGCGCGGTGACGTCACACTTGGTCAGTGTCAACGAGCCGACCACCTTGGTGGGCTTGGACGACGCCGCTGCTCCTGCTGGTGCCGGCGCGACCAGAGCAAGTGGCAGCAGGAGCACGAGCGCCATCGGCCTGACCAGCTTGGTCGCAGTCATCTGCCCGGACCCTTCTGCTCTAGGGTGAGCGCCATGGGAGCGGCGCGGTGACCCGGAGGCGGCGTACGGTCGAAGTACGCCGTGACGAAATCCTCGCATCGACCACCGAGTTGGTCGACCGTATCGGTCTGTCGGCGCTGCGTGTCTCCGACGTCGCGCACGAGCTCGACGTCAGTCCGGCGCTGGTCTTCTACCACTTCGGGACCAAGGATGCGCTGGTCGCCGACGCGTTCGCGTACGCGGTAGAGCGGGAGCTCGCCGCGCTCGACACCATCGTCGGCTCGAGTGCCGATCCGACACACAAGCTGCTCAAGGCACTCAAGCAGTACGGCCCGACCGGTTCGGCGACCGGCTGGCGGATCTGGATCGACGCCTGGGCGCTGGCACAACGGGAGCCGTCGATCCGCGCGGTGCTTCGCGGCTACGACGTACGCTGGCGCAGCGCGCTGTGCGCGATCATCGACGAAGGTGTGGCCGGCGGGCAGTTCACCTGTCCAGATCCGGCGGCGTCGGTGGCCCAGATCTCGGCGCTGCTCGACGGCCTCTCGGTCGCCACCCTCGTGTATCGCAGCGTCACCCGGACCCAGCTACGGCAATGGCTCCGCGAAGCGGTGGCCCGCGAGGTGGGCCTATCCCCGGACCACCTCACCTGACCCAGTCGCCGCTCGATCAACGGCAAGGGCCGGTTAGATTGGCCGCATGGTGACGACAACCCCCGCTCTCGGGCTCCGCAGCGCCGGCACGGCCTTCGAGACGATGAGCGTCGAGCGGCGCGACCTGCGCCCGAACGACATCAGCATCTCGATCGACTACGCCGGCATCTGCCATACCGATCTGCACTACGGCCACAACGACTTCGGGCGTACGCCGTTCCCGCTGACTCCGGGCCACGAGATCGCCGGGACGGTCGCGGCTGTCGGGCCGGAGGTGCACGATCTGTCGGTCGGCGATCGTGTCGGTGTGGGCTGCATCTTCAACTCGTGCGGGGAATGTCGTCAGTGCCAGGCCGGCGACGAGCAGTACTGTGCGCGGGGCATGGTGATGACCTACGGCAGCAAGGACTACGACGGCACCATCACCCGAGGCGGTTACAGTCGCTCGATCGTCATCGACCGACACTTCGTGGTCCGGATCCCCGACGCGATCTCCCTCGACGAGGCGGCACCGTTGCTCTGTGCCGGCATCACCATGTACTCCCCCTTGCGCCACTGGCAGGTCGGGCCGGGCAGCAAGGTCGCGATCGTCGGCATGGGCGGTCTGGGACATCTGGGCGTGAAGCTGGCCGCCGCGATGGGCGCGGAGGTCACCGTGCTGAGCCGCTCCCTCGCCAAGTCCGAGGACGCCCACCGCTTCGGCGCGAGCAGCGTACGCGCGACCGCCGAGCCGGAGACCTTCTCCGACCTGGCTCGCACATTCGACCTGATCCTCAACACCGTCTCCGCGGGCAGCGACCTCAACGCCTTCCTCAAGCTGCTGGCCGTGGACGGCACCCTGGTCGCGGTCGGCCTCCCGGACGGACCCGCCACGCTGCACCCAGCCCTCCTTCTCTCCGGTCGCCGCGGCTTCTCCGGCACGAGCATCGGCGGAATCCGGGAGACCCAGGAGATGCTGGACTTCTGTGCCGAGCACGACATCCGACCGGAGATCGAGACGATCCCTGCCGAGCCGGCCGCGGTCGCGTCAGCCTGGGAGCGGGTCGCCGACGGCACCGCCCGCTACCGGATCGTGATCGACACGGCTCCCCTCGACCGCACCTGACCGGCCGCCCGCCGAGTTGGCACGAATCTTCGCCGAGTTGGCACGAATCGTCGCGTCCGTGTGCCGCAGCGACTGACAGGTTCGGCTCGCGTCGTGGTCGAGTCCGCAGCAAAACATCGGTCACAGACGACATGTTCCCGCCCTCGGGGCTTGTCGTCTGCGACCACTCTTCCCAGACGTGACCTCGGCGAGGCTGACTTTGGAAGTCTGCAGGCACATGCTGCCCACAGACTGACACGATCCTCTGCTGGGACCGCAGCGCGGCGACAAATCGGACCACAGCCCAACGTTGGCCGCCCCTCCTCGCCTTCAAAGCCCAGCCGAGAAGGGAGCCGCAACCTTCCCGCCAACTCGGCGACGATTCGCGCCAACTCGCTGACGATTCGTGCCAACTCGGCAATTCAAACGAGCCAGTGGGGTTGGTAGTTCGGGTCCGTGATGCCGGGGCGATCCATGGTGAAGGCGGCGATGTCCGATGTGGTTTCGCCGGTGCTGACCAGGTCGGCCAGCATCCGGCCGAAGGTCGGGGCGAACTTGAAGCCGTGCGCGGCGCCCATGCCGACCACGACGTTGTCGTGCCCCGGGGCGGGCGAGACCACGAAGTCGCGGTCTCGGGTCAGCGTGTACTGGCAGCGCAGCGACCGCACCGGCGCGCCGCTGCCGGGCAGGAGCGTACGCATGAAGTCGGCCAGTCTGCCCCGCATCTCCGGGTCCGGGTCGAAGGTGCGGTTGTCCGGGTCGACGATCGGGCCGCCACAGTCCTGCGCGGCCTTGACGGTCGCCTCGCCGTAGCACGGAAAGCCGTAGTAGGACGGGTCGTCCATCCAGATCCACAACGGCATCCGATCCGGCGCGAACGTCTCCGGCTGCTCGGGCGCGAAGTAGGTGACCTGCTCGAGCGTGACCTCCAGCGGGATGTGGGCGCCCAGGTGTCCGATGACGTCGTTGACCCAGGCGTCGGCCGTGACGACCACGCCGGCCGCGGTGTAGGTGTCCCCGTCATGGGCGGAGCCGACCGTGACCGTCACTGACCCTTCGTCTGCCTGAAGTCCGGTGACGGCGGCGTGGTCCCGCAAGACCGCGCCATGCTTACGGGCAAGAGCTTGCATCGTCGCAGTGCCGCGCCCGGCCGGCACGATCGCCGAGTCGGGCTGGTAGATCGTCGACACACCGTCGTCGAGCGCGAACATCGGCCAGCGGTCGGCAACATCGGAGGGAGCAAGCGACTCGTAGCCGATGCCGACCTCGTCCATCGCCCGCGTGTAGTCGATCGACGGGATCGCGGCCTGCGGCGGGAAGAAGTCGAGTCCGCCGACCTTCGCCACCAGCTGCTGACCGGACTCCGCCTCGAGCCGTGCCCAGTCGTCGTACGCCTCCAGCGTGAGCCGCACGTACGCCGGAGTGTGGTAGCTGTGCCGGAGGATCCGGCTGGTGTCGTGGCTGGCGCCGCGGTTGTGACCGAGTTCGAACCGCTCCAAGCCGAGCACCGAGTTTCCGCGCCGGGCCAACTCCCACGCGGTCGCGCTGCCGAGTGCGCCCAGTCCGACGACGACGTAGTCGAAGTGCTCAGAGGTTCCGCCAGTTGGCGCTGTCGACATGGCCGACTGGCGGGAGCTCTTACTCATGCGCGCTCCAGCCGCGGCAGCAGCCAGCGCCGGATGTCGAGGCTGTCGTCCTCCATCGGCGCGAACCAGCCATGCGTGTACGAGCGCGACGACATGCCGCGCTGCACCGACTCGCAGATCGCCCAGTCCTGCTTGTTCACGATGTCCCACAGGTCGCCCGCGTCGTGCGGGTCGAAGTCGCCGGCCGCGGCTGCTTCGGGAGCGAACAGCAACGAGCACACGACCGTCGTGTGGCCGGCGGCACGCGGCAGTAGGTTGAACGCAGCCACGTGCTCAGCCGACGCGGAGATCATCAGGTTGGGATAGACGAGATCGCCCTTGTGCCGCACGGCTTCCTCGTCGCTGAGGCCGGGGAACGGCGCACGGTTGGTCGTACCCGACATCGTGAAGGTCCACGCGCCCTCGCGGTGCGGAACCCCGTTCTCCCAGTCCAGATCAGCGCCTCCGCCGGCGAATGCGGGCACCAGTCGGCACAGCTCGGGATGCACCGGCCCGCAGTGATAGCACTCGTTGTAGTTCTCCAGGAGCACCTTGTAGTTGGCCTGGACCTCGTAGGTCAGCGTCAGCCCGACGACCAGCTCGGCGAGCGGGTAGTTCGCGAACGTACCGGCAGCATGAGCAACCGCGGTGTCGAGGGGATCGGCCTGGCCGGGCGTGAGGTGCACGAAGACGAACCCGCCCCACGCCGCGACGCCCACCGGCTTCAGCGAGAAGTCGGCAGGATCGTCGATCTCGGCATGCGGCGCCTTCAGCAGCGAGCCGTCCAGGGCATAGGTCCAGGAGTGGTACGGGCAGCGCAGCACCTGTGCGCCGCACGAGACCGGCTGCCCCGCGGGAGCGGTCGGCGCGACCTGGGACCCGCGATGCCGGCATACGTTGTAGGAGGCGTGCAGTCCTCCCTGAGCGTCACTGGTGACCAGCACGGACTCACCGACGACATCGACAACGACCAGCGTGTTGGGCTCGGTCAGACCCAGCGCGTCGAGCCGGCCGATGCAGTACCACTCACCGAACAGCACACGGTCGCGTTCGGCGCCGAACGCGACCTCGTCGACGTACAGCTCGCGGGGCAGCGCCGCCTGCAACTCCTCGGTCATCTCACCTCTCCTCGCTCTCGTGCGGCCGGTCTGCCGGAGAAGTCCGCGCCGTCGGCGTCTCGCCTCCGGTTGGCGTCTCCCCTCCGGTTGACGTCTCGATACGGCCCTCGGCTAGCGCCTCGGACCACTCGACGACCGGGAGCGTCTCGCCTCCGGTTGGCGTCTCGCCTCCGGTTGGCGTCTCGCCTCCGGTTGGCGTCTCGATACGGCCCTCGGCTGGCGCCTCGGACCACTCGACGACCGCCGGCGTCTCGCGTGGCACTCGACGACCGGGAGCGGCTCGATGCGCACGTTCTTCGTCGGCGCTACTCGACCCCCCGTCCGGTGATCGAGTAGGCCGCGAGGAACGAGCGGCCGTATCGAGATCCCCCGGCACCAGATAGCAGGCGGCCTGATGACCCGCTACGGCAGCAAGCGCCGGCAGTGGCTCACCGACACAGGCCCCGGCGACACCCGCAGCTGCCGCACGCCCGTCCGCGAGCTGGGGACAGCGCGGATGGAAGCGGCAGCCGCCAGGGATGCGGGTCGGGTCGGGGATCTCGCCGCGCAGCACCACCGGCTCGAGCTGCTCGATCTCCGGTACGACCGACAGCAGCGCCTGCGTGTAAGGGTGCTTCGGGTCCGACAGCACCTCCTCGACCGTGCCGCTCTCCACGACACGGCCCAGGTACATCACCGCGATCCGGTCGGCGATGTTCCAGGCCAGCCCGAGGTCGTGGGTGACCACGACGATGCCGACACCGAGCTCGTCTCTCAACTTGAGCAGCAGCGCCAGGATCTCGCCGCGGATCGAGGCGTCCAGCGACGACACCGGCTCGTCGGCGACCAACAACTGCGGCCGGATCGCGAGTGCTCCCGCGATCAGCACCCGCTGCTTCTGGCCGCCGGAGAGCTCGTGCGGGTAGCGCAGGAACAGTCGCTCGGGTGGCCGCAACCCCGCCTCGGAAAGAGCCTGTGCGACCAGCTCGATCTCGTTGCGTCCCTCAGGATCGGACTGCGCCAACTTGTGCAGCCGGATGCCCTCCGCGACCGACTCGTAGACGGTCTGGCGCGGGTTGAGCGACCCGGCAGCGTCCTGTAACACCATCTGCACCCGGCTCCGGAACCGTTTGAGCGCCCGGCCCGCATAGTCCAACGGTGCTCCTTCGAGCAGCACCGTGCCGGTGGTCGGCCGCTGGAGGCCGACGAGCGTACGCGCCATGGTCGTCTTGCCGGAGCCGGACTCACCGACGATCGCGAGCACCTCGCCGGGGTTGACGTCGATGTCGACTCCGTCGAGCGCGACCGCGACCGCGCCGCTGCGGGTGGTGAACTCGACCCGAAGGTTCTCGCCGGTCAGGAAGGGGGTCACCGCGCACCCACCACCTTGATGCAGGCAACACGGCGGTCACCGACCTGGAGCAGCTCGGGCTCGGCCGCGTTGCACTCGTCGACGACACGGGGGCAGCGCGGCGCGAAGGAGCAACCTGGCGGCAGGTCACGGGCGTCGGGGGGATCGCCTGCGAGGCCGGCGGGCGCGAACCGGGCGGCAGGGTCGCCGACCCTGGGGAACGCGTCGGCGAGCGCCTGGGAGTACGGGTGCAGCGGCGCGTGGAAGACCTGGTCGGCCGTGCCGATCTCCACGATCTTGCCGGCATACATCACCGCGACGCGGTCGCAGATGTCCGACAGCACCGACAGGTCGTGGCTGATGATCATCAGGCCCACGCCGAGCTCGTGCACCAGCTTCGACAGGAGGTCGAGGATCTGGGCCTGCACCATCACGTCGAGCGCGGTGGTCGGCTCGTCGGCGACGATCAGCTGCGGGCGGCAGGCGAGGGCCATCGCGATCATCACCCGCTGCTTCTGCCCGCCGGAGAGCTGATGGGGGTATGCCTTCGCGCGACCAACCGGGAGTCCGACCTGGCCGAGCAACTCGTCGACGCGTTCCTCCACTACGGCCTCGCTCAGAGACGGCTCGTGCAGCCGGATCGGCTCGGCGATCTGGTCGCCGATGCGGTGCACCGGGTTGAGGGAGTGCAAAGCGCCCTGGAAGACGATGGACGCCTCGGCCCAGCGCAGCGTACGCAAGGCACCCCAGCCGATCGTCTGCACGTCCTGGTCGAGCACCAGCACCCGCCCCTCGACTGTCGCGTCCTTGGGTTGCAGCCGCAGCACGGTGCTGGCCAGGGTCGACTTGCCGCAACCGGATTCACCGGCGACGCCGACGATCTCCCCGGGGGCGACCGTCAGGTCGACGCCGCGAACGGCAGGCAGCGGACCCTCGGAGGTCTGGTAGGACACCGAGAGATTCTCGAACTCGAGCAAGCTGGTCATCGCGTCTCTCCTCTCCGCCCTTCCATCAGCCCTTCCATCAGCGCCGCCGCAAGCGCGGGTTGAAGATCTCCTCCAGCGCCTGCCCGATCAGCGTGAACGACAGCACGACCAAGACCACGCAGATGCCCGGCGGCAGGATGAACCACCAGGCGCCCGTGGTCATCGCGCCGACGTCGAACGCGTCCTCCAGCATCGAGCCCCACGAGATGCGGGTCGGGTCGCCCAGGCCGAGGAAGCTCAGCGTGGTCTCCGACAAGATGGCGACGGCGATGGTGAGCGTGGTGTTGGCGAAGACCATCGGCATCACGTTGGGCAGGATGTGCCGGCTCATCTGGTGCGTACGTCCGGAGCCGAGCAGCCGGGCCCGTTCGAGGTAGGGGCGCTCCTTGACCGACAGGGTCTGGCTGCGGATCAGCAGCGCGGTCGAGGGCCAGCTGGTCACACCGATGACGATCGACACGATGAACAACGACCGGCCGAGCACGGCAGCGAGCACGATCGCCAGCGGGAGGAACGGGATCACCAGGAACCATTCGGTGAAGCGGTAGAGCAGCCGGGCCGGCCAGCCTTCGAAGAAGCCGGACATCAAGCCGATGGTGGTGCCGATGACCATCGAGATCAGGGTCGCCAGCAACCCGACGAACAGCGAGATCCGGGCACCCCAGATGCACAGGGTGAGCACCGAGCGGCCCGAGTCGTCGGTGCCGAGCCAATAGTGGGACGACGGGGACTCGAGGACGCCGCCGGTCGCCTTGGTCACGTCGATCGCGTCCGGGCTGGAGATCACCGGGGCCAGCAGCGCGACCGCGACGAAGAACACCAGCACGCCCAGACCGATCAGGCCGGAGCGATGCCTGCAAAACTCGCGCCAGGTGCGACCGAGCGCCTGGCGGCGCTGATGCCAGCGAAGACGGCGGGGGCTGACGCTAGTCATCGACACTCCCGCCTCGGGAGTCGCACCGGTGACCGAGCAGACCCCCCAGACACAACCCACCGGTGATCGAGTAGGTCCCGAGGAACGCGTCGCCGGTGATCGAGTAGGTCCCGAGGAACGAGGGACCGTATCGAGATCA
>JASGGG010000102.1:0-10844 GCA_047605165.1 Nocardioidaceae bacterium
CTGTCCGCGCTCCGAGACGACCTCGACGACACCGAGGCGCCGGTCACCCCGGTAGCGCCCCTGCCGCCGGCCGACCAACGACCTGTCCAGCGGCCCGCCCAACGACCGGCCACGGCGGCGTACCCGGCGACGACCTATCCGGCACCGCACCATCCCACGTCGGCCGCCCCTACTTGGACCGACTCGGCCTGGACCGACCCCGAGACCGACGAGGAGCCCCCGCCGCCCCGCCGCGGCTGGCCGCTCTGGCTGCGCCTGGTCGTCGGGGTGGCGAGTGCGCTCGTCCTGATTGCCGCGGTAGCCCTGGCCTTCAACCTCGGACGCAACAGCGACACCGACACGCCGGATGCCAGCAAGCCCTCGCAGTCCCGGTCGGCCGCGACCAGCCGGGTGCTCGACTTCGCCTCGGTGCGCGACTTCGACCCCTATCAGGACGGCGGCACTCCCGAGGAGAACCCCAGCCAGGTCCCACTGGCGACCGACGGCAACCCGAACACGGCCTGGGAGACCCAGACCTACAACGACGGTCCCGACATCACGGTGTACAAGCCGGGTGTCGGGCTGCTGATCGACCTCGGCACGGTGCAGCCGGTCGGCTCGGTGGAGCTGACGCTGGTCGGGTCGCCGTACACGCTGCAGATCCTGACCTCGACCGCCGACCAGGCACCGACCGATACCCAGGGCCTGACCGTGGCCGGTCAGGCCTCCGGGGTCGGCCCGCAGGCCAAGCTCGACCTCGCCGCGGGCACCAAGGCCCGGTACGTCGTGGTCTGGCTCACCGGGCTGCCGAAGGTCTCCGGTGGCTACCGCGGCGGCGTCGCCGAGCTGCACGTCAGGTCGTGACCGGGTGACGGTCAGCGGGGTCGACGAGCGGGATGACCGGCAGCTGCTCGCCGACCATCTCGACGGGGACCCGCACGCGTTCGGGGTGCTGTTCGCCCGGCACCGTGACCGGCTCTGGTCGGTCGCCCTACGCACCACCGGGCACCCCGAGGACGCAGCCGACGCGCTCCAGGAGGCGCTGATCTCCGCCTACCGACGTGCGGGGTCGTACCGGGGCGATGCGGCCGTGACCACCTGGCTGCACCGCATCGTGGTGAACGCGTCGCTGGACCGCATCCGCCGGCGTACCGTCCGGCTCGCCGCGCCGCTGCCCGACGATCTCGACGAGTACGGCGACCGCGGCTCGATGGTCACCGCCACGACCACGGTGGCGGACCCAGCCGACGAGGCGCTGGCCGGCGAACGGCGCGAGGTCGTCCGGGCCGCGCTGGAGCAGCTCGTGCCCGACCAGCGAGCAGCGCTCGTCCTGGTGGACATGGAGGGCTACTCGGTCGAGGAGGCCGCGGCCATCCTGGAATGCGCGCCCGGCACGATCAAGAGCCGCTGCGCCCGGGGGCGGGCCAAGCTGCTGCCGCTGCTGCGGGCGTACGTGAGCGGGGTCACCGGAACCTCGACCACCGCCGGCGCGTCAGACCGAGAGCACGCAGATCAGGAGCAAGGGACGACGACGGGAGGTGAGCGATGAACGAGTCCGGTCCCCACGAGGACCCTCGCGAAGCGTCCCCTGATCTGCCTGCCGAGCCTTCTCCCGATCTGTCTGCCGGACAGGATGCGGAGATCCGGCGGCTCCTCGCCGACGCGGCCGATCCGACTCCGCTTCCCGATGCGGTCGGAGCCCGCCTCGACGACACTCTGGCCGACCTGGTCGCGAGTGGCGTGCCCTACGCCGCGCCCGCATCGCCCCGGCGACGGCGCTGGCCGGCCGTGCTCGCCGGCGCTGCCGCCGTGACGGTCTTCGGCTACGCCGGGCTCGGCATCCTGACCGGCTCTCCCGACCTGATGTCTGGCGGAGGCTCCGCCGACTCCGCCGACTCGGCCACCACCGCAGGACAGGCCCCGAGAGCCGCGGCAGGCGACGACTCCGGCGATGCCCGGTCGAGCGATACCCAGTCGGGCAACGCAGCGGCCAAGGACGGCCCCGAGGCCTCGGGCAGCAAGGCCGAGCCCAGCCCCAACCCGGAGAAGAGCCCTTACCAGGCACATGACTTCTCCGCACTCCTCGGGCTCGACTCCGGCGCGCTCACCCTGCTCGAAGACGGGATCGACAGCCAGGCTGAGCTCGGCGCCCGGAACGGCCCGCAGGGGCGCTGTGCCCCCGCGCGCGGCGACTACCTCTGGACCAGGGTCACCATGCTCGACGGAACGCGTACCCGCCTGGTCGCCCGCCCCACCCAGGGTGCCGTGACCCTCGAGGCCTGGCCGTGCACGTACGCCTTCGTGCCGCTGGCCACGGTGCTCCTCGGTCACTGACCCATGTACCGCAATTGCGCTACGGTTGCGGTATGACTGCAAGCACGTCGTTCCGCATCAGTGCGACCGCCAAAGCCGCGCTCGGCAGGAGGGCCGAGACCGAAGGCATGAGCGCTACCGCGCTGCTGGAGCGCCTCATCGTCGAGGGCGTCCGCATGCTCGACCACCCTGGAATCATCTATCGCGGTCCGGACCGAGACCGCCGCGCGGCATTGTCGGCTGGTCCGGATGTGTGGGAGGTCGTGTCCCGATTGCGCGAACTCGACGGCTCGGAAGAACAGCGCATCCTGATGCTCAGCGATGAGTCCGGTCTGCACCCGCGGCTGATTCGCGTGGCTTTGGACTACGCCGCCGAGTACGCCGACGAGATTCGCACTCGGATCGCCCGGAATGAGGAAGCGATCGAGCGAAGCCGCCGGGCGGTGCAGCGGCGCGAAGCATTGCTGGCGTGAGGGGGCTCTTGCTCGACGAGATGTTTCCTACCGAGGCTGCCGCGCTCTTGCGGGAGATGGGTCACGACGTTGGGCATGTCGCAGAGGTCGGCCTCCAAGCCACCGAAGACTCACTGGTGGCCGCGGTCGCGCGAGCCGAGCAGCGCGGCGTCGTCACCGAGAACGTGCAGGACTTTGCGGCGGAGCAGGACATGGTTCTGGTGTTCGTGCTGAAGCGGCACCTTCCATCAGGAGGCGCTCAGGCGGTCGCGCTCGCCCGGATGCTGCATCGATGGCTGCTCGACAATCCGGACCCGTACTTGGGCGCACACTGGCCACGGCTCGAAGGGTGACGCCTCGGGAACAAATCGGTGCCACGTAGTGTCTAGGACCTGGGCGACCACAGCCCGGAGAGTCCCCCAAGGAGAGTCATGTCTGAGGTACGCGACGTCATCGTCGTCGGGTCGGGTCCGGCCGGCTACACCGCGGCGATCTATGCCGCGCGAGCCAGCCTGCGGCCGTTGGTGTTCGAGGGGTCGGTGACCGCGGGTGGTGCGTTGATGAACACCACCGAAGTGGAGAACTTCCCCGGCTTCCGGGACGGGATCATGGGTCCGGCATTGATGGACGAGATGCGGGCCCAGGCCGAGCGGTTCGGGGCCGAGTTGGTGGCCGACGACGTGACCGCCGTGTCGCTGACCGGGGACGTCAAGGAAGTCACCGACGGGTCCGGCGTCGTACACCGGGCGAGGTCGGTGATCCTGGCGACCGGGTCGGGGTACAAGAAGCTGGGTCTGCCCGACGAGGACCGGCTGTCGGGCCACGGCGTGTCCTGGTGCGCCACCTGTGACGGATTCTTCTTCCGTGAGCAGGCCATCGCGGTCGTCGGCGGCGGCGACTCCGCGGTCGAGGAGGCGACCTTCCTGACCCGGTTCGGCTCCAAGGTCTACCTGCTGGTCCGCCGCGACGAGCTGCGGGCCTCCAAGATCATGGCCGAGCGGGCGTACGCCGACCCCAAGCTGGAGATCGTCTGGAACACCCGGGTCGAGGCGATCCACGGTGCCGACAAGCTCGAGTCCCTCACGGTCGCCGACACCGTCACCGGCGAGACCCGGGAGCTCCCGGTCACCGGCCTGTTCATCGCGGTCGGCCACGACCCGCGCTCGGAGCTGCTGGGCGGGCAGGTCGATCTCGACGAGAACGGGTACGTGCTGGTCGATCACCCGTCGACCCGGACGAACCTGGTCGGCGTCTTCGCCTGCGGCGACCTGGTCGACCACCACTACCGCCAGGCCATCACCGCCGCCGGCTCCGGGTGCGCCGCTGCCCTGGACGCCGAGCGCTACATCGCCGCGCTGGACCACGTCGGCTCCTCGGCCGGATCTGAGGCCGGATCTGGGGCCGGATCTGGGGCCGAGACCGCCGGCACCGTCTCAGCCGGAAGCCCGACGGGGAACAATGTGCCGGTGGGCTGACGTTGACTTGGCGTACGCACCGATCCCAACAACCAATACGACGTTCCGCACCGATCCGCACTGAAGGAGAACACACGTGGCTGACATGAAGGTCGTCACCGACGCCGACTTCGAGACCGAGGTCCTCAAGTCCGAGAAGCCGGTCCTGGTGGACTTCTGGGCCGAGTGGTGCGGACCGTGCCGCCAGGTCGCTCCCATCCTCGCCGAGCTCGACCAGGCCCACGGCGACAAGGTCACGTTCGTGAAGATGAACGTCGACGAGAACCCGGTCACCCCGGCGAACTACCGCGTCACCGGCATTCCGACGCTGAACCTCTACCAGAACGGCGAGGTCGTCAAGCAGATCGTGGGCGCACGCCCCAAGTCGGTGCTGCTCAAAGAGCTGGCCGACTTCATCTGATCCCGCGCTCGTGAGTCGGCCCGCAGGCAACCCGCCTGCGGGCCGCTTGCTTTCGCCGGATTGTGGCCGATGGCGACCGTTTCCGCTGGTTTGTGGCCGATGGTGGCAGCTATCCCCGGCGTGTTGGTGTCATCATCGGCCACAATCTCGGCCTCCAATCTCGCCCCACGATCTCGGCCCGGTGGCGGCCTGCGGACCGTCGATGTTGAGCGATCGGCTCTGACGGGGCACGATGACATCACCGGACGGATAGAAGACGGCGAGACCCTCGGGTCGGTTCGGCGGACGAACGGAGGAGCTCGGTGACAGACACAGGCACGGTCTACACCGTCTTGCGCATCGGCGACTCCGGGACCGCGGTCGTCGACGTCCACTCCCGGCTCGCCATGCTCGGGCTGACCGAGCTCGACGCCCCCTGCCCCGACCTGTTCGACGAGAGCCTCGACGCGGCCGTACGCCAGTTCCAGCAGGACCGCGGGCTCCTGGTCGACGGTGTGGTCGGCCCGCTGACCTACCGAGCCCTGGAGGAGGCGCGCTGGCAGCTCGGCGACCGACTGCTCGTCCACGTACCCGGGAACCTGCTGGCCGGCGACGACGTGCTCACCCTCCAACGCCGGCTGCTCGAGCTCGGCTTCCAAGTGGGCCGCATCGACGGGCGGTTCGGCACCAAGACCGAGCAGGCCGTCCGGGAGTTCCAGCGCAACACCGGCATCACCGCGGACGGCACTTGTGGGCCAGCCACACTCAAGGCGTTGGCTCGGCTCGCCCCGCTGGTCAGCGGCGGCAGCCCGAACGCGATGCGTGCCGACGACCGGATCCGCCGGGCGGGTCCACAGCTGACCGGCAAGGTCGTCGTGATCGACCCGGTCACCTCACGAGTGGCATCGCCGTCGCTACGCCAACTGGCCGACGAGATCACCTACGACCTGGCCAAGCGGATCGAAGGCCGTCTGGTCGCGACCGGCGTTCAGGCGTTCCTGACCCAGCCGGCACCGGCCGAATCCGCGGGCGCCCCCCCGCCCGAAGCCCCCGTGCCCGAAGCACTCGAGCCCGAAGCACTCGAGCCCGGCGTACCCGACGACCTCACGCCCCCCGGCTCGCCGGTCGACGAGGAGGTCGCGCGCGCCGAGTTCGCCAACCGTACCGACGCCCACCTCGCGGTCTCGCTTCGGCTGGACGCGTCGGACAACCCCGACGCTTGCGGGGTGTCGACGTACTACTACGGCATCGAGAGCCAAGGCGTACGCTCCTCGATCGGTGAGCGGTTCGCGGGCCTGGTGCAGCGCGAGATCGTCGCCCGTACCGACCTCGCCGACCTGCGCATCCATGCGCGGTCGTGGGACGTGCTGCGCCGCACCCGGATGCCGGCCGTCGTGATCGACGTCGGCTACGTCACCAACGGCGGTGACCTGGCGCGCCTCTCCGACGCCGCCTTCCGTGACGTGATCGCCGAAGCCATCGTGGTCGCGGTGCAGCGGATCTACCTCGCACCCGAGGTCGACCCGCACACCGGAGTGCTCCGGCTGTCGGAGATCAGGGAGCAGATCCGCCGGGAGCTGTAGGCAAACACTCCTTGCGCGGTTGCTCACTGGCAGTATGTGCCAGCCAGAAGCCGCGTAGCCACCCAGGTGTTGGCCTGGGCTGGATTGTGGCCGATCCCGACAACGACACGCCGAGCGGAACCGTCGCCATCGGCCACAAACCGGCAAACACAGTCGCCATCGGCCACAAACCGGCGGCAGTAGGTCAGGCGGCGGCGCGCTTGCTGGCCATCCGCCGACGGGCGCGCTTGCGTGGGTCGCCCGCAGCGACCCTCACGACCAGATCGGTGACCGTAGCGATCGGCTGCTCGCGGGCGTCCTCGAAGAAGCCGTTGGGCAGCGACAGCCTGACGATCTTGTGCCAGGCGGAGAAGACCTGCTTGGGCAGCGACCCGGTGACATACGGCAGGTCGTAGCGCTCGAACAGCTCGCGGACCTTGGGCGCGATCTCCTGGTAGCGGTTGCTGGGCAGGTCGGGGAACAAGTGGTGCTCGATCTGGTAGCTGAGGTTGCCGGTCATGATGTGCATGGCCTTGTTGCCGCTGATGTTGGCCGAGCCGAGCATCTGGCGCAGGTACCACTCGCCCTTGGTCTCGCCGTCGATGCTGCGCCGCTCGAAGGTGGCAACACCCTCGGGGAAGTGCCCGCACATGATCACCGAGTGGGTCCACAGGTTTCGGATCAGGTTCGCGGTGAAGTTGGCCGCCAGCGTGTGCAGGAACGACGGGCCGGACAGCAGCGGGTGGACGATGTAGTCCTTGGTCACCTGGGCGCGGATCTTGCGCAGCACCTGCTTGCCGCGCGCCTTGAAGTCGGGATCGAGGTTGCGCCAGTTCCAGCGCCCGCCGGGCTGACGCAGCTTCTTGCCGAGCTCGAGGTCGTACGCCGCGATGCCGTACTCGAAGAAACAGGCGTTGAAGAAGTTCCACAGCGGCTGGACCAGGTAGAACGGCACCCACTTCTGGTCCTCGTCGACGCGCATGATGCCGTAGCCGAGGTCGTTGTCCTTGCCGATCACGTTGGTGAAGTTGTGGTGCAGCTCGTTGTGCGAGTGCTTCCACTGGTCGGCAGGCGAGACGTTGTCCCACTCCCAGTTGGTCGAGTGGATCTTCGGGTCGCGCATCCAGTCCCACTGGCCGTGCATGACGTTGTGCCCGATCTCCATGTTCTCCAAGATCTTGGCGACCGCCAGGCCGGCGGTGCCGATGATCCAGGCCGGCGGGAACAACGAGACCAGGAGTACGGCGCGGGAGCCGACCTCGAGGCGGCGCTGGTTCTTGATCACCGCGTGGATGTAGCGGGAGTCGCGCTCACCACGGGAGCGCAGCACCTGCTCGCGGATCTCGTCGAGTTCTTTGCCGAGCTGTTCGATGTCTTCGGTCGTCAGGTGGTCGACAAGACTGCCTTCGGTCTTCTTCAGTGCGGTCATCGCGGGCTCCTTGTGGGTTCGCGGCGTGGGGTACTCGGGGTGGGTTCGCGGGTGGCTCGTGGGCGCGGGTCAGAGGTCGAGGCGGCAGGGTCCGGCTGCCGCGCTGATGCAGGTCTGGACGGCGATCGGCTCCTCGCCGTCGACCGCGGTGAGGTCGCCGTTGCGCAGGTCACGCACCGCGCCCTCGGTCAGGGGCACGACGCAGCCGAAGCAGATGCCCATCCGGCAGCCGCTCGGCATGAGGGCGCCCGCAGCCTCGCCGGCGTCCAGGATCGGGGTGGCTCCGCCGGCCTCGACGACCAGGCCCTGGCGGCCGAACGTGACGGTGCCGCCCTCCCCCGGAGCGACCACCGTGGGCCGGAAGCGCTCGGTGTGCAGCTGCTCGCCGATACCCTTGTCGTCGTAGAGCTGCTCGACCAGGTCCAGCAGCGGCGTCGGGCCACAGGCGTACGTCTCTCGCTCGGCGAGGTCGGGTACGAGCGCCACCAGGCGGTCGGCGGTCAGGAAGCCGTCGACGTCGTCGTGGCTCTCCACCAGCCTGATCCGGCCGGCCTTGGCCAGCCCGCGCAGCTCGCCTCCGAAGATCACCTCGTCGGCGGTGGCGGCGGCGTGGACGACCACGACGTCCCTCAGGTCATGCAGGTAGTGACGCAGCATCCCCATGATCGGGGTGATGCCGCTGCCGGCGGTGACGAACAGCCACTTGCCGGGAAGAGGTTGCTCCGCCGTCGGAATCGGGAGCGTGAAGTCACCGGTCGCCTGGTCGAGGTGGAGCACCGTGCCAGGACGAGCCCGGCGCACGAGGTGATTGCTCACCACGCCGTCGGGGATCGCCTTGACGGTGATGCTGACCAGGTCTCGACCGGTCGCGGGACCGGCGGTCACGGAGTACGCCCGCCACAGCCGTACGCCGTCGACGTCGACCCCGATGCGCAGGTACTGCCCGGGCCGGTGGCCTCGCCAGCCGACGCCGGGCCGGATCACGATCGTCGCCGCGTCTCGGGTCTCGGGATGGATCGCGACGATCCGGCCGCGCAGGATGCCGGGATTGTGCAGCGGCGCGACCATGTCGAGGTAGTCCTCGGGTACCAGCGGGGTCGCCGCGGCCCGGGCTATCTGGAGCAGCCGCGTGCGTGCCCTGGTGCGGGCTGTCACCCGCGGGCCGACGACATCACTGCTCATGGCTCTAGCCTGACCGATCGGCCGAACAGAATCCTGACCTGAGGCAGTGAATCTGGCGGCGATGTTTGTTCGTGGAGCACAATTGTTCCTATGGCCGAGTCGATTCTCCGGTTCTCCCCCCCGACCTTGGAGCGGCTGCGACAGGAAGTCCCCAGCGTTGCCGAGCAGGTCGTGACCGCCGTCATGGACGCGGTGCCGGCGTACGCCGACCCCTTCCGCGGGCGGCTCGGCAAGACCATCGAGGGTGCGGTCCGGGCCGCGCTGGAGGGTTTCATCGACCTGGCCGCGCGACCGCAGGGCATGATGACCGGGTCGCAGGTGGAAGTCGTCTACCGGGCCGCCTACGACCTCGGTCGCGGCGAGGCTCGATCCGGGCGGTCGATGGACGCGCTGGCCCAGGCCTATCGGGTCGGGGCCCGGGTGGCCTGGCAGGACCTCAGTCGGGCGGCGGTGCAGGACGGGCTGGCCGCCGAGGACATGGCCCGGTTTGCCGAGCTGGTGTTCGCCTACATCGACGAGCTGTCCGATATGAGCGTCCGCGGGCATGTCGACGAGCTCGCCTCGACCGGACAGCTCCAGTTGCGCCGCCGGGAGCGGTTGTTCACGCTGCTGCTGGCCGACGAGCCGCTCGACGTGCTGCTGGACGCTGCCGACCGGGCCAACTGGACTCCCCCGCCGCACCTGGTCGCGGTCGTACTCACCGAGGACGAGCTCCGTGGTGTCCGCGCCGGCCTGGACGACGACACGTTGACGCCCGGTCAGGAGGTGCCCGGGCTCGAGCAGGCCGGTGATCTCACGGTCGTGCTCGTGCCGACGCGGAACAAGAGCGCGCGGGATCGGCTGGTGAAGGCGCTGGCCGACACCGGGGCGACGATCGGGCCGCTACGGCCGTGGCAGCAGGTCTCGGCGTCGTACCGACGAGCGCTCCAGGCCCGGCAGACCGGCCGGTCGGGCGACACCGACGCCCATCTGGTCGAGCTCGTGCTCGGCGCCGATGCCGAGGCGTTGGAGGATCTGCGGACGCGTGCTCTCGCGCCGCTGGCGGGCTTGAGCCCCGGCTCGCGGACCAAGCTGACCGAGACGCTGCGGGCCTGGTTGCTGCACCACGGCCGCCGTGACGAGATCGCGACCGCGCTGTACGTCCACCCCCAGACCGTGCGCTATCGCGTCGGCCAGCTGCGTGAGCTGTTCGGCGACCGTCTCACCGACCCCACCTCGATCCTGGAACTCACGGTCGCGCTCGGGCCGACGACACCGGCCGAGCTGGCGCAAACTGGCTCCGGCTCAGGTCAACGCGGGCTTAGGCTGACTCCATGGCCCGCAAGGTCACCCGGCTGACTCTCGACACACTGGCGACGCTGCCGGAGCCGGTGCGTACGTGCCTGTTCTGGGAGCTCGACCCGGTGCACCGCGAACGGGCCCGGCGCGCAGGCGAGTTGGCCTCGGAGAAGGATGCCTGGCTGTCGCGGGTGCTGCTCGACTGGGGCTCGGCGGGCCGGGTGCTCCAGGTCGACGGCGACGTGGCCGGCTTCGTGACGTACGCGCCGCCCTTCTACTTTCCCGGTTCCGCATCCCTGCCGACCGCTCCGATCGGCCCGGACGCGGTGCAGCTGTCCACGGCGTACGTCGCACCCGAGTTCCGCGGCCAGGGGCTGGGCCGGGTGCTCCTCCAGTCGATGGCCAAAGACCTGCTCCAGCGCGGCGGGATTCGCTCGGTGGAGGCGTTCGGGTCACGTTCACTGACCGGTCACAGTCATGAGCCGTGTGCCTTGCCGGCAGACTTCCTGCTGCGGGTCGGGTTCAAGACGCAACGGCCGCACGCCCGGCACCCGCGGCTGCGGCTGGAGCTGAAGTCGATCCTGACCTGGCGCGAGGAGGTCGAGGCGGCCCTGGAGAAGCTGGTCGACGCCGTCCGCCCCACCAGGCTCCGCAAACCCGCACCCAACGCCCGCGCGGATCGGCGCAGCTAGAGTCGGTAGCCGAGTAGGGCGAGGCCCGAGCCCGTCTCTGCCGTGCGACCGGTCGGCGTCTCGATACACCCGGCTCGTTCCTCGCCGGGCACTCGACGACCGG
>JASGGG010000103.1:0-10108 GCA_047605165.1 Nocardioidaceae bacterium
CGGAGTCCTCGCTCCGCTCGGCTATCGCGGCATCGGGGCCAAGGAGTCGCTCAGTCCGGAGGGTCCCGTCGTCGATGCCTGCTGGGCGGAGATGGAGCCGGCTCACGCGGTCCAGACAGTCGGCCAGGCGAGTCGACGGCACCGCTACGCGCTGCCGCTGCGGGCCAGCTCCCGAATGATCGGCATCGTGCTCGCCGACGCACCCGAGCAGATCTCCGCCAAGGCGATCCAGGCGTTGATGCGTGAGGTCGACGACCACGCGCTCCGCATCGACACCGCCCTCACCTTCGACGAGGTGCGATCGCTGGCCACCATGGAGGAGCGGCAGCGTCTGGCGCGCGAGATCCACGACGGGGTGGCCCAGGAGATCGCGTCGCTCGGCTACGTGGTCGACGACCTGGCCTCCTCGACCAACGACGAGCAACAACGCCAGAAGCTGGCGCGACTCCGCGGGGAGATCACCCGGGTCGTCAGCGAGCTGCGTCTGTCGATCTTCGACCTGCGCTCCGAGATCAGCCCGTCGGCCGGGCTCGGCTCGGCCCTGTCGGACTACGTCCGCTCGCTCGGTGCCCGCTCCGACATGACCGTGCATCTCACCTTGGACGAGTCCCCGACCCGGCTGCGCAGCGAGGTCGAGACCGAGCTGCTGCGGATCGCCCAAGAGGCGATCACCAACGCCCGCAAGCACTCCTCGGCGCACAATCTGTGGGTCGACTGCACGATCCAGCCACCGTTCGCCTCGATCGTGGTGCGTGACGACGGCAGCGGACTGGGTATCGGCCGCGCCGACTCCTACGGCCTGAAGATCATGCGTGAGCGGGCCGAACGGATCAATGCCGCGCTCGACATCAGCAATGCGGAGGCCAACGGACGTCCGGCAGGCACTAAAGTCGCTGTGACGGTGGGCGGCCTGCAAGCCCAAAGTGCCTAACCGCCCACGCACCGCCACTCCTGAACCTGGGAAGGAAGAAGCGACGATGTCCGAGGGCAAGGTCAACACGGTGTTGCTGGTCGACGACCACGATCTGATCCGGCAGGGCCTGGCCCGCGCATTCGGCCGGCACGACGACTTCGAGGTCGTCGGCGAAGCCGGCAGCGTACAAGAGGGGCTCGACCTGGCCACGGCCCTCCAACCCTCGGTCGTGGTCACCGACATCCGGCTCCCCGACGGCACCGGACTCGACCTCGTCCGTACGCTCCGGGAGACCGACGGCGAGGTCGGCATCGTCGTGCTGACCATGTATGCCGGCGACGAGCAGTTGTTCGGAGCGCTGGAGGCGGGCGCGTCGGCGTTCGTGGCCAAGGACGCCCCCGCCGACGACGTGGTCGCCGCCGCGCGGCACGCGACCGTGTCGCCCCGCTCGTTCACCGCCGCCGACCTGGCCGACGCGATGCGCCGCAAGATGACCCCGACCGGGCCGCAGCTGTCACCGCGCGAGAAGGAGGTGCTGGCGCTGCTCGCCGAAGGCCTCGGTGTCGCCGCGATCGCCCGCCAGTTGTTCGTCAGCGAGTCCACCGCCAAGACCCATATCTCCAAGATCTACGAGAAGCTCGGCGCCGCGAACCGCGCGCAGGCGATCATGATCGCGATCCGCTCAGGACTGCTCTCGGGTGAAGGCCATCCCTGACTAGTCAAAACGGGCATAAAGGGCTCGATTGACTAGTCCTCCGGGCGCCCGGAATCACCCGAATGACCGACCGGCTTTCTCTGCGTTTCCCCTACAGAAGCGACATTTCTCCCCCAGTATTGATGTCAGGGAGAGGCCCATGAGGGCTTCGACAAACACATGGGAGATAACAATGCTTGAGTACATGCAGCGCCTGGTTCGCCGCGACCGGGACGAGAAGGGCGCCTCGGCCGTTGAGTACGGTCTGCTGGTCGCCGCCATCGCCGCGATCATCGTCGTGATCGTCTTCGCCCTCGGCAAGATCGTCCGTTCGTCGTTCACCGACACCTGCTCCGCGATCAGCGACAACAGCGACGCCTCCAGCACCGCCTCGACCGCGTCTTGCGACGACGGCTCCGAGTGATCGACCGCCGGACCATGCGGGCGACTCGGCGCATCTGAGCCGGGTCGCCCGCATCTCTTTTCTAGGATCCTGGGAGGCAAGGATGCGGCAGGACGAAGAGCTCGACAGTCCGTCTGCCGACCAGCGTGACCAACGGGGTGCCTCGGCCGTCGAGTACGGGCTCTTGGTCGCGGGGATCGCGGCGATCATCGCAGTGATCGTGTTCGCCCTCGGCGGGCCGACGCTCGGCATGTACAAGAACACCTGCGACAAGTGGAGCGCTCAGCAAGAGCAGGATGATTGCCCGTCGCAGTAGGCACAACGTTGAACCACCGCCACAAGGCGGCCAGACCCACCACGGGCCTGGCCGCCTTCGCACTGGTCGAGCCGCCCGAGGCGCCAGCCGAGGGCGTTATCGAGACCACCCGAGCCTTATTCTGCTTCATGATATGCGGCATAATCTGATGCATGGACACGCTCGCGAAGCCCGTTACCCGCAAGTCACTCCCGCTCACCGAGCGCGATCTCGCCGATATCGAGCGACTGCGAACCTCTCAAGCCCACCAAGCGGCCATCGCCTCTCTCGCCGAGGTCTCCGTGGCTGACAACACGAGCGATGCCAGCATCCTTCATGCACTCTTGGAAATCGGCCTGCGCGCCGTGCGCGAGCGCGTCGAACTCGAAGGCTACGAACTCATGGCTCAGGACCAAGACGCTGCGAAGCGCCAGGCCTCCGCACGCCGCCGACGTCCCTCCTGGTCAGACGACAAGTGAGCTGGCCGCTTGCGCGCGGGCAGGTTGTCCTCGCGAACATTCCCGGCCCCGACGAACCGAAACTTTACGTCGTGGTCTCCAATAACCGTCGCAACCAGAAGCTACCGCAGGTTCTCGCAGCGCGTCTGACGACCACACCCAAGCCACCGCTTCCCTCCGTGGTGCCGTTAGAGCATCCAGAACGGTTCTCGGGGTTCGTGGTCTGTGACGACATCGTCGAGATCTACCAGGACGAGGTGATCCGACTTGAGGGAGCCTTAGGGGCAAGCACCATGTCGGAGGTGTCGCACGGACTCGCCGCAGCCCTCGACATCCCGATCCGTGGGTAGCCCACCTCTCTCGGTGACCGGGCCTCCGAGACTCGGCTCCCCATTAACCGCCGGTTTGGCGCTCACTGGGAACGGGGCGTCAGCCGTCGACGCGCTGCTTCCAGTAGCCAGGTCGCCGAGCCGTTGCAGCGTAGGCAACGATGACGATTTCGTCGTCATCTCGAACGAAATAGACGATTCGGTACGGGAAGACGTCCACCCGACGGCTCCGAACCACGGGGAGACGGTTCCAGCCGGGGAACCTCTGCCAAGCCTCAGGCTTCCACTGGATGTCCTTGATCGAGCGCGCCACCTCGGCAGCGAACTCTTCACCGAGCCCCGCCTGCCTCCTGCCGTAGTGGCGGATCGCATCGAGCAGTTCATCGGTCGCCGCGGGGTGTTCGCGCCAAGGAAGCGTCACGAGCGCAGTTCGGCGAGGAGCGCCTCGATTCGGGCATGTGACTCCTCGGCGCTGACCAACTCGACACTGCCATCCAAGATGTCATCGACACGAGTACCGATCTCGTCACGCCAGGCCGCGTCGACTTCGGGGTGCGATGCGTCATCATCTGGATGCAGGCTGGCCAAAAGGCGATGCGCGACGACAGTGCGCTCGTCGAGGTCGAGCTCGAGCCCAGCCTGGTAAACCTCGTCTGCCTTCAGTGCCATACATCGAGTGTACGACTGGGCCTCCGCACTCACCTCGGAACCGCGGCCGCTTCCGGCGCGCCGCCGGACGCTCCGCCGACGATCGGCAGCCCCATCGCGGCGGCTTCGAGGTAGACGATCCCGAAGGCCTCGGCCTCCAGACCCAGCTTCCGGGTGCGGCACGGCATCGCGAACACATCGGCGGCATCGAGGTGCGCTGGTATCTCAGCCGGATCGACGGAGCCGGCGAAGACCACGCGCTCCCCCAGTCCCCGCCGGCGCACCATCCGCTCCAGCCGGCCCCGCTCCGGTCCGTCGCCGACGAGCAGGAGAACGACGTTGGGGTAGGTGCCCACGAGCTCGGGAAGGATCCGGATCAGGGTGTCCTGTCCCTTGCGGCGCACCAGCCGGGCGACGCATACGACGACGAGCGCGTCGAGCGCGATCCCGAGCCGCGAGCGGATCTCCGACCCCCCGCCCGGCACGAACCGGGACGCGTCGATCGTCGGCGGGCGGTGCACCAGCTTGGCCCGATCCGCCAGCCGTAGGGCCGGTTCGATCCGGTCGTGACTCCACCGGCTGACGTAGGTGATCTCGTCGGCGTCGGCCGCGATCCGGCGCAGCAGCCCCCGAGTCCCCGGCACCCGCGCCCACCAGGCCTCGTGCCCGTGCGTCATCGCGACGATCTCGCTCGCACCGGCGTCGCGGAGCGTACGCCCGAGGAGGCCGAGCGGTGCGGCGGCACCGAACACGACGCGGGAGCAGCCCTCCTCCCCGAACACCCGGCGTACGCGTCGGGCGACGGCGGGAGTAGGCAGCAGCGTCCCTGCCGGGTCGCGGTACACGCGGAACGGCTGCCTGGCGTCGTACTCGAGATCTCCTGGCATCCTCGCGGTATAGACGACCACCTGGCCGGCCGGAAGGGATCCGCAGTGGTCGCGCACATACTGTTCGATGCCACCGCGCCGGGGCGGGAAGTCGTTGGTGACGACCAGGGTGCGGCCCTCGCTCACCGCTCCAGGGCCTTCGCGATGCCGATCCGCTGCAGCGCTGTCGGGTGACTCCCCCACCAGAACTGCGCCCACGCCGGAGGCGTCGGGTCGGCCAGCGACGAGACAGCCAGGCTGTGCTGCAACTCGACGAAGCCCGAGGTATCGCCGGTGGCCGCCAAAGAGGCGCGATCCGCGCGCGCCTCGATCGCGCGACTCACCGTGTTCTGCAGCGGAGCTACCAGGAGGCTGCCGACACCGACGAGCAGCAGCACGGTCGCCACGAGACGAGGATCCGCGGGTCCGTCGAACCGGCCACGCCACCGGAGCCACTCGGCATCCAGCAGGAGCGCGAGCAGGCAGATACCGGTCACCGACCCGACCGCGCCCAGAGTCGTGCCCAGCAACACGTCCCGGTGCTTCGCGTGGCCGAGCTCGTGGGCGACGACCAGCTCGACCTGCCGTTGCGGCAGGTCACGGATCAGGTTGTCGTAGAGCACGACCCGCTTGGTGTTGCCGAAGCCGGATACGTACGCATTCAGGGTCGTCGTGCGACGCGACGCGTCGGCGACCAGCACATCGTCGACGTGGACGCCCTCACGATCAGCCAGCTCCAGGATGCTGGTGCGCAGCGGGCCGGCCGGTAACGGCGTGAACCGGTTGAACAACGGCTCGACCAGCACGGGATAGAGGAAGCTCAGGGTGAACGTCAGCACCACGCCGGCAAGGCTTGCCCACGCGAACCAGTAGCGCGGCGAGCGCCGGGCCAGCCAGACCAACAACATCAGCCCGACCGTGGTGGCGACCCAGGAGACGCCCAGCGACACGGCCTGATCACGCAGCCAACCCACGAGCGGTTGCTTGGTGAGGCCCTCCTCCAGCCGCTGATGCCGGATCAGGAGCAGGAACGGCAAGGTGAGCAGCCACTGGAGCAGCAGGATGCCCGCGACGCCGAGCGGGATCCGCAGGCGCCGGGGCATCACGCTGACCAGGCGGGCGCCCAGCCCGGTGAGCCCGAGGACGAGCAGGAGGACCAAGGAGACCGCGAGCGAGGCCCAGGACAGCGGCCGGACGACCGACGCGAAGCCCGCGGCGCGAGCGATCTCGGCGTGGGTGAACACCTCGGTGGCCGGCACCTGCACGGGGTGTCCGCCGGGCACCCACTGCCAGGGCACCAAGACCGCCGCGAGCACGACCCAGAGCACCACCGAGGCCGCCAACAGCACCCACGCCAAGCGGCGATCGAGACGACAGGTGGTCACGCTCTAGAGGCTAGCCGGATCTCGATACGCCGCCCGCTCGTCCCTCGCCAGCGGCTACTCGATCAGCCTGCGGCGACCAAAGGATCGTCGAGCAACAGCAGGATCTCGATCAGCCTGCGGCAGCCAGCGGATGGTCGAGTAGCGCCGAGGAACGAGGCGCGTATCGAGACCCTTCACGCGAGCGAAGCCACGTACGCCGACCAGGACCGGGTGAAGTCGCGCTGGGTGGTGCCGAGGATCTCGCGGAAGCTCTTCCCGATGTCGCCGGAGTCGTCGGTGGCCCGGTAGAACTCGACCAGCTTCTGCTCGCCGTAGCGGTCGGCAATGAGCTTCGCGGCCAGCCAGGCCGCCTCATAGTCGGCCCCGAGCTCGGTGCTGTCCCCGGCGAAGTCGGCGTCGGTCGGCAGTCGCCTCGGCGGGCCGTCGCGGCGCACCTGCGCGAGGATCTGACTGGCCGACGTCTGCACCGGCACACCGAGATCCCGCAGCGCCACGTAGTCGGCGAAGCCTTCGATCAGCCATTGCGGCATCGTGGCGGTCGCCCCGGCGGTGGCGACGTGGGTGGCCTCGTGGCTCACCACGATCTGCGCGGCCTCCGGGCCGAGCTTGTCGAACACCTCGGGGTTGAGCAGCACGTGCTCGGGCGCGAGCCGGCGCGCCGACCCGTCGGCTGTGGTGGTGATTCCCGCCAGCTGAGTGGTGACCTGCGAACCGGCGCCGATGGCCTGGTCGAGCAGCCCTCGGTCGGAGGGCTCCTCCAGCACCAGCGACCCGCGCCAGTCGGGGAGCACCCGTCCCACAGCCTCCACAGCACGGTTCGCCATCTGGAGCAAGGACCGGAGCCTGGACTTGGCCGACGCCATCACCAAGGCACGCTCGTCCTTGCGCACCTCCAGCGGCTGAAGCAGCCAGATCGGCACCCGGTCGCCCTCGGCGCCCGGCACGATCCCGCCGAAGCGCGCCTGTTTGTCGTCGTCGACTACGACCATCGTGAGGTCGAGCCGACTCGTCGTGTCCTCGTACTCCCCTATCCGCCAGGAGAGCCGGACATCGGCCGTCCAGGTCTCTTCGCCAGAGCCCGCGGCCTGCAGAGTCGCGGACTCACTGCGCTTGCTCGGCCCGAGATAGCGCAGCCGCAGATCGGTGATGCCGATCCGCCGCACGTTGCTCTCGATCGCCCGCAGCCGATCGACTCCGGCGGGCGCGGCCAGCGCGGAGGCGTCTCGGAGTCCGCGGGGATCGTCCAGCGCCGGGGTCAGTTGCGCGAGCAGGTCGGTCACGCGTCTGTCACGAGCCTTCGTGGCTCGGACATCGGTCGTCGGCGAGGACTCGGGTGTGCTGGTGACGTCGCGGTCCCGTTCATGCAGGACGACCAGGACCCCGGCCACGGCGATGGCCAGCACCGCAGATGCGAGCAGGCCGGCCTTCCAGAATCGGAAACGGCCGGCCTGCTCGTCAGCGTGGGTGGGGCGCTCAGCCAGGGCGGACCGCTCCGGAGTACGGCATGGAGAACACCGGCGAGACGCGGACGCCCTCGCCCGGGTTCGCGGCGTGCACGATCATGCCGTTGCCGATGTACATGGCGACGTGGCTGATCGGGCTGTAGTAGAAGACGAGGTCGCCGGGCTGCAGCGCGTTGGACGCCACCGGGCGCCCGTAGCCGCGCTGAGCGCTGGACGAGTGTGGGAGGCCGACGCCGGCCTGGCCCCAGGCCCGCATGGTGAGGCCGGAGCAGTCGAACGCGCTGGGTCCGGCAGCCCCGTACACATAGGCCTTGCCGACCTGGGCGAGGGCGTACTTGACCGCGACCTTCGCCCGGCCCTCGGCGGGTACGTCGGAGAGCGGGATGCGCTCGCCACCGCGGCTGGCGGCCAGCAGCCGCTCGCGCTCGGCGGTCTCGAGCTTGTCGAGCAGCGCCTTCGCCTCGGCCGCCTTCTTGTCGATCGTGGCCTTCTCGTCGGCCAGCCGCTGCTCGGTCGCGGAGATCGCGTCGGTCTCGCGCTGGGCCGCCTGCTGGCGCAGCGCTAGCTGCTTGGCCGCGACCGTGTATTCCTGGAGTACGCCGGCCTCGCGGGCGTTGTAGGCCGACACCGTCTGCAGCTCGGAAAGGAACTGGTCGGGATCGTCGGAGAAAAGCACCTGGCTGGTGCGGGAGAGGCCCTGACCCTGGTACTGCGCGACCAGCACGCCGGCGACCCGGTCGCGGACCTGGTCGAACTTGCCCTGCTGGTCGGCAAGGTCGCTCTGCAGCCCGGAGAGGCGTCGACGGGCGTCGACGAGGTCGTCGTGGGCGTCGTTGTAACGCTCGGAGGCTTCCTCGGCCTGGCGGTAGAGGTTGTCGACCTTGGCCCGGACATCGGTGATGCTCGGCTCCGCCGATGACGGAGAAGCGACCAGGACTGCCCCACCCAGGGCGACGATGCTCGCGGTCGCCAAGGCAGTGGCGACTCGCAGACGGCCGTCGATCACGTGCGAACGTGCTCCTTTGTCAGACGCCGACCGGGTGAGCTGACGGGTTCGGGCGGCAAAGGAGCCCTACACATGACGGCAGCCGACCAGGTCGGCTGCCCTCGTAGCGATTCACCCCAGGAACGTGGTTCCCCGGCTCCGAGTCTGTCCCCCCACGGTTGACCGAGGGGGCCGGACCCGGACTAGGCGCCGGTGTTCGAGCCGACTTGGCTGTCGGCTGGTACGAACACCGAGCCTCCACCGTAAACGGGCGGACCCGGTGAGCGCAAAAGAACGCCCAGCGTTTCCTCCGCGGTGCGGACCGATTGGCCGCGACCTTTGTCACATTCGCCACACCAGCCACAGCAGTCACGCGAAACGACTGAGCCCGATTGTGTCGGACCCCCGCGAGAGGCTATCCCGCGTCGCCGAGCGGCGGCCTCGAAGTGAGCCTGAAGAAGTGATCCTGAAGAAGTGATCCTGGAGTGGAGACGGACATGAGTGTGACCATCGACTGCGACACCTGCCTGGTGCGCGGCCCAGCCTGTCGTGACTGCGTGGTGACGGTGCTGCTGGGTCCGCCTCCCGAGCTGGGATTCAGCGACGACGAGACCCGAGCGCTCGCCGTGCTGGCTGACGGTGGCCTGGTGCCGCCGCTGCGCATGGTCCGCCCGATCAGCGGCCCCGACCTCGCCTCCGCGTGACCATCCCATCGATTCCAGCCTTGAGTTTTGGACCAAAATCATGGACCACTTTCCGCGCCGGGCCTGCTTGCCCGCGCTCGTTGAGTGCCCCACGTCCGATGGTCGCGTGCCCGAGGCACTGGCCGAGGGCGTATCGAGCCACGTTCGGTCGTCGAGTGCCCGGCGAGGAACGAGCCGGGTGTATCGAGACGCCGACCGGACCCGAGGCGGCGAGTGCGTATCGAGACCCCTACCGAGCCAGCAACCGCACCAGCCCCGCCGAGGCGACGGCCCGTGCACCCTGCGCGACCACGTCACGAACCACCGCCTGGTCGCTGGTGACTACCAGCAGCGGCCTCCCGTTGGGCTCGGCATCGACGAGGTCGCGGATCACGTCGTCGGCAATCGTGCCGTAGGGGCTGAACAACACGCGCACTCCGCGTGGCGTGGTCACGAACGGCCGCTCTCGGGTCTCTGCGGCATCGAAGACCACCGTCACTGCCGCGCCGGTGCGGGCAGCGAGCGGTCCGAGCTGGGAGACCAGCAGCTCGCGCTGGCGATCCAGCGCGGAGCGCGGCCAGGCCGACATCGTCACGTTGTAGCCGTCGATGACCAGATGAGTACGAGGAATCCGCAGCAACTGGTCGAGCAGCGCCGGATCGTCGATCGCCAGCGACCCGTGCCCCGAAGACGTTCGCTCTCCATCCACCGCGACGTCGGCCGCCACGAGATCCACCGGCAGCAAGTCGTGGACCGGTAGGGCGAGTTCCCGTCGCAAACCCTGGGCCGCGTCGATCACCGTGTCGAGCAGCAGCCGGGCACGCATGGACTGAACCTCTCGCGCCGCGGGCTCACGGCGGCGGCTGGCCAGCTCCGCCTCGAGCTGCTCGATCCGGCTGCGGAGCCGGTCCAGCTCGTGCGCGCCGACTGTCGGTTCGCCGGCGGCCGGTTCGCCGGCGGCCGGTTCGCCGGCGGCCGGTTCGCCG
>JASGGG010000104.1:0-10026 GCA_047605165.1 Nocardioidaceae bacterium
GGCCCGAAGCTGATCCGATCTCCCTCGACCACGACGTGCTGGGCGGCCTCCTTGAGGCGGTGCTCCTGCAGTTTGCTGCGCAGCAACGCGAGCGTGAGCTTGCTGCCGACCAACGGGATGTCGCCGCGCTCACGCAACAGGTACGGGGTCGCCCCGATGTGGTCCTCGTGGCCGTGGGTGAGCACGAGCGCCTCGACCTGGTCGAGCCGGTCCCGGATCGAGTCGAAGTCGGGCAGGATCAGGTCGACACCGGGCTGGTGCTCGTCGGGGAAGAGCACGCCGCAGTCGACCAGCAGCAGCCGGCCCTCGTACTCGAAGACCGTCATGTTGCGCCCGACTTCGCCCAGGCCGCCGAGCGGTGTGATCCGCAGCCCTCCGTTCGCCAGCGGCTCGGGCGTCTGCAGCTCCGGGTGGAAGTGCGTCATGCGACGACCTCGCCCGAGAGCTTGCCCGGCAGTTTGCCCAGCGCCACCATCTCAGCGCGCAGTTCCGCCACCAGCGAATCGTCGGCGGAGACCAGCGGCAACCGCATGGTGCGGTTGGGCAACACGCGCAAGATCTCCATCGCGGCCTTCGCGGTCATCGCGCCCTGGACCCGCTGCATCACGATCTCGACCAGCGGCACCAGCCGGCGATAGATGTCGAGTGCGGCGGGCAGGTCGTTGCGGTCCACGGCCGCGACCATGTCGGCGTACTCACGCGCGGCGACGTGCGCGACGACCGAGACGACGCCGGCGGCACCGTGGGTGAGCCAGGCGAGGTTGAGTACGTCGTCGCCGGAGTAGAGCGCCAGCCCCGTGTCCTGCATGATCCGGACGCCACGGTAGATGTCCCCGACGGCGTCCTTGATCGCCACGAACCGCTCGTCGGCGGCGACGAGGCGGGCGTACGTCTCGGGTGCGATCGCGATGCCCGAGCGGCCTGGGATGTCGTACAGCATCACCGGGAGACCACTGGCCGCGGCGACCGTCGTGAAGTGGGCGAACAGACCGTCCTGGGTGGGCTTGTTGTAGTACGGGGTGACCAGCAGGGCGCCGTCGGCGCCGAGCTTTTCCGCCTGCGCGATCAGCTCGACCGAGTGCGCGGTGTTGTTGGTGCCGACTCCGGCGACGACGGTGGCCCGGTCGCCGACCGCGTCGATGACCGCGGCGAGGATCTTGCCGTCCTCCTCGGTCGTCGTGGTCGGCGCCTCTCCGGTCGTGCCGGAGACAACCAGGCCGTCGTTGCCCTGTTCTACCAGGTGGTTCGCGACGGCGGCGGTGCCGTAGAGGTCCACCGACCCGTCGTCGTGGAACGCGGTCACCATCGCGGTGAGAACCCGCCCGAACGGAGCAGCAACGCCAGTCATGACTCCAAGGCTATCGGTCCCGATCGGCACGGCGGTGCTAGGCCGTGTTGGCGAAGACGCGCGAACGCGAGCGGCACCGCGGGTGTGCGACGGCCAGGCCAGATGGGAGAGCGGCGGCCCTGCAACGCTGGTCGAGAGGTCGTCCGAGTGAGGATCGTGGAAGTTTCCGGGCAGTATGTGCCCGCAGGCTTCCACGATCTTGTTGCGTCGGTCGCGGGATGCTCGCTACCGGCCGAGGACCTCGGCGATGAGCGCGAGATGGTCGAGGTCGTGCAGGTCGAGCACCTGGAGATAGATCCGGCTGACGCCGGCGTCGGCGTACGCCTGAAGCCTCTCGCGAGCCTGCTCAGGGGTCCCAGCAACAGTGCCGCGCTCGGCTGACAGGAGTTCGCCGGGCTCGCGACCGATCGCGGCGGCACGGCGCTCGAACTCTGCCTGGTCGGCTCCGATGCACACGCACACTGCGGACGAGAGCGTCAGGCTGCGCGGGTCTCGTCCAGCGCTCTCGCAGGCCTGGCGTACGCGCGCGAACTCGGCAGCCGCCAGCTCGAACCCGGAGAAGGTGGTGTTGAACTCGTCGGCGTATCGCACGGCCAGGTCAGGCGTACGCCGCTTGCCGTGCCCGCCGACGATGATCGGGGGCCGCGGCGACTGCGCGGGTTTGGGCAGCGCGGGGCTGTCGGCCAGGGTGAAGTGCTTGCCGGCGTACGCGAACGACTCGCCGACCGGCGTACCCCACAGGCCGGTGATGATCGCGAGCTGCTCCTCGAGAACGTCGAACCGGTCGACGGTAGGCGGGAACGGAATGCCGTACGCCTGGTGCTCCGCCTCGAACCAGCCGGCACCCAAGCCGAGCTCGACCCGGCCACCACTCATCTGGTCGACGCCGGCCACGGCGATCGCAAGCGGTCCAGGGTGTCGGAACGTCGCCGAGGTCATCAGGGTGCCGAGCCGGATAGTGCGTGTGTCGCGAGCCAGACCGGCCAGGGTGATCCAGGCGTCACTGGGACCGGGCAGCCCGTCACCGCCCATTGTCAGGTAGTGGTCAGAGCGGAAGAACGCGGAGAACCCGAGCCGCTCGGCCTCGAGCGCCAGCGTGAGGAGGTCGTCGTAGCTGGCGCCCTGCTGTGGCTCGGTGAAGATGCGAAGGTCCATGTGCCTAGCCAAGCACGCGTTCCAACCGCACCACGTCGAAGCCCTCGTGCGGCTCGCGCGTGGTCTCGCGCCACTGGGAGCGATCGAAGTCGGGGTAGTACGTGTCGCCCTCGGGCGACAGGTGCACCTCACTCAGGACCTGGGTTCGGGCACCGGCCTCGAGCGCGAGCCGGTAGATCTGGGCGCCACCGACCACCATCGCGGGCTGGTGCGGGTGGCTGCGGCCGGCTGCGGCGAGGGCGTCCGCCAGAGTGGGTACGACGATGGCGTCGGCGGCGGCGAAGGCCGGGTCGCGGGTGAGCACGATGCTGGTCCGGCCGGGCAGCGCGCCCATCGCCTCGTAGGTGGCACGGCCCATGATGATCGCGTGGCCCATCGTCGTGCGGCGGAAGTGCCGCAGGTCCTCGGGAAGCTGCCACGGGATCGTCCCGGCTCGGCCGATCACGCCGTTCTCGGCGACGGCGGCCACCAGCACCATCGGCGGCTCCGGCGCGGCAGCCCCACCGCTCATGCTGGGCTCATACCTGGGCTCATACCGCGATCGGAGCCTTGATCAGGGGATGCGGGTCGTACCCCTGAACCTCGATGTGCTCCAAGTCGAACGCGTCGAGGTCGGTGACGGCGGGGTCGAGCCACAGCGTCGGCAGCGGCCGCGGCTCCCGGGTCAGCTGCAGCCGGGCCTGCTCGAGGTGGTTGGAGTAGAGGTGCGCATCGCCCAGCGTGTGCACGAACTCGCCGACCTCGAGCCCGGTGACCTGCGCGACCATGTGGGTCAGCAGGGCGTACGACGCGATGTTGAACGGGACGCCGAGGAACACGTCGGCGGAGCGCTGGTAGAGCTGGCAGCTCAGCCGGGCCGGCCCGTCATCCTGCGGGGCGACGTAGAACTGGAACAACGCATGGCACGGCGCCAGCGCCATCCGGCCGATGTCGGCGACGTTCCACGCCGACACGAGGTGCCGACGCGAGTCCGGATCGCGGCGGATCGCCTCGACGACCTGCCCGATCTGGTCGACGTGACCGCCGTCGGGCGTCGGCCACGAGCGCCACTGGTAGCCGTACACCGGCCCGAGATCGCCGCTCTCGTCGGCCCACTCGTCCCAGATCGTGACGCCGCGGTCCTGCAGCCACTTGACGTTGGTGTCCCCGCGCAGAAACCACAACAACTCCGCGAACACCGATCGGGTATGGATCTTCTTGGTCGTGACCAGAGGAAAGCCCTCGGTCAGGTCGAACCTCATCTGGTGGCCGAAGACGCTGCGGGTACCGGTGCCGGTGCGGTCGCCCTTGTCGACGCCCTCGGCGAGGATGCGAGTCAGGAGGTCGAGGTACTGCTGCACCTGGTCAACCTAGCACCGGGCGACCTGGCGCCGGGCGACCTGGCAGTGCGGCCGCCGACACCAGCATCCTGGCCTCGATACGGGCCCCTCACCGCTCGACCAGCCATTCCACTCAGCGGTTCTGCGCAGCCAATGTGCATTCATCGACTAGACTTTGCTTCATGCTCGTGCAGACCCTCCCCCTGCCCCGTACCGACGACGCCACCGTGGTCGTGCCCGCCCCCGGCGCCGGGCCCGGCAACTGGTCCGGCGCCCCGAGCGCCGTACTGGTCGACGGCACGTTCTACCTGACCTACCGGGTACGCCGCCCGCTGACCGAGGGCCGCGGGGTCTCGACCGTCGTCGCCTCCAGCCCTGACGGCGTACGCTTCACGACGGTCTGTGAGGTGTTCCGCGACAGCTTCGGCGCCGAGTCGTTCGAACGCCCCGTCGTGGTGCCACGGCCCGAGGGGGGCTGGCGGCTCTACCTCTCCTGTGCGACTCCCGGCTCGAAGCACTGGTGGATCGAGGCGCTCGATGCCGACACCGTCGAGCAACTCCCCCACGGCCAGCGACGGGTCGTCCTGGATTTCCCCGACGTCGCGGTCAAGGACCCGGTCATCCTGCCCGGCTCCGGTGACGGTTTCAGGGACTGGCAGATGTGGGTCTGCGTGCACCCGCTCGACGTCGCGGGAGCCGAGGACCGGATGACGACCGCGTACGCCACCAGCACCGACGGCCTGACCTGGCAGTGGCAGGGCACCGTGCTCGCGCCGACTCCCGGCACCTGGGACGCCCGCGGTGCCCGAGTCACCGCGGTGCTCGAGGACTCACCGGAGTCCACGACCGTCTTGTACGACGGGCGCGCGACCGCCGAAGACAACTGGTTCGAGGTCACCGGCGTTGCGATCGGCGGCCGCTCCGGACTCCGCGCGCTCGAGGAGGAACCGGTCGCCAGGTCGCCTCATTCCGACGGAGCGCTGCGGTATGCCACCGCCGTACCACTGCCCGACGGGCGTACCCGCTTCTACTTCGAAGCCGCCCGGCCCGACGGCGCCCACGACCTGCTGACGTCGGTCAGCGGCTGACTTTCCCCGCCTGCTCCCCTGGCTGCTCGTTCTCCGGCTGCTTACGGGACGCGAAGGTCGCGCCCTCGCGGTCCAGATCGAGCCAGTCGGCGTACGACTCCCCCGTCACCTGCTCCAGCAGCGCGATGTCCTCCCGATGCGGGCCGAGCAAGATCTCACGCTCCGCCGCGGACAGCGTCGGCCGGGCCGTGCTGCCCGAGCTGTGCAGACCCGCGATCAGCGGCTTGCTCGCCGCACGCCACACCTGTGGCGGCAAATGCGCACCGGCTTTCGCACCCGCGCGGATCACCGGGCCGAGCACTCTGGTGCGCAGTCCCGGCGCGACGAACGGGCGTGAGTTGTCGTTGGGGACCGCGGAGACCTGGGCCTCGCCGACGCCGAGGAACCGGCAGACCCGATCGAGGGTGACCTGGGCGTGGTCGACGAGGTCCTTGTAGCGCACCAGCAGGACCTGCTCGCGCGGGAAGTGGTCGAGCAGGTCCGCGACCTGACGGCCGTACATGCCCAGACCCCGGTAGTGCCAGAACGGCGCCCAGCCGGCGTCGATGCGCTCCTGCTCGAATCGGACCGCCTCGACCAGGTCGGGAATCGGCTCGAGCCCGTCCATCCACAGGTGCATCCAGTTGGAGTACGCCCGATCTACCGGATCGCGGAGCACCGCGATCAGCTTCGCCTCGGGTGCGTCCACAGCGATCCGGCGCCGGGCGTCCCGGTTGTAGAGATAGAAGGGAGTGCTCTCACCGGTGAGGGCGGCGCTCGGAGCCTCATCGAAGAGCGCGAGGTAGCGATCCCGCTGCCAGATCCACTCCTGGTTGCTGTGCGCGTCGCCAGGGCCCTTGTACGCCGGCGGCGGCGAGTCGCCGCACATGTAGTACTTCGGCTCCTTGACCGGCGAGAGGTACAGCTCGGGGTGACGAGCCAGCGCGGCGTGGAGGGCGCTCGTCCCCGCCTTCGGTGCGCCGATCAGGAAGAAGTCAGGGGGCCGCAACATGTCATTAATCATAGTGTCTTACTCCACTTAGGCAAGCTGGAACAATGGCGCTCATGAGCTCCCCCACTGCTGACGTCTCGGTTCGGGTCGGCTGGCCCGACGATGCCGCCCAGATCGCGGCCGTGCAGACAGCGGCCTGGCAGGTCGAGTACGCCGAGCTGCTGCCGGTCGCCGATCTGGACACCGAGGCGCTCACCGGGTCGTGGCAGGCCTCACTGGCACGGACGACCGATGCCCGCAACCGGATCCTGGTCGCCCTGGAGCGCGCCAGCGTACGCGGTTTCGTTCTCACCATGCCCAGCCCGGACCCGGACGCCGACCCGGTCGCCGACGGCGAGCTCACCGAGCTGACTGTGCATCCCGACCACCAGCGCGCCGGCCACGGCTCCCGGCTCGTACACGCGGCGATCGACACGTTGCGCGCCGACCACTTCAGTACCGCTCGCGTCTGGCTGGCCAGCACCGACGACGCTCGCCGCGCGTTCCTCACCGGAGCCGGCTTCGCTCCCGACGGCGCCCACCGGGAGCTCGACCTGCACGGTGACGGCACCACCCTCGTCAAGCAGATCCGCCTCCACACCGGCCTGTAGCCACCGCCCCTTCGACCCGCCGGAGCCGGATTGTGGCCGATCGTGACAGTTTCTGCCGGCTTGTGGCCGATGCCGACCACGTTTCCGCCGGATCTGCTGTCGCCGTCGGCCACAATCCAGCGGTGAACCACGACGGCCCGGTCCCGGTCGATATGTTGCGCAGGTGACCGACCAGCCAGCCCCCGACCCAGCGGTACGACGGTCGATCCTCGGCGACGGGATTGCGGTGGGGATCGCGACCGGCGCGTACGGGGTGTCGTTCGGGGCGATCGCGGTCGCCTCCGGACTCTCGGTGCTCCAGTCGTGTGCGTTGTCGCTGCTGGTGTTCACCGGAGCCTCCCAGTTCGCCCTGGTCGGAGTCGTTGCCGCCGGTGGCGCGCCGATGAGCGGAGCGGTGACCGCGCTGCTTCTGGGCACCCGCAACACCCTCTATGGTCTGCGGCTCGCTCCTCTGCTCGACTGGCGCGGCTGGCGCAGGGCTGTCGCCGCGCAGTTGACCATCGACGAGTCGACCGCGATGTCGGTCAACCGCGAGTCCACGGCGGCGGCTCGGGTCGGGTTCCTGGCGACCGGGATCTCGGTGTTCGTACTCTGGAACCTCGCCACGCTCATCGGCGCGCTGGCCGGCGATGCGCTCGGCGACCCACGCGCGTACGGCCTGGACGCGGCCGTCGGGGGCGCGTTCTTGGCACTGCTCTGGCCGCGCCTGGGTACCGGGCTCGGAGATTCCGCTGACATGCGCTCTCCTCCCGAGCGGCGCATCCCCGGGAGGTCGCGCGGGCACGGCCTGTCGGCAAGGGCTCTGAACCAGATCGTGGCCGTCGCGGCAGTCGCGCTGGCGCTCGGTCTGGTGCCGTTCACCGCGGCCGGTGTGCCGATCATCGCCTCGGCGGCGGTCGCCCTGCTCGCCGGCGTACTCACGACCAGGGGCGGTGAGCGCCGATGATGTGGGCAGCGATCCTCGTCGCTGGCACCGGCTGCTATCTGCTCAAGCTCGCGGGGTTGTCCGTGCCGCGTACGACACTGGAAAGGCCGGTCGTCGCCAAGATCGCCGACCTGGTCCCGGTCGCGTTGCTCTCCGCCCTCATCGCGGTGCAGATCTTCACCGACGAGCACCACCTCGTGGTCGATGCCCGCGCGGTAGGGCTGGGTGCTGCGGTGGTCGCGCTGCTGTTACGTGCGCCGTTCATCGTGGTCGTCGTGGTCGCGGCTGGCGCCGCGGCTCTGCTGCGGCTGCTCTGACCCGGCCTGACTCCGGGGCGCGGCGGGCCGCATTGTGGCCGATGCCGACAAGGTTTCGCCCGGATCCGCTGTCGCCATCGGCCACAAACCGGCTCAGTCCGTCGCGATCGGCCACAATCCAGCACACGGTTACCAGCGAAGGGCGATCGCGTGGCGGGCGGCGGCTCGGGCTCGCTTGCGGTCGCCCGCGTCGTCGTAGGCCAGCGCCAGGCGGAACCAGCTGCGCCAGTCGTCCGGGTGGGCCTCCGTCTCGGCGCGATAGCGCTCGAAGACCTCATCGGCGGCGGCGCGGTCGACGCGTCCTGAGGGCTTGCGGGGCAGCTCGTCGACCGGCGGCAGGCCGCCCTCGGCAGCAAGCTCCCGGCCCAGCGCGGCCAGCTGACGACCGAACCGGATCTCCCGCAACGACAGCCCGATCGCGAACAGAGCGGTGATCAGTAACGCGATACCGAACAGCACCGGCACCAGTCCGCCCTGCTGGAACAGCGTGACGGCCTTGGTGGTCACGATGATGCAGTAGAAGATCAGCACGGCCATCAGCAGGCCGACCGACAGCTTGTCCCGCATCAGAGCAGGTGCTCGAGGCCGACAGTGAGCCCGGGCCGCGCCGCGATCGACCGCACTCCGAGCAGCACACCCTCCACGAACGACACCCGGTCCAGCGAGTCGTGCCGGATGGTTAACGTCTCCCCCGGCCCGCCGAGCAGCACCTCCTGATGCGCGACCAGGCCCCGGACCCGAACGCTGTGCGTGCGTACGCCCTCGACGTCGGCGCCGCGGGCGCCCGGCAGCGACGTGGTGGTGGCGTCGGGCATCGGTGCCGAGCCTGTGACCTTGCGTGCTTCGGCGATCAGGTGGGCGGTACGGGTTGCGGTACCGCTGGGCGCGTCGGCCTTGGTGGGGTGGTGCAGCTCGACGATCTCGACGCTCTCGAAGTAGGGCGCCGCCTCGGCCGCGAACCGCATCATCAAGATCGCGCCGATGGAGAAGTTGGGGGCGATGAGTACGCCGGTCGAAGGCGAGGCGGCCAGCCACCGCTCGACCTGGGCCAGCCGCTCGTCGTCGAACCCGGTCGTGCCCACGACCGCATGGATGCCGTGGCCGATCAGGAACTCCAGGTTGCCCATCACCACCGATGGCGCGGTGAAGTCCACCACGACCTGCGCGCCCGAAGTCACCAACGCCTCGATGTCGTCGCCGGCATCGACCTCGGACACCAGCTCCAGATCGTCCGTCGCCGCGACACCTCGGCAGACCTCCGAGCCCACCTTGCCGCGAGCGCCGAGCACCCCGACCCTGATCCGTTCCGTCACGGGATTACCGTAGCGGCTCGCTCAGCAGGCGGCGCCGCCAGATCAGGCCCCCCGTCAGCCTCTCCACCGACGATGCATCCGCCCGGCTCACTGCGGCCCGACGACCGCGAGCGTCTCGGGACGGCTGAGCACCTCCCGGGCGATCGCGTGGACGTCGTCGAGGGTGACCGCGTCGATGCGGCCGATCACCTCGTCGAGGCTGGGCAGCTCGTCGTAGAGCAGCTCGGCCTTGGCGATGCGGGACATCCTCGCCGCGCTGTCCTCCAGCGAGAGCACCAGGCCCCCGCGCAACTGGCCCTTGCCGCGGACCAGCTCCTCACCGGTGATGCCGTCGGCGACCAGCTTGCCGAGCTCGGCGCGGATGACCGCGAGCGTCTCGTCGACCTTGGCGGGCAGGCAGCCCGCCGCGACGCCGAAGGTGCCGGCGTCGGTGTAGTGGGAGGCGAAGGAATAGACCGAGTACGCCAGCCCGCGGTGCTCGCGTACCTCTTGGAAGAGCCGCGAGGAGGGGCCGCCGCCCAGCGCCGCGTTGAGCACGCCGAGCGCATAGCGGCGGTCGTCGGTCCGCACCAGCCCGTCGTACCCGAGCAGCAGATTCACCTGCTCGAACTGCCGCCCCGCGTGCACCGTCCCAGGCTTGGCTTTCTTGAACCGGCCGACGCGGCGGGGCGGGGACGGGCGAGTGCCCGGTTCGGCGAGGAATCCGGCGAACGCCTTGCGCACCCGGCGAACGACGGTGGCATGGTCGAGGTTGCCGGCGACGGCGATCACGATGTTCTCGGGCCGGTAGTGGGCACGGTAGTAGCGGGCGATCTGCGCGCGGGTCAGCGACGCGATCGTGTCGGGGTTGCCGGCGATCGGGCGCCCAAGGGCGGAGTCGCCGTAGGCATGGGCCGCGAACAGGTTGCCGACCACATCGTCGGGGTCGTCGTCGTGCATGGCGATCTCGTCGAGGATCACCTCACGCTCGGCCTCGACGT